>JBGOTQ010000142.1:0-17252 GCA_041476565.1 Terriglobia bacterium | reverse complement strand
CGGCAACCAGCCAGAACCGGTTGAATTACAAAAACTGGATTGGAAACGTTGGTTAGGCGCTGCCCCTGACCGCCCCTTTGACCCCATACGCTTCCGTCAGTGGCGCTGGTTCTGGGATTACGGCGGCGGGGCTTTCACGGATCTGTTTGTCCACTGGGTCGATGTCGTCCACTGGTTCATGATGAGTGACACACCGCGGACCATACAGGCCATGGGTGAGCGATATGTCCTGCCGGAGTTTGAAGCACCGGATACCCAGAATGCGGCGCTCCAGTATCCGGGGAATTTCTTGGTGGTCTACAACGGCACCTTGATCGGTTACCGTGAAGGCGGCGGACTGACATTCCGGGGAACGAAAGCCATGTTAAGAGTCCACCGCGGAGGATATTCCTTTTACCCGGAACAGCCCCAATACTCCGAGACACCGGAATTTGAGAAGCCGCAGCAGAAAGCCAAGTCGTCATCAGATGGGACAGTTCACCATCTGCAGAATTTCCTGGACTGTGTCAAGTCCAGGAGAACTCCCAATGCGCCGGTGTCGACTGGCATCGCCGCGGCCAGAGCAGGCCATCTGGCAAACCTGGCATTGCGCCGAGGGACGACAGTCCTCTATCCGGAAGTGTGAGTCATCCCGCGAGGAATAGGCCATGAAAAGAAGTGCCTTATTGTTAATCATGCTCGGTTCTGTGTTGGCCTTGCATGTAGAAGCGAGAGTCCTCATGCCCAGACCGCAGAAGATCCAAATGGGGGGCGGCAGGCTTCCGTTGAATTCGCTGGCCATTTGCTTTGCCACTAGCCCCGCCATGGAAGACCGGTTTGCCGCGGAACAGCTCTCCGCTGCCCTTTCCCGCAACCTGGGCAGGCTAGTGCCCGTGGTCGAAGCCAACGTGCGGGGCAGAAAAGTGATCCGGCTCAGCCGTACGGGGTCCGTGGATCCATTGCCGCTGCCGGACCAGCGGCCCGGGCCTGAATCTCGGGAAGCTTACAGCCTGAAGATTTCTCCGGATGGAGCTGAGATCCGCAGCCGTTCGTCTGCAGGTCTCTTCTATGCAGTTCAGACGCTTCGCCAGCTGATCGAAGGAGATGGAGAGGCCGCCACTTTGCCTTTCGTGGAGGTCGAGGATTGGCCGTCGTTGGCATATCGAGGAATCATGGTTGACATGAGTCATGGCCCTCTATTTTCCGAGGACGAGGTGAAACGGCAGTTGGACTTCCTGGCCAGTTGGAAAGGCAACCAATACTACCTTTACAGTGAGGCCAGCATCGAGCTGGAAAAGTACCCCTTGCTGAACCCCAAGGGGCGATTCAGCCAGGAACAGGTGCGGCGGATTATTGCCTACGGTCGTGAGCGGCACGTTGATGTGATTCCGTGCCTGGAGCTGTATGGCCATCTGCACGATTTGTTTCGAGTGGAGCGTTATGCGGAGTTGGCTGCTCTACCGCATGGTGGCGAATTCAATCCCCGCAATCCCAAAGTAATAGGACTGTTGAGCGATTGGGCTGACGAATTGGTGCGATTGTTCCCCAGTCCATTCGTACATATTGGGTTCGATGAGACATGGCAAATTGAAATGGCAGCCCGCAAGGAAGGGAGCGGGGCAACGCCGGCCAAGTTGTTTGTTCAACAACTGAACGCCGTTGCCGGTCTATTTCAAAAGCACGGAAAACGAGTCATGGCCTGGGGCGACATTATCAAGAAATATCCGGAGATCTTCGCCCAACTTCCGCCAGGATTGATTGATGTGGCCTGGGAGTATGATCCCAAGGCCAACTACGGGGAATGGCTGGACCCGCTCACGGCCCGTAATATTCCGCACATAATTGCCACTGCAGTGAGCAACTGGCGGGAAGTAGCACCCGATTTTGAGTATACTTTCGATAACATCGACAGGTTCCTGGCGGCTGCGCAGAAGTCCGGGGCAATGGGACACATGAACACTTTGTGGACTGACTCGTCGCAGAACTTAATTCGACAAGCCTGGCCCGCTATCGCATACGGGGTAATTGCGGACTGGCAGCACGGACCGATTGATCGGGACCATTTCTTTCAAGACTACGCGGATCTAACCACCTCTCCCACCGTTGCCTCCGAAGTGGGCAAAGGGCTGGACGCATTCTCCCGGGCCGAATTGCGGCTCCAGAAGGCTCTGGGACAAGAGACCATTCATGTTTTCTGGGATGACCCCCTGGAGTCCGAACGATTGAAAGAATCCATGGAACATCGGGAAGACCTGCGACAAGCGCGACTTTTGGCGGAGGACGCCCTGGATCATTTTTATAGGGCACAAAGGCTCAAGGCCAATCCTGATTTTCTTTCCAGTTTCGTGGTGGGCAGTCAAATGCTCGATTATGCGGGGTTGAGATTTCTCAGCGCGGTGGAACTGGCAGACCGCTGGAAGGAAATGGGACCAACAGTAAAGCAGGACGAATGGTGGAACTCGTTTAACTCGGAGTGGGTGTACCAATCGCACGGGCGCCCCATCGACCTCATGGACCAGATTACTGAGTTACGGCGAGATTACCGGCAGGCCTGGCTGATGGAATACACCGAGTACCGGATGGATTCGACGCTGGGGCGGTGGGATGCGGAATATCAGTACTGGAGAGAGTTGCAGGCTACATTACGAGCTTTCTCCGAAAAGCTGCGGGACGGCCAGACCCTGCCGCCTTTGGATTCGGTGGTGCACGGGCCAGGGAATAAGTGATAGGGATGAGGGGTCAGAGAGGAGATATAATGGCGGGGCAATTGATTTCTGATTTCCGATTTGCGATTGCCAATTTGCTTCATCTGACACCTGGGGTGGTCATTCGGAAATCGGAAATCATCGGTACGACAGGTCAGAACGAATCCTGAAAAACGAGGAGATTTCATGAAGTCATCGAGAGGTATTCACATTGACGGAGTGATCCCGATTGTCCCCACACCTTTCAATGATGACGAGACAATAGACTTAGGAAGCTTGCGCAGGTTGATTGAATTCGCCCGGGCAGCGGGAGCCTGTGCAGTTTGTCTCCCGGCTTATGCCAGCGAATTTTACAAACTATCTGAAGCGGAACGGGGGCTGGTGGTCGAAGAAGCAGTTACTGCCGCAGCGGGACGGATCCCTGTGATCGGTCAGGTGAACTATCCGTCTGCTCGACTGGCTATGGAATCGGCTCTATTTGCACAGAATGCCGGAGCTACGGCCATAGCCGCTGCCGTTCCCCGCCTTTTTTCTCCGGGTGAGAGAGACTTGTTCCGTTACTTCGACCGCCTTCTGAATACCATTGATATTCCACTGATCATCCAGGATTTCAATCCCGGCGGACCCACCATCGGCCCTGAATTCATTGCTAGCCTGCACCAGGCTCATCCCCATTTCCGATATGTCAAGCTAGAAGACCCCATGATGGGGAACAAAATCAAAGCCATTGTTGATGCTACCCACGGTGAAGTCGGAATCATCGAGGGGTGGGGCGGCATGTATATGATGGAGCTGATCCCGGTAGGAATTAGCGGCATCATGCCAGGGTTGGGTTTGACAGACCTTTTATCCCAAGTGTTCATACTGGCGCGCCAGGGTTTGAAGGATGAAGCCTATTCCATATTTCGGGGTGTCCTACCTCAAATCGTTTTCAGTTTGCAGCATATGGAATTATTCCATCATGCTGAAAAAATGCTGCTGCAGGCCCGGGGAGTTTTGTCGCGGGTCGTCGTCCGAGAGTTGCGAATGGAAATTGACAACAGCGACAAGGACTACATTGCCTTCCTTAATCGTAAAGTTCTGGAATTGTTGGATCATTTGAAGATGCCTCACAACCCGGCCGCGCAGGCTTCGTGATGCTCGCTTGATTCAGTGACATCGGTAGCAAGGACCGACTTGTGTCGGCGATTGGGGAGCCGACGGTTCTTGTCGGAGGCTGGAGGGGGCATTTTGGAGAATTTCCGGGGGTAATGTTTCCTGCAACCCAATAAAGATGAGGCGATTTTATGCAATCCTGGTTGTTCCTCTTCATCTGCAATCTGATGTGGGCCCTCCAGTTCACTTGTATCAAGCTCGTACAGGATCAAGTAGGTTCTCTGTTCACAGTCTGGGCCCCCATGACTCTGGCGACCGTCCTGCTGTATCCTTTTGTTCGTTCTGAAAGCAAGGGGTCGACGGCTGTTCGAAACAGGAACTGGAAGGACGTAGTCCTGTTTTTGGTCCTCGCGGTGATTGGAGTTTTCCCAGGACAAGTACTGGTGACTTGGGGGACTCGGATGTCTTTGGCGAGCAATGCCGCTTTATTGATGCTCGCACTGCCGGTGTGCACGGCCATCTTGGCTGTTCTGCTGTTAGGGGAACGAATGACCGGGGTTCGCTGGGTCAGCTTCGGCCTAGCCCTCGGAGGCGTTGTTCTCTGCTCCAACTTTGATTTCGGACACATGGATTTCGGTGCCAGTTTCTTGCTCGGAAATCTGCTCATTTTTTCCGGCGTCCTGGGAAGTTCCTTTTACAACTCCTATGGCAAGAAAGTCCTGGAGCGATATTCACCTTTGGAGATGCTCTATTATACCTATGTGGCCATGTTCATCATCATGACCCCATTGACTCTCCATCAGGAAATGGATGTGTTTGCACGGGTCCCACACTTTACACTGCAGACCTGGATTGGATTGGCGTTGTTGACTTTCTTCCACAACTACCTCTCCATGATACTCTTTCTCAAAGCCCTGAAACAACTTGACGCCATCCAGGCTGCGCTCTCTAACTATCTGATTACTTTCTTCGGCCTGCCCATCGCGGCCATCTGGTTGGGAGAGCGGCTCACGTTCATGGCCATCATGGGGGGGATACTGGTTTTGGGCAGCACGCTCCTCATCACACTATGGGAAGAGTGGCGGCATTCTGTCCCTTCTCAGGCTTGACGGATACATTTGTAGAAATGCCGGCTGCGGTGGACGGCAAAGCGGCCGTCAGCACAGGAGCGCTGGAATTCCGGGCCGAGACACTTAGGATTATCATCCCAGCAGGCAGCGGTAGTCATACCTGGAAACTGGAGCCAGCCCGATAGTCTCGCGGAATGAATCGGCTTCCGGTTAAGGAGGTTTCTTGCATGCCCACCCACCCCTCGCATGTCGCGAAGAGAGAATCTGGGATTAAGGAAGCTGTCAGTTCAATCAACCCTAATGACCAGGATCCCTCTCCACCTCCATCTCGCCTGGTCTCTTTGGATGCTTTCCGCGGGTTCATTATGTTTTGGATCGTCGGCGGGAGTTCGCTCGTGCTCGGCATTCAGGCCCTCGCACACAATCGCCTGATCGACACGCTCGTTTATCAACTGAACCACAGTCCCTGGGAAGGGCTGCGTTTTTACGATTGCATCTGGCCATCTTTCATGTTGATGGTGGGAGTCTCTATCCCATTTGCCTATGCCCGGCGCTCCCGCACCCAAACTCATTCCCAGATGGTGAGGCAAGCGCTCCGACGATTTCTGGTCCTTTTCCTGTTAGGCTCAATGCGAGAATCGATCAGTCTCGGCTCGCCGCGGTTTATCGAGCTGAGCAGCGCGTTGCAGCCCATCGCCGTTGCTTACTTGATTGCGTTTCTGTTGGTCCGGAAACCCTGGCGTCTCCAGGCGATTGCGGGTGCGTTGATCCTCCTGGGTTATGGGTTGCTCTTGGCCACTGTCCCTGTGCCTGGGGTTGGGGCTGGTTCCTATCAAAAAAATGCAAACCTCGTCTATGCCGTTGATCTGGCTCTCCTGGGACATCGGGCCAGCGAGTCTGTGTTCAGAGAGGGCTGGGGGACGGTCCTTTCCACGATTCCTACTATCTCTACCACGATTCTGGGACTACTCCTCGGCCAGCTGTTAAGAGGCCCCCTCTCAGCAAAGGCGAAAATGAAACTGATTGCCGTCATCGGTGTCTGCGGTCTTATCCTGGGATATGTTGTTTCGATATTCGTGCCGATCGTGATGAAAATGTGGACGGTTTCGTATGGAATCCTGTCTGCCAGCTGGGCATGTTTGATGTTTCTGGTGTTCTACTGGATTATTGACGGTCGAGGTCATCGGAAATGGGCCTTGCTCTTTGTGGTGATTGGTATGAATGCTCTGGCCGTTTACCTGTGCGAGTCAGTGACTCGGCTTTCCCAAATCGTGGGCATCTTTACCAAAGCCCCGGCAGAAGCCATGGGTTCGTTCGGCCCCTTGTTCGCTGCGCTCGCCTTCCTTGGGGTGGAATGGCTCATCCTTTATTGGATGTATAGGCGAAAGCTCTTCTTGAGCGCGTAGGTGGCACCGTCCTGAAGAGACTGTAAGCAGTAACCATAGCCTTTCCGGCCATTTTCATAGAAGTACCCCACGACCTTTTCAAGTTCACCGCCGCCGATGAAAATGCGTGGCTATTCCCCTCCTGGGAGGGGCGGCTGCCGCAGGCAGCTGGGGTGGGTTGTGGCAGTCGTTAGACCCACCCCGGCGTTTCTGCGAACGTGAACGCTTATCAAGCGTTCACCCCCTCCGGAGGAGGGGATTTTCATGAGGTAAGAACAATTGCCTGCAATGCGCCAACTCGGTCCTCTTTCCGTTCTAATCCTCTGGGCCGCCTTATGTATTGGCGCAGGCTTCTACGGGTTCTGGCTTGGGTATGGCGGCCGAGGATTCGCGGCGACACTCACTGCATTTGCGTATTTCCTGGCAGTGATACTGCTGTTTGCTGCTCGGGGCACCTCTGATTCCCTCCGTTCCCACTTCGGGTTTCGTGGCGGATTAGTGCTCGGCATGACCACGTGTCTGGCCTACTTGATCTATGCCTTTGGGACGAGTACTTTTTCGCTGGCTCGTGCCGGAGCCATCGCGGGCCTCGTTTTCATGTCGCTGGCGCTGGCAGCTTCGGCCGAAAGCAAGCTTCCTGGCGCATGGCAGGATTGGTTCATGCTCTTGGGTTTATGGGGGTTCGTGAAGTTTTCGCCGTCGCACTGGCTCTGGCCCTACCCAAACGGGCAGCTCGCTTATGTCTTCACGGTGCTATTGGCGCTGAATATAGCACTCTCTTCGTATGTACTGGTGCGATGTATGAACGGGATCGGGTACTTCATCGGTTGGGGGCGGCGCTGGGGTTTCTACGTTTTGGCCAGTTTTATCGTGTTTGCCATTATCGCGATCCCGCTGGGCATCGGAATTCACTTCATCACATTTGCGCCGCACTGGGCAGACTGGAAATCGTTGCCCTACGTAGTAATTGTGATTTTCTTCTTTACCGCCTGGCCGGAGGAGTTTCTCTTCCGTGGCCTGCTGCAAAATCTACTCTCGCGCCTTTCGAAAAGCCCTTTGGCAGGATGGTTGACCGCGTCCGTCCTGTTCGGCTTGTCGCACATCACCAACGGTCGCTTCCCCAATTGGCGTTACGTGATTCTGGCTTCGATAGCGGGGTTGTTCTATGGCTGGACGTGGCGCAAGAGTGGCTCGATCTTCGCTTCAGCCTTAGTCCATGCCACCGTAAACACCACGTGGCGTTTCTTCTTCCGAACTCTGTAATGCCAGCTGGGTCTCGGTCGGTTATTGCAGAAATGCCTTCCTGAACACGCTTATTTCCCCCAGTTGCAGGAACTTCGAATATGCCGACAATACAGCCCTACGAATGCCATCACATCCTTGAAACCATTAATGTCGACGGTTTGCTCGACGAACTGGCATGGGAAAAGGCGCCCACGCTCGATTTCTATATCCCCGTTACGCACTCAACACCCCAAAGTCTAAGCTACGGCAAACTGCTCTGGGACGAGAAGTATCTCTACGTGGGAATAAAGGCCTACGACAAGGACATCTGGGGGTTCCATACCGAACGAGACTCTCCGACCTGCAATGAAGACGTGTTGGAGGTCTTCCTGAAGCCTCGAAAAGATAGCGGCGCCTACTACAACTTTGAGATCAACCCGCTCGGAACCGTGTACGACGCCTTCAATGTGAAACGAGGCGTACGGACAACCGCATGGGTGGTCTGGTTCCACAATACACATCTGGCGACGACCTATCCTCAACTGGCAACTCAAAACGCCTGGGGCGATCGCTATCGTCACGCTCTCTGCCCTGCGCAACCTGCCGTAATGGAATACATGCGCGCCCTCGTGAAGAATCTGGCGAGTTATCCGCTGGATACGGTGGAATTCGAGGCGTTCGAGTTCACTCCGTTTCGTCATTTCTCGTTTCTTGAAATTGAAAGGAGGACTTCGTGCGTCCGATGCGATCCTCGCGTCAGGGTCCTGTTGGGCGACTGGGTCAAACAGCTGGGGGGCTTGTTTCCCAGCCCGTTCATGCACATCGGGTTCGTCGAGCCTTATGAGCTGGAAAAGGCCGCACAACGTGCCGGCGGCGTGGCTCAGGGAGAACTCTATATTCAGCACTTGACCCAGGTGGCTCGACTTGTCGAACAGGCCAGCAAGCACGTGGTTATATGGGGCGACATGAATGTGCTCAACAGCAACACGGAAATCATGGCGGCGATTCCTCCCGGCATCACCGCGGTGCCCTGGCACAACGGGCTGGAAAAAGACTACGGCGCCTATCTCGCACCGCTTGCCGCAAAAGGTATTTCCGAATACGCCTCGACATCGGTATATGGCTATTACCAGATTTTCCCCGATTTCAACCAGACGTTCGCGGCACTGGACAACCTGCTGAGGGATGCCCGCAAATACGGGGCGATCGGGCTGCTCTTGACGCTCTGGACTGACGATGCGCAAAACCTGACCCGGATGTCTTTTCCCGGAGTCGCATACGGGATGGCTGGCGCCCGTCAACCTGGAGCGTGCGCAAGCGCATCGCGAGGACTTTCATCAGGCGCGGCTCCTGGCGGAGGACGCCCAGGCACACCTGCAGCGCGCCCTTGATCTCGGGGCCGATCCTGCACGTCTGTCGCTTTATCTCGTCGGTGCGCGGATGCTCGATTATGCCGGTATGAGATACATTTACACATCCGAGATGAGTGACTTCTGGAAACGGATGGGCAACCGGCCCGGCAAGCGTGATGTGGCGTTTTATTTTGAAAACGAGATCAGTGATGCGGGCTATTCACGCATTTCCGATCTGATCGACGCGATCACCAACCTGCAGGAGTCCTATCGCACCGCCTGGCTGGCTGAATACACTCCCTATCGTCTGCGCGCGGCGCTTGGGAAATGGGATGCCGAGTCCGAATACTGGTGGAAGTTGCAGAGGCGGTTCCAGATTCTGCTCGAGACGTTCCGTGATGGAGATACTTTGCCTCCGCTGGAGTCGTTCGGCTCAACCGGCACCCAGTGAAGACACCCCCATCTGACTTATTGGGCTTCGCACGACGTTCCGTGCGAGCGTTTTGTGCTAAAATGCGGCCACTATGACTTGTCTCCCATATGTCGCGTCCGTTTGTTTGTGGCTCGCGCTCGCTATTCCCGCGTCCGTAGAGCCGTTACCGTACCGTTTTCTGCTCGTGATCGGGAACCAGTGGAACGATCCCGCCAGCAAACTGATCGAGCCCGGCGGCGAACTCCCGGTCATCGTCTCGCTCCTGAAAACCTGGGGAGTGCCGTTCGACATACTGCGCCTCGACCAGGAGCGGTTCGACCGCTACTACCTGCTTGATCGCGAGGGCCGCCCCCGTTATGGCACTGTCATCTGGGATGCGGGGTCCGATACCGCCGTTCCAAAGGACATGGCCCTGCTGTCAAATCTTGTCAACGACTATGGCGTCGGTCTGGTCGTGCTCGGCAACACCGTGGCCGCCCCGGATGTTGCCGCCGCCGCCGGCCTGGAGTACGTGAGCGAACATCGTCTACCGGATGGCTTGACGTTTGCCGCGGACCACTTCATAACGCGCGGCCTCCAGGGCAGGGAAAAGGAATTCCCAGTAGTCGACGGCTCCTACAGCCCGGGGAGTAAAGTCAAGGTCAAGGACGCGACCGTGCTTGCCCGCCGTGGGCCCCTGCCCTTCCTGACGGTGCGCGGCCGGACCGTGTGGCTCGGAGTCGACCGGGAAAGCGTTCAGATCAACTATCAGGTCGTCCGCGACATTTTCAAGCGTGCGCTCGTTTACGCGCAGGGTTACATGCTCTACGCCGAATATCCGAAGAGCATGATGCTCTTCATGGACGACATGGGCACCTCGGACCGCACGTACCTGCCATACTGGCACTACCGCACGCTCGACGAAAAAGCCATCCGCGAGGGCATTATTGAGCCCTTGAAGCGACACCACGCGATTCTGATGGAAGACATCGTCAGCGGTTATGTGGACCGCAAGAACCGCAGCATCGTCACGCCCTGGAAGCAACAGGTCATCGACGAAATCGACGGCAAGACGCTGCATGATTACGTTTCCACCAAGCGTGGCCTCGACGCCGGTGTCCGCGAAGGCGTTCTCGAGATCCAGTGTCACGGCTATACTCACATGCTGCCCGACCTCGATTCGCCGCCCGGCCCATTCTGGGACGCGCCGATGGACGGCACGGGAACTCTCGGTTTCGATGAAGAATTCGGTGATCGCCTCCGCAAAAAGGACGTACCTGCGATCACGCAGCGCTTCATCATGGAGCGCGGCCTCGCATACCTCCGCCAGGATTTCGGAGCCGCACCACTCTTCGTCATTAACGGCGGGAGTGGGAAATCACTCTCCTACCCGCACCACAGCGCTCGACTCGCCTCCGAAATGGGCTTCGGCCTGGGGCACTTCAACGCAGTCTGGTACCTGGGCAAGGACCTGGCACTTGCGATGGAGCAGGTTGTGCATGACGGCGGCTGGGCACACGACCGATCAATCAGCGCAACGGACATTCCCTGGACCATAGATGCTCCGCACTCGCTTATTTTTCACGACCGTGACGTCTCGATCGATATCACGGCCGCGGAACGCCTTCTCACCGCGCTCGGTCCCGGCACTCGCTATATGACGGCAAACGAGTACTCCGGGTACCTTCACGCCCGGATTGAGAGCGAGCGACAGCCCGGCCAGCCTGTCTCCCTGACAGTGTCTTACGACGACCACTACTGCCAATATTTTGCGTCGCACGAATCGAACTGGGTCCTGCACCTGTCGGATGAAACACGCCGGGGGCTGAAGGACGCACGTCCTGAAAAGCAAACGATCACAATTCCAAAGGGACTGGGGGAGCACGTCGTGCGTGTCGGACCGCCCGCTCAGTAGGATGTTTGACCCCCACGATGGTCAACCGGTTCCGCGCGCCGTCGTAAAATGCCGACAAGAGCAGACCCGGCACTTTTCCCGCGACAGCGATCCGTTGTGACCCCGGGCGGACAGAGTGGTAAAGCTGCTTGGCGGATTGGAAATTACGATCCGATCGGCGTGCAGCGCGCTATCCGCGTCCCAACTTGACTGTCTTATTCCCAGGTCTCCACCTCATGAATAACCCAGGCTAATGTCCGGGCCGGAACGACTGCAGCGGAGGCAAGAGATCGTGGTCCTTGAACTGGGCCCGGAACTCCCAGAGGCGCGCCTGCAGGCGTCGCCAGTACTCGTACTCTGCGTCCCAGCGCCCCAAAGCCGCCTGCTTCCTGTAGGAAGTGTACTCGGCTTCCCAGGCCTGACGGTAATCTTCGCGCATTCCAGAGATCGTGTCCATCAGGTCGGAAAAGCGCGAGTGATTACGCGAGCCTGCCTGCCTTCCGAAATAGAAATCCACATCTTCGGAGCTCGGCTGCGGCCCCATTTTGGGGAAGAAGCTGGCAAAATCCGCCGCGTAAAGGTACTTCATCCCCGCGTAGTCAAGCATGCGCGCCGCCAGCCGGAGACTGTTGAGGCCGGGGGCATTGGGAGCGGCTCCGAGCGCAAGGTCGAGACGCTCTTGAGCCTCCTCCGCCAGCAACCGGCAATCGTGCAGTTCATCCCGGTGTTTTTCAATACGGTCCAACACGGCAGGCGCGAGCGGGTCATCCCAGAAGCGGAATGTTGTTTCACGACCGAGGGCGGCCATGAGCTTCTTCTGCGCCACGGTCAGCGCTTTCAATGCGCCGGCGACTTCTGTCGCTGCGGCCGGGGAGTAGAGCGCGGCAGCGTAATCCCCAAAAAACTTGTCGCGGTCAATCTGCGCAGTCTGCCAGGCTGCCGCGGCACTGTAGGCTATGCCCGGCAACGTCATACGGAAAATAACCTGGGCAGAGTCCGACCAGTTGGTGGCAACGATGCCAAGTATGCCGTGTTTGCGGCCGGCATCTAAGAAACCGTTTACGTTTGAGAAGGTAACGTCGAAGTCGGGGGTAAGCTCGTCCCAGGCCCAAATGCCCGTACCGATCACCTGTGGTATTTTCGTTTTGGCGAACGGTTCCACCATCCGGTCGAAGTCGATATCCGCATCGTAATACCAGGGCACTGCTATCACGTTTGGAGGCAGCAGGGACAACAGATCCGGATAGCGATTGAATAGCTCTGCGCCGCTGTTCAAGTCCGCCCAGAACAATACCTGTTTGCCGCACTGCCGCAATATGTCGGCCACCTCCGTCAATACGTCGATGTAGAGCTTTTTGGGGTCTCCCCCGCTCCCATCACCGCCGGCGCGCTCGAGTTCCCACGGTTCGTCGAAGCCGACATGGAACCAGGGGCTGGGAAAGAGTGCTGCCATTTGTTCGACCCAGTCTTTCAGCATTCCCCGAATATCTGCCCGGCGCGGATTGATCTCACCCCCGTAGGGCAACGCTGACATGCGCGAATAGCGCTCCAGTCTAAAAACGTCATGCAGGTGTCCGTAGAACTCCATGCACGGCACCACATCCACATGCCGCAGCCTGGCGTATTCCACAATCTTCCGCACCTGGGCTTGGGTATAGCGCGCTCCTGGATTGATGAGCGGATAGCCCTTAAACTCGATGGTCGCCTCGGAGTAGAAGTAGTACTGGTTCCCTTTCCACATGGAGAGAAAATCGATCTGACGCTTGATCTCTTCCTCGGTAGGCATCGGCCCATGGCTGAGATCCATCATCAAGCCGCGATAGGAAAGCGACGGCCAATCCTGAATTTCCAATTCCGGGAGGAAGGCCTCCTCTCCGGCGCCCGAAACAAGTTGGAGCACCGTCTGAACCCCATAGAAGATTCCGGCGGACGATTTCGCCCTTATCTCCGCGACGTCCGGCGTGATCCTCAGAGTGTACGCCTCGCGCGAATCGGGACCAGGCTTCTCCTTGGGCCCCGGCAAAGGGTCGGCGGCTCCGGTCCGGTTGAGCACGATCTGCTTCCCTGACATGGCCTGTTCCGATATGGGCAACTTTTTACCCAGGCGGGCGGACAAGATGGCAGATAACTCCTGGGCAGCGAATCGATCTTCAGCTCCGGAATTCGAAGCGAAGCGGATCACTGCGGAGCCCAACTCAAACCTTCCCTTTCCGTATTGAATCTTCTGCGGCTGGGGAACCATGGGTCGAGGGCTCTCCGCAAGGGAGGACACAACGGAAACCAGAAGCAGAGTTATCAGGCAGGGAATCCGGTTTATAGCGTTAAACCCCAGGCGCTGAGAGTTTCGAGAGTCTGTTTTGCTTGACGTTTCTTTGAGCATTGGAACCCGTGAAAAAATCAATATTCGGTCCCGACAAGGACCAGAGAGATTAGCCAGGGGCACGTCCCAAAGCATCTCCGAGCGCTTCTTCGCAAGGGCCACCCGCGGCGCGATCATCCCCTCCAACCGCCGCAATTGCACCCCCTAAAAGGATCATCTCGAAGGCTCAAAGACTCCACATGAATTTGGAGTCTTTGAGCCTTCGCGGTTAGGAGGAGGAACTCGAGGTGGAAAAAACAAATCCGCCCCGGAGGGGAGCGCTGGCAACGTTGCCGCGTACCCACTCCAGGGCAAGGGCCTTATAGGGTCGGGCCCGGTTCCATCAACAGCTCAATAGCGGATGCGTGCTCGGAATTCAATTATACGCTGAGTCGCTTTCTCTGCCGACCAAGTATCACTCGCCGCAGAGCCGATAATGCCGACGCCCGCCGTGGAGATATCGGATGCAGGAAACATGAAGTTGGGGTGATTGAAGATGTTGCCAACCATCGTCATGAAGTCGAACTGTATGCGTTCGGTGATCTTGAAATTCTTCACGAAGGTCGCGTTGTTGACGTTCAGACCAGGCCCTTCGAGGATATTCGCACCGCTGTTGCCGAAGCGGCCCGCCGGCGGATTCACGAAGCAGTTCGTGTCAAACCAGCGTTCAAGGGTGCGCTGACCTGGATCCAGGTTGCCATTGCAGACCCGGTCCGGATACCCGCCATAGCTGTTGGTATTGGACGGATCGGCATCGGAGAAAGACGGTGAGAAGAACTGGCCTGTCTGCAGATAAATCACCCACATCACGCTCCATCCGCCGATGATTTGATTCACTACGGGAGAGACACTGCTGGCATACCGCTTTCCATGGCCGAACGGCAACGTCCACATGGTGTTGAACACCACCCTGTGCCTGGCTTCGAAATCTCGGTTCCAGAGCAGCGGGGCGTAGGCATTCTGGGTGTTCAGCGTGTTGTCCATCGCGTGAGCCCATGTCCAATGTGCGTCGAACATCAGCCATCCCACGCGCCGGTTGGCCTCGAAACTCATGGAGTTGTAGTTTTGGGCGCCGTCGGTACGGTATACGGAGGTACCGACAAACTGAGGGAACGGCCGCCGGTCATCGCTGAACGGGATCAGGCTTGGTTGAGGTATGTTGGTCCCGATGCCGTAGTTCATATTGCGGTTTCGGGAGCCGATGTAAGAGAGCCGGAGCCCGATGTCTTTAATTTGCCGTTCCACGCTGAGGTTGAACTGGTGGATCTGGCCATTTTTTGTCTGCATCGGGTAGGCGGTGACGTCCTGTGATGGAATTTCCGCCGTCACAAGGCTGGTGGGGAAAGGATTCGGCATCTGGAAATACGGCACACCGTTGGTGATCGAGTTGGTATACGACTCGGCGATCTGGAAGGGCCCTCCGCTGGAGACGCGGGCTATTGAGCCCAGGAACTCGTTGAAGATCCCGTAACCTCCGCGCAGGACCATCTTGTCACTCAGGCGATAGGCGAAACCAATGCGCGGCACGAAATTCTTGTTGTCCGGCTTCGGCACCACATCACCGGTTACGATTGTGATGTTGCTGGGATACAGGGGACTGATCTTATCCTTAGCCGCTGCGGGCACGATCACATTGCCGGTCGTGGGATCCCAGTTGAGCATCAAGCCATCGTCATAGGTCGTCGCAGTGAAGCGGTCCCAGCGCAGGCCGAGGTCGAGGGTCAGCTTTTGCGTTACCTTGAATGTGTCGGTAATGAACAAACCGAGCTCTTTGGACGACAATGTGCGGTTTACCAGGGGGTCCAGCCGGGTGCTGTTTCTGGGCAATCCCAGCAGAAAGTCCGCATACGCGTCTCCAGTGAACGAACCATTGAACGTGAACCTGCCGTAATTTTCGTTAGGGACCTGTTCGTTATAGTTGCCGTACTTTCTGAGCTCTCCTCCGATCTTCACCACGTGTCTGCCCTTGGCCCAGGTCACGGAATCGGCCACGTTGTAATTCCGGTTTGATAAATAGTACCCTCCCGGGTTGATATATATATCGTCGTAACCGCTGATGGTGATATATGGGGAGCCGCCGGGCGAATTGATGCCCTTTTTGTTGACGCCCTGCAATCCCATCTTTTGCACCAGGTCCGAGCCGGAGCCAGGTTGGTATCCATTCACCTCCCCGTCGTCAAGTTGTGAGTCCCAGTTGCCTCCGAACGTGAAAGAATTGAGCAGGGTCGGCGAAAAGACCTGGGTGTCGGTGACAACCCAGGAATAACTATGCCGCACCCGAGTCCAGCCTGTCGTAGGGTAGTTGCTCGACAAAACGTACTTCGGCAGGTAGGCTTGGAACCTGCCATAGAGCGAGTTCTTCTCGGACAGGCGATGGTCGATGCGAACCGAAAAGACGTCCGCATGGAACTGGTCGCCAGGGTAGGGCCACAACCAGCCTAAGTTGTTCACCGGAACGTTCGCGTCGCCACGGTTCGGAGCCGGGAGCAGTAGATCCTGGGTCGCCTTGGCGACACTGCTGATCCTCGAGTCCGGGATCTTATTGCCCGGGAACGGCAATCCTGTCGTAGGATCGGTAATGGTTCCGATTGCGGAGAAATCCCCTGCCCGCATCGCGTTGGTGGGCACACTGTTAAGGTGGAAGGTGCTCGCGGGAATACGCTCGCCATTCCACATGGCATAAAAGAAGGTCTTGTTCTTGATGATGGGGCCCGCGAACGAAAGGTTGAACGTGTGATACTTCACTGGTGCTTTCGTTTCCTCGAAGAAGTTGCGCGCCCCGAGCGCCGAGTTGCGGTGATAGTAGGAACCGTCGAAATGATAGTCATTTGTGCCACTTTTGGTGATGGTGTCGAAGTAGCCTACGCGCGCGTAGTCGGCAGTGTTATTCACCACGACCGCCTTGACTTCTGCGACCGCCTCCATGTTGACGGTCTGGCTGTTCAGCGTCTCCTCTTTCACACCGTCCTGGCCCATGTGGACCTGGTTGCCGCCCTGACCTGCGAATCGGGGGCTTCCCCAGTCGCCCGGTTCCCTCTGGACGTCCGGCAAAATGGCCAGAACCGCCCACGTGCCGGAGAAGGCGTTGCCGGGGATCGGCAAACTCGCATACTGTTCCGCGGCCTTGAAATCAGATGCGATTTTCCCCTCTTCCGTCTGGATCGCTGTAGCGGCCTCGTTCACCGTCACTTCGGTTGCCACACCGCCCAACTCCAACTTGATATCGACGCGCCTGACCTGGCTGCTCTGGAGCAGGACGCCGTCCACCAGAACCTTCTTGAAGCCGGTCAGGGTAGCCGTGACCTGGTAGCTGCCCGACTTCAAGCCCGGCATTTCGTAATTTCCTTGGGCGTCCGTTACCACCGTCCGCACCACGACGTTGGTTAAAATTTCGCGCGCGGTCACAGTAGCCCCGGGCACAACAGCACCGCTTGCGTCAGTCGCGGTTCCCCGAAGTGTTGAGAGTCCTTCCTGGCCGTACGAAGAAATGCTGAGCAAAAGCAGAAGCACCATGACACCAAGCATTACGCCCTTAAGCCTTGTCGTTCTAATGCTCATGTAGCCTCCTAGGTTTTGGTCTAGGCGCGTGGTGATATTGTGGTGATATTCCAGTAATGCGCACAGTATCTTCGCCCTACCCTGAAGTCAAGCTCTTTTATCACGCGGTTGAAAGCGGCCACCCGAAACAAAGTTCCTGATGCACCTGAGGTGGTACGAGGGGTGCAATTCAAAGTGCGACAGAATTAATTCATTCATTTACGGTCCCGGCGCCGCGGG
>JBGOTQ010000141.1:0-17258 GCA_041476565.1 Terriglobia bacterium | reverse complement strand
GAGTCTTCCGGAGGGATTCACCCAATCTGCCGCCGCGGAGCTCCGGGCGGCGGGCCATGAGCCGTTTGCCATCCACATCACAACGGATCTTGGTATTCCCGTGTTCCTCGGCATGGCGGTGCGTAAAGACGGCAAGTATCCTGCACTCGTGATCGGGGCCGGATGCGCTTTTGATCCGCAGGAGGCTCTGGATAAAGCGTTCCGTGAGGTACTGGGCGCCGTGCGGTGGCACCTTGTGGATTCAGGGTGGAGTCTCAAGACTCCCATGCATCCGGAGCTAGTGAGATGTTTGGAGGATCACCACACGGCGTACTCCCATCCCGCGTGGCTGCCCCGTGCGGAGTTCCTGTGGTCGTCCGTGCGGCGTCAAAGGTTCGACGAACTGGCAGCCAGCGTGCGCCCCGGTAAGCGACCTGGAGAGCAGTTGGCGGAGGCGGTCGACATCCTGCGCCGTCACGAAATGGAGGTCATTGCTGTCGACCTGACTACTCCAGACGTGGCCGAAACCGGCATCCGGGTGATCCGAGCCGTGATTCCAGGCTTGCAGCCGATCGGATTCGGAAAGCACGCGGCTCGGTTGGGTGGCAAGCGTGTGTACTGGGCCCCGTGCCGGATGGGTTACCGAACCGCGCCGCTCAATGAGCACGAGCTCAACAGGGACCCGCACTGCTTTCCGTAACAACCAAGAGCGGCCAGCGGGAACCTGTCCCTCCCCTGGCGTCGGCCGGCATGTAAGAGAAAACGTGAGAGACGACGAACTTCCTTTTCCCCTGCTTTTCGCTCAGCCAGTTAACTTCACGATTTCAGACTTCGACCTTGCCAAGGCGCTGGCGGGCCTGCGGCAAACACATCCTACCGGTCGGTGCGACCAAGTGCTGATGTTTACGGTACGAACCGACGATCACGCCGACGAGGTGATGATCGAGTTGATGTCCCGAGGTGTTCCAGTGCGCAGGGTGAACCTGGACGGGTTCCCTGACACGCTGAGGCTTGCAGTGGAATTCGATGGGGAGCGGCAGCCGCGAGCCATTCTGGCGTCACCTTCCGGCGAGATCCTCCTCGATGAAGTCCGCACCGTGTGGATGCGGCGGCCCATCATCAACCTCTTCCACTCCGGCGCGCTGCCGGATGCCTCCGCGGTGTTCGCCCGGGGCGAGGCGGAGACCGCCTTCCATGGCCTGAGCTCGCTTCTCGGACACGCATTCTGGGTCAACCGGCCGGCCGCCCTTTGGGCGGCGGAATCTAAGGTTCGCCAGCTCAGGATCGCGGCATCAGCCGGATTGACGATCCCGCTCACGCTGGTGACCAGCGATCCAGACCGTGCACGCAAGTTCTATCAGGCGTGCGCGGGCAGAGTGATCGTTAAGGTCTTTCGCGGCCAGCTGGGCTCGCCGCGCACGCAGTTTCAGATGGTCTATACCAGCAGGGTGCTACCCCATCACCTCGATCACTCTGATCGAATACGCAACGCGCCCTGCATTTTCCAGGAAGAGGTACCCAGGGATGTAGACTTGCGGATCACGATCATCGGTCGCAGCCTGTTCCCCGTCGAGATCCGAAACCGATCGAGTTCCTTGGACTGGAGAGACGAAAGCACTCAAGTTGCCTACCAGCCCACGACGTTGCCTCCAGCCGTGGAGGCGGCGTGTTGGGGACTGGTCCATCACTGGCAGTTAGCCTCGGCCGCAATCGATATGATCCGCCGGCCGGACGGTGAGTATGTCTTCCTGGAGATCAATGCCCATCATGACTGGCTGTGGATCCAGAGGAGCACTGGTCTGCCCATGATCGCTGCGATGGCTGACTTGCTCGATTCCGGAGGCTTGCAGTGACTTCCCTCTGCGAGACAATTTGGTTACAACCGAGACGTTTGGGTGTATACTACCCTTCCAAGACGCTAAAATGAGATCCGGTCAGGATGTGAGTGGCTGCCCCCGTCGGGCGATGCGCATGCCGTGCTGTGATCGGGTGAGGCAGGACAGAAGCCAATGATAATTCGAGCACCGCGATGAGTGAGCGTGAGGCAGCATTGAGGGTGATCGCACCCATCGACGCACCGAGGGCTATGACCGCGCCATGGTCGTTGGAGGCGCTGATCCGACCCATGTCGCCGGCGGAGTTTTGTTCGACCTGCTGGGGCCGCGTGCCCCTCCACATCCAGCGGGGCTCGCCCGACTTTTACCGAGACCTCATCAGCCTCGAGTACGTCGAGGGCTACCTGTCGCTCGAGGACATGTTCACGCGACCGGACACGATCTTCATGCGCGGCTACGATTTCTGGAGCCGAGGTGAGCCGCCCCGAAACCTCAGCGACGCATACGAGCGAATGCTGCGCGGGCAGTCGCTCCAACTCCGGAAGCTAGAGTGCGTGTTGGATCCCTCCGCGCCCGTTCTTTCACTCGTCCGGAACATGGAGTTCGAGCTCCAGCACCCTAGAGTGTCGCTCGGCTGCTACATCTCGCCCGCCAACGCCCCCGGCTTGGGTCCCCATCATGACGAGACAGAGATCTTCACGCTCCAGATCGCAGGAAGGAAGCGCTGGCGCCTGTTTCACCAAGTCCACACTGCCGAACCGGGCCTTTATAATCCGAGCACGCTCAGCGCGCCGGCGCACGAGTTCCTGCTCGAGGCCGGCGATGTGCTCTATCACCCCCGCGGCTGGATCCACGATGTGGTGAGCGAGGACGTCCCGTCGTTCTCGGCTAATATCGTCTTCAGGCCGATCACGTGGAAGGCCGTGCTGGAAGGGATCGTCGAACGGCTTGGTGCCATGCCGCCCTTCGTAGACCAGATGCCTGCCGGTGTGTTGCTGAACGAACGCGCGACGGAGTTGCTTCGCCAGCCCTTCGAGGAGCGCCTCGCCTTCCTGCGCGAGGCGCTCCCGAGCATTTCGATCGGCGCGATCGTCAATGACCTCGCGGCCAAGCACGTAGCGCATTTGATGCTGCCGCCCGATCATCACCTCGAAGCTCTGTTCCGGACCGACCTGCTGGCGCTCGATTCGCGGCTCGAGCGGCGGCGCGACGTGTCCATGACGATCAGTGCGAACGCGGACGGTGTCACGCTGCTCCTTCCAGGCGGGTATCGGGTGCACGCCCCGGCCAACCACGAGCCGGCGATTCGCTGGATACTCGTCGCGGATCGGTCCTTCCGCGTGCGTGAGGTGGATGGGGGCCTCGGCGACGATGAGAAGCTCACCTTGGCCAAACGGCTCGTTGCCTGTGGGCTCCTAAGCCCCCCCTGAGTCGCGCGCACGGAGAATGGACGAGATGCAAGCCGATTCGGCGGAAGCGATCGAGAGATGCCTCATCGACGGTAGGGCAATCGCCCCGACCGCCTTGCACTTCGCGACACGCAGGGTCGAGCTCGTCGATCTCGAAGGCGTGGAGTGCTGCGAGCCGTTTTTCCATCAGACGCTCAAGCGCGTCCTTCTCGAACGACCGGATGCGCTCCGCGCCGAGATCGATCTCGATCGTTTCGTGCGAGCGGTTCCGCATGATCGCCCGGGGCCCGATGGGTTCATCTTTCACACCGGTCGCTGCGGCTCGACGCTGCTGGCTAACATGCTCCCAGCTTCCGGTCAATACTCGGTCCTGAGAGAGCCGGGAACGGTCGTCGACCTGTCGTTCGCGTGGCTAGAGACCGACGACGACAGCACCCGCCGAGAGCTCGAGTCGCTGTTCGCGTTGGTCGTACCACAGATGCTTTCGGCGACGGCGGGCGCGGCGCGCTATCCGCTGCTCAAGCCCGCGGCCTGGAACATCCAGGTCGCCAGCACGTTGTTGCGAGTCTTTCCCACCACGTCGGCCGTTTTCTTGTACCGAGCCCCGAGCGAGACGGTGGCTTCGATGCTGTTTGACCCGCCGGGCTGGCTGGGGTGGATCTGGCGCCCACGATCGTTTCAAGCGCGCTACATGCCGAGTCTGCGCACGTTCCCGCCCGACGCGACGTTCTCGCCGGTGATCTTCTTCGCGCACGCCTGGCGATCCGCAGCAGAGGCGGCGCTGGCTCTGCCCCCCGAGCGGCTGCTCTTCCTTGACTACGCTGACATGGTGTCCGACCCCGCTCGCGCGCTGAAGCGAGTGCTGGCGCACTTCAGACAACCCGCGGATCCCGAGATCATCACGGCGATGCTCGCGGCGCGCTCGATCTATTCGAAAGACCCCGCACGTACGGCATGCTTCGACCCGAGCGGAGCACATCGGCGGCCGCCGCTCACTTCCGAAGAGAGTGCCGCGGTCGAGATGGTCGTCGGAGATGTCTGGCAACGCCTGGGTGTTCGCAAACTCGTCTGTGTAACTAACCCATTACAAATTACGAAACAAGAAAGGCCAGTATTGTAATTTGGAATGATGATTGGGTTGGAGGTGTCAAGCGGTAGTCGGAGATGCTGAGATTCTGTCCGGGCGTCTAACCACGACACTTATCGATTTGGATAGCTTCGAGGAGTAGCGTGGGAAGGTTGTTGCTCGCAAGGCGCCGCTACCTAAGGGTCAAGGATCAACAACCGTCCATTACCCTTGCGCAAACACGGGTAGCTCAGCCCGGCGCTTTGTAAAGTATTCCTCCTGCCGTCTCCAGGCGCCTTGGAGCGTTCGGTAGTCCTTGCGGACATCACTGTGAAGCTGTCGTAGCGCGGTCCTGTCCGCCGGGTCCAGCATCTCGAGGACCTGATCCAGGTGAGAGCCACAAAAGAGATGGTCGTAGGCGTTCAGCTCTATCTCACCGAAGGCGTGCATCTCCCCTTCCAGCGCTGCGAATAGATTGGCGCACGCATCGAAGCGGTGCCAGCGTCCCCCCTGAGGAAACATGTAGGGAGCGAAGGGATCAAAGTCGAAATGGCGGCGTTGGAGCTCGACGATGCGCTCGCGCAGCCGAGCAACGTCCTCAACCCACAGAAAGGAAGTGTGGAGCCGCGGCATGGTGACACACCTGGCGAACTCGTCGTAGAAGCAAGGTATCCTCCGGCCGGCAACCAGCCCTGTGAAGCTCCAGTTCTCGCAGTTCTCCCAGAAGCAAACATCGGGATCCAGGAAGATCACCGTCCCCCCCATATCGCTTAGAATTGTCCGTTTGAGGAAAAGGTGATGTGAAGTGGCTCGCGGACCATCCAGTTGCCTGTAGGAACAGCCGGCTTGCTCGGCCCACGCGCGGATAACGCTCCGCACCAACCCAGGCAGGCTGCTGTTATCGACCACCTGCACCTCTGCCGTCGGGAATCCCACCCGTAGAGTTTTGAAGATCAATGCGGTGCCATAAAGCAGCTCCGGCTTCCGACAATAGGTGAGGATGAACACTCGCTTCATGCAAATCGGACCTCATTACCCAGCATCAGGTGAATCCGGGAGGATCTAGCAAATCGCGGTCATCGCTGACGCGCGATCGCTTTCGCTCTTGCTCAATAATTTGAAAGTTCCTCTTGTCTCCAATCTTGAAATCAGATACGGAGCCAACCGCCGCGCAACAAACTTCACCATTGTAGTATTGCCAACGGCAACAGAAAACGTCCCATAGGAATTTCTGCCCAGCGTTGCGAATTGGCGATTCACCGCTTCGGCCAACAAAGCCAGAGCACGGGCCTTGGGAAACTCCTTATGAACAAAGAGCGCGGTGTAGCGGATCGTGTCTGGTGCAATGCGATGCGTGAGGATCCACCCTACGATCTGACCGTCGAAGCGAAGGCCCAAACTGTTGATGGGTTCCATGTTCTGCTCATATTGGAACGGAACCAGGTTGTCCGGAATCCACTTCTGGGCTTCTTGCCGAAGTTGGATGACCATTCGCTCCTCCTCCGTTATGTCGCTCCAGGGCACCATTGTGAAAGAAGGCGGCAGAACGAGCTCCTTCACCCAGGGAGCATTTACAATTTCCGTGCCGATCTTACATAGGAGCATGCGTGGCTGGGTCAGAGCCCAGCCACACTTATTCAGCATGCTCTCAAGAGCAGCGGTCGCCGGTTTGCCGGCAGCGTAAACCAACTCGGCCCTCGTACAGCCTCGATCGAGTAAAGCATCCTCCATATTAAGCAGCAGGGAGCTCCCTATTCCTCTGCCCCGGTGCGGCCTGCTAACATATAAGGAAAGTATTTCCGAGTTTGTGTCTGACAAGATCTTAGCCAGCGCAAGCCCTACAGGCTGCTCCGGGCTGGAAACTCCAACTCCAATGATCTCTCCTCCGGGATCTAACGACTGAAGCAATGGCCGGTATATTGGAAAAGTCATGGTGAGGTAACCAGCGGATGTCATAACGTTCAATGCGTGAAATGAGTACATACCCTCTCTCTCTTCAAACAAGTTGGAGATTCACGCAGAAGAGAATTGCGCAAATCGACCGGCGACGCCCACCGCGAGACTCGGAGGAGATTTGTCACTACATCCAGTGCCATTGGACCTGTGCATGCTTGCGTCGTTCGGACAACCAATCTCGAAAGAGCCGATCCCGAACGGCTGCACGCGTCGCTGCATCCGGCTCCGTTTGCCGGCGGAGGACCTCGGCAACCCAGTATCGAGTTCCCTGAGGTATTGGCCCAATCACTGCCCCAGGCAAAGCCCTCGACAGCGCGGCGTCAACTTCTCCAGCCATTCGGCAAGTCAGTTCGCCCTTGAGGTTCCATTTTCCGCCCTCCACCTGGGCCTGGGCAGCGGCAAAGAGGCCTTTTTCACGCGCTAACTTGGCTAGTCTGGCGGCCGCGGCGTATGTTGAGCAGCAAATCCGGAAAAAATGAAGTCTCTCGAATTCTTCGGCATGACCTTGCAAGTAACGCTCCACCTGGTCCTCCGTGACATGGTTCTTGAACTTCTCCATCCGCACGCTTTGCCTCATGAGTTCCTCATACCGCTCGGCTGAGAGACCCATCTCCTCCAGCCAGCGTCGCGTCGCATCAGCGCTGAAGAGCCCGTTCCGGGCTCGAAAGCGATCTGCGGCCCCCTGAACTTCTACATCAGTGACAGGAGGCGGATTCTCTTCAATGGCTTGGCCGATGATCACCTGATCGGATAGCTCGGTCATGAGGCCTGAATTCTCTCGGCCACACAGCCTCAGAAAGAGTAGCGCCTGCTGAATTGTGAGATGAAAGTCGTTGACGCTCGCCACGTAGTTGGACGCCCAATGGTCGGCGTATTGTACCGACCAAGGGATACCCTGATCCGGACGCCAAGAGACCGCGACCGTACCACCGTCTGGATGATCGAGGAAAAGGTCATAGTCCACAACATCGGACCCAGGAGGTTTGTCAATGAGGAGATCTACTTCGACGGCAGGATGCAACTGCCGGAAGCGTTCCACCTGAGCGCGGGCAGCATCGACTTCTTCTCGCCGGCGTGGCAGGTCTCGGAGGAGCTGGACCGCGCCTACCAACGCCTCATGAAATGTTGAGCGCAGATGAGGTGTCCTCCGTTGGAAAAGGGACGCCGCGAACCAATAATTCCGCGATCGCCTCACTGATCCGCAGATTTGTCAAGTTCTCAATCCATCCCCACTGCCCATTTGGATTGATTTCGAGAAAGACGTATTCACCCTCTGGTGTCAAAACGAGATCAATGGCGCCGAAGCACAGGCGCAGGGCCTGAACCAAGTGAATACAGAGCATCTCAACCCGTGGTGGAAGGCGATGAGGTCTGTAAGTGGCACGTTCGAGGTCATAGTGTCGCCAGTCCTGTCTAGTGACCCGGCTTGCCTGGGAAAAGATTTCCGCAGCAAAGACCTGCGACCCTACCACCGTGACGCGTATCTCGGTGTGCTTGGAAACATACTCCTGCAAGATTACGGGCGCATGACGAAGGGCGCGGTAACCAGCAGTGTCCCGGCGTCGTACTACGTGAGTAAACACAAGACGACGCTCACCTCCCTGCTCGACCCGAGCTTCATGAAGAACCTTGCTCACTATCTGGTCTTCAAATTCGGCGTAGAATTCCAGGAAGGACTTGGGGCTGTTTGTGATCAGCGTCCGAGGAACGCCAAAACCAAGCCGAGCGGCCAACGCGAGTTGTTTGATTTTGTTGTGCGCGGCACGGTCGTCGGAAGCCTTGCCGGGTATCCAAAAACCCTCTAAAGTTTCCCATAACCCATCGAGGCAGTCGCGACTCTCCCCTGCAACCCATTTCTTCTGAAGCTCGTCCCTAACTCCGGAACCCGTCCCGGGACTACCGGGACGCCGGTTCCACACTGCCGTGACCGTGGCCAAGTCCAATTCTCGGCCCCGGTGGCGGAGAACCCGCCGGAGGAGCCCATGATGCCCATACCAGACGCAAATCTCTGCCTCAGCTGGAAAATGGGCTGGGTCGAACCACAGATACGGCGCTCCCAGCTCATCCAGTCTATCCGTGACCCTGGAGACGTGCTTATCCTCTTCACTACTGAGAATCAGGATCATCGGTTAATCCCGACGGTTCAGAACGTATTTAGTTTAACCCTGCATTATCTCCACCGGGGTCTGTTACAAAGTTTCCAGAAGTGGTCATTGTCAATGTGTGTACATTAGGGTCACCACCCGTCACAGGAGGAACTGAAGTTCCCCCTTTGCCCCCCGCCACGGCCTCCAACTGTTCGTCAGCTAACTCTCCTGCTTCAAGCGGGGCCGAGTAGGCGGGAACTACCAAACATATGTTCTTGGCTGTTTCCTCAAACACGGTGATTTTGTAGTCTTGGGGCAACTCGATTCCCAATTCTGCTGACACGACGGCACGAGGATCATCAAGTAGCTGTCTCTTGAATGATTCGTCGTTCTGAGCCTTCGCGACGATCCATGCTTCAGCTTGTCTTCGCGGCGCACCTCCAGGCGTTAGCAGGTCTTTGATGTTGATAGAACGGTCAGTGGGATATTCGGCTTTTTTCTCTTTCATCTCATTTCTCCTTTAACCATGGACATTGAAATACGTAACAATTCTTAGCTGGCTTAGTTCTTTGTATAGGGCTATGCAAGTTATAGGCCAATGCTCAGAGCGTGCAAAATCCATTGATATGAAGTCGGCTTTGACTTGACTGACAAAGAAAGCAGGGGGACGGCATCATATTGATCGACCAATGGCATTATTCTGATACTATGGGTCCCATTCTGAGGCACCGGCGAGGAGGACATAAATTTGCCAATCCCTGAGAATGGCTCGGTGCGTCGGTTCACATTCTCAGCCTGCCTTAGAATCAGACCATTTGGCGGGCCATCAGGCGAGCAAATAGACCCTCCTGGCGGGCCAATTCTTCAAAAGGCCCAAACTGAACCACCCGGCCGGCTTCGATAACGTATATGCGATCTGCTTTACGAATGGTACTCAGTCGATGAGCGATGACGATTCGGGTCACCCGGAGACGATCCAAAGTATCACTGACGATTGACTGGGTCTGGTTATCCAGGGCACTAGTAGCTTCATCAAACAGGAGGATCCTGGGTTGAAGGACCAGGGCCCGCGCGATCAAAAGCCTCTGCCGTTGTCCCCCGGAGAGATTGGTTCCCCCCTCGCTGACGTAGGTGTGCATTCCCATAGGAAAAGAGGAAATATCTTCCGCGAGACCGGCAGCCCGGGCTGCTGCCCAGGCATCATCGAGGCTAATCATGGCACTGGTGGCAATATTTTCGTAGATAGAAGCCGCTGAAATACTGTTGTTTTGAAGCACCACACCCAACTGCCTGCGTACGGCATAAACATCCAGGCCGCTCAGGTCCTGTCCATCATAATAAATTGTCCCGGATTCTGGAGTCTCAAAGCCCAACAGCAAACGGAAGATAGTGGACTTTCCGCCGCCCGAAGGGCCAACCAGGGCAATGAACTCCCCAGGGTCAGCATGCAGATCCACGTCTTCCAAAGTGAGGGGTCCGGTTTCCCGATAGCGGAATGTGACATGATTCAGCGCCAGTCTGCCAGAAAGCTCACCGGGATCGGTCTTGCTGCGATCGACTTCCGGCTCGGCTGTCAGGATCGGGGTGGCCCTTTCCCACAAGTTGAATATATCGAGCGTCTCAATCACGGTATTGCTAAGTTGGGCAGCGCCTCCCATGAAGATACCGAAGGCTGAATTAAAGGCCAGGAAGGCCCCGGCGGTCAGCCCCACCCTCGCCTGAGTGCTCCCCTCTTGGAGCGTCAGAGCAGCCAGCCAGAAGATGAGAGCAGAGGTCAGCGCCGGCATGGTCTGGTTAAGAGTATGGACGTTGTCTTGAATGGTCTGGACAGACCAGGTCTGCTTTTGTTGTTCACTGTATTTCTTACCCCAAAAGGCGAACGCACTTCCTTCAGCCCCGGACACTCGAAGTTTAGAAACACCATTCATCAATTGCACCGTCAAGCCAAAAATCTTCCCTTCCATTGCCTGCAATGGGCGTAATTTCCGAAAGGTGAGGAAACCGGAAACTGTGGTAAACACAATGGTCAGGAGCGCAACAGCGCAGGCTGTCAATGCCAATTGAACGCTGTAGCAAAACATCAGCAACAGATTCAGCAACGAGATAAAACTGGAAAACAAAGTCCCGAGAGTAGTCACACTGAGTTTCTGACGAATTCTACTGATCGCAGTGACCCGGGACGCAAGGTCACCAGTAGAATAGCGGCGGAAAAAGGAGGGCCTAAGCTTCAAGAGGCGGTCCCAAACCGCTGCTTGGGTAGAAGATGTCGAGTCGGTCTCCAGCCTGTTGGTCACAAAACCCTGAACAAGCTCAAATAGCGTTTTCCCAAAGGCGGCTGCCAGCAGACCCATCCCGAGTTGCCGTAACAGCCCGCGGTCTGCATCCGGAATGGCATTGTCGATCAAAATGGCAGTGACTACGGGAGTGAACATCCCCAGGAGGGTTCCTACAATTCCAGCTGCCAGGATGATCAACAGGTCTCTACGATGCCCTCTCAAGCTAAATTTGAGTAGGTCGAGAGGTCCGAGCTTCTTCTCGGGCAAGGGTCTATATAGCATACAGGCGACTGGAGACAGGCTGGAAGCAACGGAAGCACTCACCGAGATCCGGTTCATGCGTATTGGATCCAGGAGTTCGTAGCGACTGGGTGAGACCGGCAGGAGTGCAACGGGTTGTTGATCCTCCCGTTTGTATGCGAGCAAGGGACCACAGTCCTTCCTCCACCACCCATCAGTCAGCAAAACCTTGCGCATTCGAATGCGTGAGGCCTGCTCAATGGCCTTGAGAGGCTCCTTCAATTTGCCGAGATCCACAGACCGGGCAGGGGGACGAATCTCGATACCAAGAGCCTGCCCTACCGCGCGAGCCGCCACAAGCAGGGGCACGCCTTCAGGGGAACTGGGTTTTTTCTGGCGTGGTTTCACTACTGATACGAGATCCGCGATGACATCCTGGGCAAGTCGAGCATTCAAGCGTTCCCGCTCCTGCAACCTGTGAAACTGTTCCTCCAGCTCGTGCTCCTCGCTAAGATGAATGTAGTCCAGAATGTTCTTTTGAAGAATCCCCAATCCTCTTAACCAGGCCGAGGTATCCTGAATGATTGTGCTCATTCCCCAGGCAGTCCCTTCTACCGTCCCTTCTGCTTCGAGCCACATCCCGGGACCGAGCGGCAAAATGCCGGCTTCCGAACCCAGTACCATCTTCTTCAAACCCAACCAGCGGACACTGCCCAGATGGACCTGCAACCAAACGACACCCTGGCGCGGCTGTAGCACCTGGCCTGGAGCAAGAGAGAAGGGCTGGCCTGGTGAAATGAGTATCGGAGTTGCTGGTTTAACTGGCTCGGAGAGCACAGATTCCAGTTTATGAATCCAATGCTCCACTAACGGTGTGAGGTCAGCATCATGAATAGACGTCCCCAAGCATTGCGCGGGGATCTTACGGAGTTCCGTCTCCTCTATCGGTAGGGCAAGGATCCCGCGACAACGGCCCTCTGAATTAAGGGCAGTGCCAAACAACGCCTCCCCTGAATTGAGGCTAAACAAGTATCGACGGGCGCCCTCTGGCGTCTTCTGGTTCAACATCACGGCAAACAGCGCCATCGATCCAGACTGGACGATCCAAACAGTGTGCGGCTCATCAAGCAGGATCGGCCTATTCCCCCCGACCCTGCAGCTCCGCTCCTGGAGGTTTAATCCACCTTCCACCACCCTGTTTATGCCTCCTCGAGGGCCCCCCCCTCGCTGGATATCAATTGACTGTAGACTCCCTGCATCCTCCACAATTCTTCATGAGTACCCCGTTCAGCCACCTTGCCCTGCCGGAAAACAATAATCTCGTCACAGTCCCGGATGGTACTCAACCGATGTGCCACGATGAGACATGAACATCCCCGCCGACGAAGGTGCTGGTCGATCATCCTTTCCGTCTCGGCATCCAGGGCGCTGGTGGCCTCGTCCATGACCAGGATGGAAGGGCTGTTCACCAGAGCCCGGGCGATTTCCAGGCGCTGTCTCTGCCCGCCGCTTAGGTTCGCAGCCCCTTCAATTAATGGGCCGTCAAACCCTCCAGGCAGGGATGTAACCGTTTCATAGATGACAGCATCCCTGCAAGCGTGTGCCAGGTTGAAGTGGGGAACGGTTGAATCCCATAGGGTTAGATTGTCTCTTACCGATCCTTCAAAAAGAAAAATATCCTGCTCCACCATGGCGATAGAGGTTGCAAGCACCGGGCGGGGAATCATTGACCTCGGTTTCCCGTCGAAAAGAATCTCCCCTTCCCAGGGTTCATAAAGACCGCATACCAGTTTGGCGATGGTCGATTTGCCGGAGCCGCTCGCTCCGACCAGGGCAATGCGCTGCCCGGGTTTGATCGAGAGACTAAGATTTTCGATCAAAGGAGGAGCAACACGGTTGTAGCCGAATGTGACATTTCTCAGCTCAAGATAGCCTTCCAGACGGGAGGCAGTGGCTCCCCCGGACCCCACTGTATTATCTTTGTCGGTTTGGGGATCGGTCGAGTGATGAAGCACATCCTCCAGCCGATTCAGGTCTCCCTCCAATTCCTGGATTGTGGCCCCCAGACCGACAATATTGGACACGGGAAGCATGAAGCTCTGCATCAAGCTTTGAAAAGCTACCAGCATGCCAATGCTGAAGGATCCGTTAATGACTTTCACACCGCCCACCACCAATACCAGCAGCGAGGTTAATGCCGAAAGAAACGTTGGTAGCATTCCGAGCTTCAAGTTCGTAACGCCCAGTTCTTGCTGAGCGTTGAGGGCTTTGGCATAATAGCCGGCCCACCGCGCGAAGAAATGGGACTCCAATGCGGAGGCTTTGAGTGTCTCCATACCCTGGAGGCCTGCTATAGACAAACCACCCACTTTCCCAAACTCCTGTAACACTCTCAGGTTGGCATCCACGCGGCGCCGGGAAATCCACCTTAAGGCGAGCAAGTTCAGGACGGCAAAGGCTATACCGATCGAAGCCAATACCACGTCATACAGGAGCATGGCCAGAGCGTAGAAAACGATCATCACCAAATCGATCACCGTTGTGGTTAGACGCCCTGATAGAACCTCGGCCACCTTTTCATTGAGGTTCATCCTGCCGCTGATTTCCCCGGCGAATCTTTGCTGATAAAAGCTGACAGGCAGACGCAGAGCATGCCACAGAAATCGGCTGGACATGGTCACGGCGAGTTTGATTTTCAGCGCGCGAAGATACCTTAACTGCAGTCCGGAAAGGAGCCCCCTCAGTAATGCCGTCAGAATCATCCCCAGGATCAGCGGCCGCAGCCAGTCTCTCATCCCCTCGACCAAAATATTGTCGACAAATATCTGGGCAAAAGCAGGAAATGCCAGCCCCGGCAGAACAAGCAAAAATCCGAGCAGCACACAATAGACAAGGACCCCCGCGGATCCTTTCAATCGGTCCCAAAGAGACGGAAACATGCTGGGCTTCCGGCCGCCTCTTTTGAAATCGGGACCAGGCTCCAGTACAAACACCAAACCCGTGTAGGCCTCGCTGAACTCCTCGAGGGATACTCTCCTGGGTCCAGTTGCGGGGTCATTGAGGTAGACCCGCCCCCTGCGGAATCCTTCCACTACTAAGAAGTGATTGAAATTCCAGAACACGATGTAGGGAGGAGAAAATCTATGAAGGGCGTCCAGGTCCGTCGAAAAACCCTTGGCCGTCATGCCATACCGTCGAGCCGCTGCCAGCAGATGTGAAGCCTGGCTTCCATCCCGCGACACTCCACATTCTCGCCTCAGTTCCGCCAAGGAAACCGTGCGACCGTAGTAACCCAGAATGATTCCCAGCGCCGCAGCCCCACATTCTGCTACCTCCATCTGGAGGACAGTGGGGGTCCTTACGCGGCCCGACTCGCCTGAACGTCTCCTGAATATAGGCAAGAAATCAGCGAATGCCACTGATCGACCTCAGGAAAGGGAGGACATAAGTAATGGGGGCTCGCTCCTCGACGGTGACACGCCCGCTGGCGGTGGTTCCAAACGACATTTGAAGTTGAGGGCCCTTCGAAGAAGACCACTTGTAGCCGCTGAAATTGGAAGGGTCCCGTTCCAGTTCAGCAACCACTTCGATCTGAGGCCCCTCCCCGAACAAACGATTCACTACTTCCGGATTGCCCACCATGGTAGCTGCCCCTTCTTTTGTGACGGGAAATATTGAGACGGACGAAACTGTGCCAAGTATTCCGCCGAACCGCTCTCTCTTTACCGTGTCAGGGGTCACTTGGATCTTCATGCCTGTTTTAATCCTCTTACCATCCTGCACCGGAAAATAGCTCAGACAGACCAGTTGACTGGAAGAATCTTCCATCTCCAACGAGCCCAGGCGGCTGCCCAGGCCGACCACCTGCCCAACATTAGCAGTGACCTCCAGGATAACACCCGCAGATTCACTGATGATCTGACTGTTCTTCTCTAACTGGACCTGAAGCAAGGCAATTTGACTTCGTAGCCCCTGAATCTCATTCTTTCTGGCGGTAGACGATTCAAAAATTTGTTGGACGACGACCTTTTCTCTGGTTTCCAAACGCCTCAACTGGCTTTCCAGTTCTTTCATCTGAGCTTGAAGATCAGAGATTTTCGATTGGTTTTCCAGGAGTGCCTGTTCAGCCTGCATGAGTTCATCCGACATTGCCGGAATCAACCCCTCCGCTCTCAATTGCCGGCGTCCTTCCATTCTCTTTTGGAGTACCGGCGTAAGGGCCTCAGCGTCTTTGATGCTCTTTCCCCGATTTTGACTCTGCATCTGGTAGGTTCTCTTCTCTGCTTCGATCTCTTGAGTTTGGAGTTGAGCCTGTTGGGCCTCGAGGGCGCTTTTTTCACGATCCTGCGCCTGGATTTCCGCCAACTTGGCCTGTTCCTGCTCCAATTGTTTCCGGACCTCGGCCAGATCGATTGTCCCCAGGACCTCCCCCTTTTTCACCGCATCTCCAACCCGGATGTTTAACGCTACCAAACGTCCGGACGCAGGGGACTGAAACTCCACAACCTTTCGCGGACGGATCAAGACCCCCTGCCCTGCGACGGTTGTTGGGAGACGTCCCCAAGTACTCCAGTAGACCACGATTGCAAATAAGAGGCCCAACGAGGAGAGGAGAAGCCAGTCCTTGGGGCCCACAATTCGGACCAGTTGGTCCAATCGTTCAGGCGACGACAATCTCTCTAGCGCTTCTTTCCGGTACATAGCTCGCTTCTGGTCGACGTTTGTCAGACCGAGGATTCTAGTGATGCGTTAGGTGTTGTTCGAAAGCTCTAAAATGACACATTGATGATTCTGATGAATTCTACTCACCCCTTAGCCGTCTCATCAGCCAGTCGAACCTGGCTCCAGCCATGGCTACCTTTTCCAAAACACCCGGATCAAGCTGATCGGATCCTTCGAAATCCCTCTCAGACAACGCGACCTTAGCCTCCCCAAACTGGTAGATTGTGTTGCGTAAACGGTCGGCAAGAAAGACCGAGAGGGCTCGATAGAAGCGTGCAGCAAACTCGACTTCCTTCAATTTGGCTTCCATCCGAGCTCGCGGGACAGATAACACGACAGAATCCTCAAGGGCCTTCACCGTAGCCGAGGGAGGTCGAGAATCCACAAAAGACATTTCTCCTACGATTTCCCCACACTTTAGCTGAGCGATCTCTTTGCCTCCCAGGGCAGCTACCGAAACCCCGAGTGTCCCATCCAGGACAAAGTAGATCGCATCAAACGGTTTCCCTTCCTGAATCAGGGCGATTCCCCGGGAAACTCTTTCCCGGTTGCCCGCAGTGATCAACCAATCGATGTCACTATCACTCAACATGCCCAACAGGAACAATGCCTTCCTCATGGTCTGATGCCTCGAATTCCCGAAGTTCTAAAGAACCATGTCAGGTAACGCTTCCCAGTGACCCTGGCTCTAAAAGTCATAGGTCGACCAGAGCCGGCAGACAGACCCCTAGTCCCGGCGATCAATGCTCAAGATTAACTAGTGGGCCCATCGCACAGTATGATATGTCCTAATCAGGGCTTGGACCGTTTGAGTCAAAAACATGATTTTTGCTTGAAGGGAATAATATCAAACTGTATGCTATCATAAACAAATAGGATAGCGTGATTAAAATAAACTCCGACAAGCCCCCCCCCGAGAAGACAGGGGACTGGGCGAGAGCAGGCATATGCTGGCGCGCCAGAACGTGCGGTTAAGAAATGCAGATTAGCGACACGTGTCAACCTGCCTTCATTCAACCGGACTGGAACTCACCCTGTTGTCTGGCCCCCCTCACCGGAAAATAGTGCGTCAGAGTCTTCTCTCAAACCACTGATCCTTGTGTTCCTGTAGTAGAATGAGGCCGCTCAACGTTTTGTCTGTCAGGTGAACGCACGCCAATGCACGAGATCCATACTCCCAGTTCACTGCTCCACCTTCAGCACTGGATCTCAGTCCATGGTTATCTTGGGATCTTTTCCCTTCTATTGCTGGGCATAGTTGGAATGCCAGTACCCGACGAGACTCTACTTCTGTTCTGTGGGTACCTCATTTCTCGAGGAACCCTGCATGCTGTCCCTCTGTTAATTTCCAGTTTCCTGGGGAGTGCTTCGGGCATCTCTTTGAGTTATGTCCTGGGCAGGTTGCTTGGCATGCAGGTCATCCTTCGATTCGGGAGATACATTGGGATCCACACTGGACAATTGGAAAAGGTCCACAATTGGTTCAGGGGCATCGGTCATTGGACGCTGGTCGTTGGCTATTTTGTGCCCGGACTTAGGCATCTCACCGCCATAATCGCCGGCATTTCAAACCTCGAGGCTCCCTCTTTCATGGCCTATGCATACTTGGGAGCGTTGTTGTGGGTTTCGGTATTTCTTTCGCTGGGGTATATGCTTGGAGAAAAGTGGGTGGTCGTTTCCAAGCTTTT
>JBGOTQ010000140.1:0-17295 GCA_041476565.1 Terriglobia bacterium | reverse complement strand
CATCACTCGTTGAATCTTGACCGACCGCTTCCAACAAAAGTCGGTCCAAAACGAGAGAACCAGTTCTATAACCAGATTTCTTCACAGCTTCCCTTTGCCCAGGGGGAATTTCATGAAAGTGCCCCATGACCTTTTCAAGTTCACCACGGCGGATGAAAATACTGGAGCGGTCGCGACGGAGCGCGACCCTCCACCCAAAACCGTATTTTCATAAAAGGCTGTCCATTGATTGTCTGCATGCGCTCAGTATGTTGTAAAATTACTCCCTCAAGCCCCGGGCAAATTGTGATTGATCCAGGTCACTGCACGGGACAAAACCACGGGTTGAGGTCTCTCGTTATGAACATGCGACTTCTATTTTTTACGTTGTGTCTTACAGTGCCGGCGCTGGGCCAGGTAGCTCCGCCAAATGCCGCGGGGGTGTCCATGGGACACGTGCACATTGTAACTCCGGACCCCGAGGCTCAGAAGAGGGTCTGGATTGATGCTCTCGGCGGGAAGCTGGTAAAGGCGGGTCCGCTGGAATATGCGCTTTTCCCAGGCGTGCTGATCGGTTTTCGGAAAGGGGACTCGATTGGCGGCACAGAAGGGTCGGTGCTGAATCGTCTGGGTTTCGTCGTTCGGGACGCCACTTCGGTCGAAGCGAAGCTCCGTGCCGCAGGGGCTCAGGTATCCCCAACCACGCCCGAAATCCATCGGTTCACGGCGGTGCTTCCCGACGGTGTCAAGCTGGAAATCACAGAGGACGCAACTCTGGACGTTCCTATCAAGCACCTTCACCTTTATTTCGTCACGAATCAGGTAGAGGAGATGCGTGCCTGGTACGGAAAGATTTTCGGAGCAACACCGGGGATACGCGGCAAAACCCGGATTTCTGATCTTCCGGGAGTCAACCTCTCCTGGGTTCCCTCTGAAACACCGACGCAACCCACCAAAGGCCGGGCTTTAGATCACATCGGTTTTGAGGTGAGGGACATCAAGAAGTTCTGCTCAGAGCTGGAGGCGGCCGGCCTGAAGCTCGACATGCCGCCGACACCACGACCGGACCTGGGCTTAATCATTGCTTTCATTACCGACTCGTGGGGGACTCGAGTTGAACTCACCGAAGGCCTGAACAGGTTCTGAGTGGATCAGGCAGCCCCTGTGCAGCGTGAATTATTGCGCTGGCCGTAGGATTACATTCATTCTGCCAATCGTTGGGATTGACCCTGGAGGCTCTTTTATGAAAGCCGTTGCCGCTCTAGTGTTTTTGATGTGTACAATGGGTAGCAATCCTGTGGCCGCTTCCGACTCACCCATATTCCCGAAGCCGCGGCAAATCGAGGTGCGGAGTGAGTGGCTAAAGCTGGACAAGTCGATTTCCATTCTTCTACCTCAGCAGCCTTCTAGCGACGACCTTTCGCTCGGACGTTTCCTCACGGCCGAACTGAGCGACCGCTTTGGAGTTGCGCTACAAATGAAACAAGTAGCCAACTTGCCTGAAAAGGGTCCATTCATTCTGCTGGGCGCCGTGTCGAATCCGCTTGTCCGGCAATATTGTTCTCGCTACCCACAACCGCCGTCTGAAAAAGAAGGCTACACGCTCAATGTCGACCAGCAAGCGGCGGTTGTAGCAGGCACCGATGCTTCCGGCGCATTCTATGGCCTGCAATCGCTGCGGCAACTAATCGAGCGAACCGAGGACGGAGCTCGGATCCGCGCGGTAGCCGTTCGAGACTGGCCGTTCAAGCCCTTTCGCGGACTCAAACTCTACCTGCCTGGGCACGAGAACTTTTCCTACTTCAAGCGTTTCGTGCGCGATGTGGTGGCGCTGTGCAAGTACAACACATTAATCCTTGAAGTGAACGCCGCCATGCGGTTAGACCGCCATCCTGAATTGAACGCCGGCTGGATCGAGTTCGGCAAGGACCTCAGATATACTCGACGCGAGCGATCTTGGGGCCCGGGACGGCAATTCCAGGATTCGGCGAATTCCGATACTGCCGATGGCGGCGTGCTCGAAAAGGAGGAGGTTGCCGAGCTGGTACAATACGTGCGCCAGCACCACATCGACGTGATTCCCGAGATTCCATCTCTCACGCACAGCTATTACCTGTTGACACACCATCGCGAGCTGGCAGAAATAAAGGAGGCGGAATGGCCCGATACGTACTGCCCTTCGGAACCGGCAGTCTACAAGCTGCTGTTTGATGTCTTTGACGAATATATCGACGTGATGAAGCCCTCAATGATCCATGTGGGCCATGATGAATGGCGCATGCCCCTCGGCGTTTGCCCTCGCTGCAAAGGCAAGGATCCGACTGAACTCTATGCGGCGGACCTGAACCGCATCTACTCACACCTGCGTGCGAAAGGGATTGCGACCGCCATTTACGGCGATCACCTGATCGAGGCGCTTCGCGGCAGGAAGACTCAGCATGTCGATAACCCCGGTGGTCAGCCTTACGACATGCCCGGCGCGCTTTCCCCCGAGCAAGTGAAGAGACTCATCCCAAAAGATATCCTAATCTTCAACTGGTTCTGGGACAGCAAAGGAAATGAAGACCTCGACGAGCAGGGTATCGGCCCCCAAAATGAAGCGAACCTCTCGGATTGGGGCTTCCGCCAGGTATTCGGGAATTTCGAGCCACACATTCCGAACTTCGACCGCCGGGCTTCACGAACCGGGATAATCGGCGGCGTCCCTTCGGCTTGGGCAGCAACCTCTGCGTTGAATATCGGAAAGGATATGATGTTTGCAGTCCTCGGTTGCGCAAATCTGCTCTGGTCAACAGACCGTCCGGACATGAACCGGCTCTCGCTAATGATCCAACAGCAGCTGCCAGCACTCCGGAGCACATTGAGTCCGACACCTCTGCCCAGCGACGACGATGCCGCCATACCGCTACCGATGAAGGCGGGCACGGATCTAACGGTTCAAATCGGCGCGGATGTGAGTAGCCTGATTTTCCTTCATGCCTGCCGTAAGCGCGGACGGATCGAGCCTGCCTTCATGGCCACCTGGAATTTCGACGATACCGCCGAACTATTGGGCTGGTACGAAGTGGGGTACAACGACGGGTTTATTGAAACGGTTCCGCTGCGATACGGCGTAAACATCCTCGAGGCAGACTGGCATAAGGGTAGTAGTCCGAAAAGCCTCGCCTATGAAGCCCGCACGGCTCCACGTTCCGATGGCGCATTCGATTTTGCGTTCGAATGGATTAATCCTCGGTTTGGCATACCGATCCGTGAGGTGCGTCTGCGATCCCTATCCAGTGAGAACCCGGTAACCCTCTCGGGTGTTCGCGTAGTCCACAAACGCCTTGCAGGGCTGGGGCGAACTGAACAACAAGAGAAATAAATCAGAAAAAAGGGGGGCCGCTTAGGTCGGCTCAATTGTGTTCTGCCAGCTCATCCAAAAGGCGGGCCATCCTGGCGACCTTTTCGGTCAGATCGGCGAGTTCTTGTAGGGAGGCATGCTTGATTTCGAATGCACGAATTGATACATCCAGGGCAAGACACCCCAGTCTTCTGATCGCAAGGACCTTTTCCAGTTCACTTTTGTTGTCTACATCAACCGGCGCATCCAGTTCTATGACCATTTGAACTCCTTTGATACACTTATCGGCAAATTCCTGTAAACTTCTTCTCTTCGAGAAGCTAAGAAACCAGGACACCTCGTTTAAATCATCGGCAACACCCCCAACAGGTTCAAAGCAGTGAGGCCAGCGGATCGCGCCCAACCCAAGCGCGATTTGCGAGCCTCACAAACGAGGGAGCCTGCCAACCTTGGCCCCGTCTCGCGACCGCCCTCCTTAGGGCCTCGCCAGACGGGTACTGCGAGCCCCGGAGGCTCCGTTGGGTTTTCGTTCAAAATCGAAGCAATCCCCCGGGTCCGCATCAGCCCTGAACTCAGCAATGACCCTTGCCATCCCAGTTGAGGCGATATGACGAAACCGGAGCGCCACCCCTGAGCCGGCAGATATGGCCGGCCCACAGAGAACCGCGGCATCCAGCGCATCCCCACTGCCAGGGGAAAACTCTGCGGGATTAATTGAGGAAAAGGGGACAAGCTCAAAGCAGCAAAGTAGGTCGAGAGTTCGAGGGCCGCCCCACCCCAATCCGGCAAGTGCGAACCAACCACAAACTGCAAGGGCCAAATTATGTTGGGAGGTTCCAGGGAACCTGAGAACGACCAACCTCCTCGCGCTCTTTCTTCCAGATTCAGCGTCAGATCCAACTGGTGTGCTACGGAATCGCGCTGGATCATAACTTGGTCCTTGGTTATCGGCTTGATAAATCCCGCGGAGTTTAGACGATTCAGGGTCTGGCGCAGTTGTCCGAAGTCAAACGGATTTCCTTCGTTCAACACCACCATCCGGCGCAGGGTCGAGTCGCTGAAGTTGTGATTACCACGAAACTCTATTCTCCCGACCGTATAGGGAGAACCAGCTTCGACCCGTGCTCTCAGAGCAACCCATTGACCTGCATCAGCACGCTTGTCCGACGATATCGCACTGGAACTGCCGAAGGGATTTGCATTGGGTGGGCCGTCTGTCGCCTCGACCTCTGCTTTCACACTGAAATCCACTCGGCCTTCTCTTTCTGCTTCCTTCTGGGCTTGTCGGAGACAACTGCACAACTCACTTCCATGAGAATTGTTGTCTAAGGAAGTAACTGTCTCCCCACCCGGAAGGCTCTTCACAACCTGGGTCCGGCTGACATTGTAATGCCGGCCGGCGTCCACGGCGATCGTTAAGCGAGAATCTTTTCCAGAAAAGTCCACGCCGGCGAGATTCACCGCAGCATCCCAATAGCCCTGAGAAAAATAAAAAGATCGCAAGGCCTCCAAGTCAGTCTCAACACGTTGGTAGCTGAAAGGGGGAAGAACCTGCCAGCCTTTCCCTAAACCGGGCAATGCCGGCAGAATCCTTCGAATCCGGGTAAGGCGCAGTGCGTGTTCCAGGGTTTCCGGATCAAACCCAGTGGGTCCTGAAAACCGGACCTCGTTGATTCGATAGCGCTGACCTGGCTCCAAACTTAGACGCAGATCGGCTAGCCCGTATTGTATCGGAACTAACTCTCCCTTGACTTCTGCATCAAGGTGGCCCTGCTCGACCAACTGGTTTCGCAATGCAATTGCCGCTTGGTGAGCTGTCTCGCGGTCCACAGGGGTCCCTGGTTTGATCTTGAGCGCAAGCGTTGAAGTCGACGGTTTGAGTTCAACTCGGCGCAAAGAGTAGCGATGTCTTTCCACAACATAGAAAGTAAGACCGACTCCTCCTGGCTCTGAAGCAGCCTCTACACGGATGTCATCGAACCAGCCGGTGGACCAAAGCTGGTGTACGTCCCGGGAAATCTGAGTTCGCTCGAGGGTATCTCCCACTCGCGTTTCCAGGTGGACTCTCCGTTGTGTACCCGCTATCTCTAGGCCACGGATGAGGGTGCCTTCGCTCACCTGGGCTTGGCATGAGAATACCTGCAATAAAAACATCAGACTCGTTATTGAGGACGAGAGGACAAAACGCAGCCGCCGATGCAATACGACAGCTGGGAAGTGAGGACGGACATGCCTCAAGGGGGAGGTGAGCCATCTTTTGGAGAACTGATCCGAGGTAGATTTCCGTTCCATGAGTTTATTATTGCACATTATGCTCGCAGATGAGTCATGACAAGGTGGACTTTAGGGCCAACTCATTTTAGATGAGATTCGGGATTGGATGGTGTCAATAGATGGCGGTCAGCCGTCGAGAGATCACAATGGGGCAGTCTGTGTCTGCTTTGCCGGAACACACTATATGATTAATTTCCCGGTTCCGACTAGAAGGTGCAGATTCCCCCTTTGAAAAAGGACAAGGGCCTTTCGGCCTGGGGGGGATCCCCGAGATTTCCCCTCTAGGAAGGAAAGCTGTGGAAATAATGAACGTCAACTCGAGCCTGCAACAAGCGACTGCAGGGGCGCCCTTCTGCCGCTCGTGGAACACGCGCTCTACGCGTCTTTCGGCTATAGATTAGACGCTCGGTTGGGCCAAGATTGCTCCGATTCATTTTTCCTCACGGCTTCAGGGGCTGGGAGGTCATACCCGTCAGGATTTCCTCAGCGGAATTCGAAAAGGCCTCCTCCCGAAGTTGACGCCACCAACGTCAGGATAAGGGTGTTATCATTGAAGTGCCCCATGACCTTTTCAAGTTCACCACCGCCCATGAAAATGCGTGGCTATTCCCCTCCTGGGAGGGGCGGCTGCCGCAGGCAGCTGGGGTGGGTTGTGGCAGTCGTTAGACCCACCCCGGCGTTTCTGCGAACCGCCACCCCTCCGGAGGAGGGGATTTTCATGAAAGTCAAACTGAGTGGAAATGTGGTGAATATTGAGGGGAAGGGGAATCCCATCCAGGGGGTGGGGCGGTTGACAATCGTTCGAGGTGGGCATAGCATTTTGTTTCAGAGCAGGCACGCAGCTCGGTTGATAATAGGGATAGGGCAAGAGTGCCTGTTAATCAATGGTTAAGCCAATCAAGCTTTGATGTAACATGAACATTCGAAACTTTTTTTTTACGCTCACATCCCTCATTTGTTCAGGCGGTGTTATCCTCTGGATCCTTTCGCCATTATTGATGCCCGTCCCTTCCCCCGACGAAATTCTAGGTGCACAACATAGATCTGAAACATTCAAGGCAAAAGATTTTCAGAGCATTATTGATGAACAGGAAAGACTGCAGCTAGAACCTGCGTGCAGAAGGTTATTGGAGGGTAAGCCCTTCTGTAAAGTTCATCATGAATATTTAAAAACTGACATCATTAAAATCACTTATGGCCTTGAAGATCGAAAGCCTGAGCGAGAGGAAGCAGAAGCTAATCTTTTCCCAAACTCTAACAGGATTGTCCAGGGAGGGTGTTTCCCTGAATTGAAAAGATTTCAATGTGTGCTCTATTGTTCTCAATGCAGGCACGCCGAGATTCAATGGGGCTCTAAACCACATCCCTCGGTGCCTTTCGAAGAAGTTGTTATCAACGAAACTGACTTCCTCCCAGTTACTGCCACTGAAGCTGCTCATAATTTAATGAAGCGAGTTGAACCTTATTATCCAGTTTTGGCAGAGCAAAGTGGTATTGGCGGAGTCGTCACCTTGCGACTTTATATTGGTAGACCGGCGAAGTAGTCCATGCAAAAGTGCAGAGCGGTCATCCTTATGCTCTATGCGGCGGCTGTCAACACGGTCAGAAAGTGGAAATATAAACCCTTCATGAAGGGTCAAGAAACCATAAATGTGGCCACCAATGCCAAGGTTACATTTTCACTTAATCAAGGTGTAGGATTGAATTCGTCAAATTGAACTAATGGCTTAACCAGCTGACTCCACCTGACCAGCGCGGAAGGCGTGCTGGCAGGTCAGCCACAGTGTTGGGCGTTGCTACGTGCATATCGTTTTCGCCACAAAGCAGAATTCCAATCTAAGGAGGAGCTATGATTCCCTCGAACACTACCATCATCCGCAAGGCATACGACGACTTCACCAAGGGTGACATCCCCGCGGTCCTTGAGGCATTCGACGCATCGATCACCTGGCATGTACCGGGTCACAGCCCGTTGTCGGGTGATTACAAAGGCCACAACGAAGTCGTCGGATTTTTCAAACACACCATGGAGCTTTCCGGCGGCGTCTTCGGCATTGAGGTTCATCATGTCCTTGCCGAAGACGATGTGGTGGTCGTGCTCACGACCGTTAAGGCGGAGCGCAACGGCCGGTCAGCGTCATTTCCGGAGGTGCATGTTTGGCGGCTTGTGAACGCGAAGGTCACTGAGTTCCGCGAATTCCAAGGCGACGAGCAGACAGAGGACCGCTTCTGGTCGTAGAAGAGATTGTTGGGCATGCAACTGCCGGTGCCAGTGGCAGATCAAGCTCTTATCTGCAAAACCGCAAGGCCTAACCACCGGTTCGAGCGGAGTGCCAAGAAATATTACTCACGGAGACATTGAGGCACGGAGAGGCACGAGAACGAGATAGGGACTGTAATTGTTGGTAGTGCAGTCCGTGTCCATCAAGCTCTGGGTCCGGGACTGCTGGAATCTGTATATGATGTGACGATGGCCCGACACTTGGAAAAGCGCGGGCTTTCGGTTTAACGACAAATTGTAGTGCCCATCGAATATAATAGTGAACAACTTGAAGAAGGCTTCCGCGCCGATATGGTAGTTGGGGGAAAAGTGATCGTGGAACTGAAGTTAGTGGAAAAAGTCAATCCAGCACATATGAAGCAGCTGTTAACCTACCTCCGCCTGACGGGAATGAAGCTGGGATAGCTATTGCATTGTGGTGATTCCTTAATGAACGAAGGAATTACCCGAATTACCACTGGAGACCTATAGTCCGTTCTCTGTGCCTCTGTGGCTCCGTGAGAAGAAGCAAGATGAAAGAAGATCTCATCGCCCCCTGCGGTATGAACTGCGCAGTCTGCAGCAGCTACCTCGCCTACTCGAAAGGCATACCGCAAAAGCGAGGGGCCATTTCCCACTGCGCGGGTTGCCGCCCCCGGAACAAGCAGTGCGCCTACTTGAAAGGGCATTGTGATCAGATTTCGAAAGGTCTTCTGAGATTCTGCTCACGGGTAGTTTCTGCTGGGCAAAAACCCAATTCAATGTCCTCTTAGTGCATCTTTCACACGTATGGCTCTCATCCTGGATCAGTCTGATTGGGGGAGAAGTTGATCACGGGAAAACCTGCCATTTATTTACCCACTGGCATTCTCTTGAAGCATAGATCCCTGTGGCATCATCCGAACCTTTCAGCTTAATGAACCCTCCGGCTTGCGTGTCACTTCTTTAGAAGTGTGCCATGACCTTTTCAAGCTCATCACCAGGGGATGAAAATGGCTTATCGACCTCTGAAAGGTCGATTGAGAATAGCCCAGCGCTTCAGCGCTGGGCCGGAATGTCGTCGAGGCTGAGTCCCGTAGGGACGACTGAATCCCCGAGATTCCCCTTTCAATCGTCCCTCCGGGACTCTAAGCCTTGCAAACTGGTAGTCCCAGCGCTGAAGCGCTGGGCTATTTTCAAGTGCTCTTACGGAGCACGTTTTCATGAAAGGCTTGTTGAGTACAATCGCGAGCGCCATTCGAACCCCGCATTTCTGTTGCCGGCGACAAAACTGGAGAGGAGAAAGGAAATGTAGGAACTCGAGCAAACACCTCTTAGGCGTTTCATCTCCCCACACGCCCACACGAGGTGAAAACCTCAATACATATTTTCGACCCAGGGAGGGCAGCGTGAGAGACTGCCTTGATCTGCAGCCAATCGCATTTGTAGCAACTATTCCAGAATGCTGCGCATCTTATGGACCCAGCGATAGTGGAGCAGCTGGATGAAATCTGTGTTGACTTCCGTGCACAGGGACGCTTATATTAATTGGCAGGAGATTCCTGTGCGACAAGTTGACTCTGTCCCCAATGCGGGATGCCCGGCTGTTGGGGAGCTGTACGCGTCTGATAACTCATTCCAAAGACCGGATAATGTCAGAGCAGGCCGAGGTTTGTTTATAAAGAGTGCTGTATTATTCCTACTGGTTACTGTCGTATCGCTTTCCACCCTGGCAAAAGCCAGTCGCTGTCTTCCCCAATCCAACCCTTCAAGGTATCTCTCACAAGTCAGCAAGATGCGTGAGCCCTCGATTCAGAGACTGAGCGATCGCCAGACTCTGAACAGAGACTCAGCGGACCGGTTTCATTCTAAAGACGAAGCTGGAGTATCGTTTTCTCTGGGGACCGAACAGCCTCTACCTAAGTCCTCTGCGACCCTTAACACCCATCAGCTTCGTTCTCCTCCTGCCGACTTTTCTTAGCCCGATTTTTCCAACTCGGTTCTTCGCGATGGCAAGGCCCTGATGCTCCTGTCGCTTAACTTTGCAGCGGGGGGCTTTTTGACTGATTTTTTTGGGCCGCTGCTTGCCGTGGATTGGAGGAATGACGTTGCAAGAGACCCTGAATTCAGCCCAATTGGAGGCACTCCGGCGGCTCGATACCTGCACGGTCTCCAATTCGATCGAGACCTTTGAAGTCCGGTTGCGGAACACTGGCTTTGCGGACTCCACCATTCGGTGCATCTTCCCACAGTTCCCCTCGGTTGTGGGTTATGCGGTGACGGCCCGCGTCCGCAGTTCCGTCCCTCCCATGGAAGGGAACAAGTACATGGATAGAACGGATTTTTGGAATTACCTCCTCACCTGGCCGGCTCCCCGCGTGGTGGTGTTTGAGGACATCGATAAAAAGCCGGGTCTGGGGTCGTTTGTCGGCGAGATTCACGCCAACATCTTCCTGGCTCTGGGTTGTGTCGGCCTGGTGACCAACGGAGCCGTCCGAGATCTTGGTGCCGTGGAACCGACAGGTTTTCAGTTCTTTGCGGGAAGCATTGCCGTTTCTCATGCTTATGCGCACATTTTTGAATTCGGAAGTCCTGTCGAGGTTGGGGGACTAAAGGTCCATCCTGGCGATCTCATCCACGGCGATCGTCACGGGGTGCTGACCGTACCGAAAGAAGTGGCTGCCCGCATTCCTGGCGTAGCTGCGAAATTGCTGGAGAGGGAACGCCAGGTGATTGGCTTATGCCGCTCGCCTGATTTCTCTCTGGGGAAGCTGCGCGAAGCAGTTAAAGAGCTGGGCTAGCGAATGGGAAAATCGGCGGCGATCAATGACACCCCTCATTAGAAAAAAGAAGAGCATGGGGAGGATGACTAAATATTCTGACGTCTCATAAGGAGTAAGAAGTGGATATATCAAACCAAAGGACAGCCGCCCTGTGCTCAGGGCAAGAGCCAGAAGAACCCACAATCAAGAGGCAGAATGGGAAACCTCGTTGGTCTCTCGGGCTTGTCGGGCTCTTGCTACTGAGCTTAATTAGTTTAATAAGCACCAGTGGCTGTAACCGATCCCAGAGTGTCCAAGCCAGGACTGACCCGGTCGCACCCACTGTGCCAGTCGCGAAGGCAGCTCGTGAAAATCTGGCGCGTGACTTTGAGATAGCGGCCGAGTTCCGCCCCTACCAGAAGATCAATGTCTATGCAAAAGTGCCCGGGTACGTAAAAACGATTCATGTGGACATCGGGGACCGGGTCAAAGCAGGACAACTTCTGGCTGTTCTGGAGATCCCCGAGCTGACTGCCGACCTGGTGCGGGCGAAGGCTGCCGTTCGTCGCGGCCAGAACGAACTGAAACGGGCGCAGGGAGACTTACTGCGCGCCCAGTCGGAACACGAGGTCTCGCACCTCCAATACAATCGCCTGGGAGAAGTCGCCAGGACGAAACCTGGTCTGGTGGCGCAGCAGGAAGTCGACGACGCGCAGGGCCGCGATCGCGAATCGGAAGCGCGAGTGGCAGCAGCCGAAGCAGGTCTGGCGGTAGCGGACGAGCAACTCAAGGTTGATGAGGCCAGCCTGCAAAGGGAACAGTCGATGTGGGATTATTCGCGCATCACTGCACCCTTCAATGGCATCGTGACCGAACGTTTTGCGGACACCGGGGTGATGCTGGCGGCGGGAATATCTTCTGAGAAGCAGGCCCTGCCAGTGGTAGCCCTCTCAGAGAACGACTTGCTGCGGCTGGACATTCCAGTGCCCGAGTCAGTGGTACCGAGAATCCATGTCGGTACCCCCGTCGCGATCCGAGTGCCATCACTGAGTAAGACTTACCAATGCAAAGTCGTTCGCTTTGCAGACATGGTCGACTCTTCCACCCGGACCATGATCACCGAGATTGATGTACCGAATCCGAAATTGGAGCTAATCCCAGGCATGTACGCTTATGCGAGCCTCACCCTGGAGCGCAAACCAAACACCCTGGCGGTTCCCGTACTGGCGCTTATCCACTCCGGAGACGTAATCCGAGTGTTTCGGATTGATGCGCACAACCGACTTGAGGAACGGGCGGTGCAGATCGGGATTCAAACGCCCACAAAAGCCGAAGTCCTTTCGGGCCTCAGCGAAAACGACCTGGTCGTGACCGGTCAGCAAGCAAGGCTGCAGCCAGGCCAACACGTCAAGCCCAAGCTGATGCAGGTTGAACAGTTCGAAGTCAAGGGAGCTCAGTGATGCCGCGCTTTTCAATTCGGAACCCCTATTTCATTGTGGTCGCTTGCCTGATCGTGGCTGTGATCGGTGTGACCAGCCTGGAGCGCATGCCGGTCGATCTGTTCCCCGCCATCAATATTCCGGAGGTGGTGGTGGCCACCTTCTACAACGGCATGCCGCCGGAAGAGATCGAGACTGAGATTACGGGACGCTTCGAGCGGTTCTTTACCTTGGGTGCGGGAATCGACCATATCGAGTCGCGGTCCCTGCCCGGGGTCAGCATCATCAAAGTCTTCTTCCAACCCGATACCAGTCCGGATTCGGATGTCAACGAGATCTCCAACCTGGCCATGGCGGACCTGCGGCGCCTGCCGCCCGGGACCCTTCCACCCGTGGTGATGAAGTTCGACGCGTCGAGCCTGCCGGTGTGCCTGATTACCTTGAAAGGCCAGGGTCTTGGCGAGACCGAGCTCCGCGATAATGGCCAGTTTGCGGTACGCAATCAGCTGGCGGGCGTTCCTGGAGCTTCAGTCCCCCCTCCTTTTGGTGGCAAGTACCGACAGATCATGGTCTACGTCGATCCGCTCAAGTTGCAAGCCCATGGGCTCAGCCCCATGGATGTCGTCCGGGCCATTAACAACGCCAATTTGATTCTGCCTGCGGGTGACATTAAGGTTGGCCCCTACGATTTCAATATTTACACCAACAGCCAGATCAGCAACGTCCAGGAAATCAACTCAGTTCCTTTGAAGACGGTCGGAGAGTCTTCGGTGACCGTGGCCGATGTAGGGAGAGCGGAGGACGCACACCAGATTCAGACCAATATCGTGAGGGTCGACGGCCAGCCTTCCGTTTATCTGCCTATCATGAAACAGGGGGGCAACACCAACACGATTGCGGTCGTCGACGGCATAAAGAAGGCCATCGCCCATCTGTATGACGTCCCCAAGTCGCTGGTTGCGAGAGTTGTCTTTGACCAGTCCTTGTTCGTCAAGAGGGCCATCGAGACCCTCCTGCATGAGGGCGGAACTGGATTGCTGTTGACGGCCCTGATGGTGCTCATTTTTCTGGGTAGCTTGCGCGCCACTGTGGCGGTCTTCCTTTCCATCCCCCTCTCGGCGCTGGCAGCTATCATCGCATTGTACTTTGGCGGTACTTCAATCAACACCATGATCCTGGCCGGGCTGGCCCTGGTCTTTTCACGTCTGATCGACAACGCCGTCATTGTGCTGGAAAACATTTTCCGGCATCTCGAATTGGGAGAGACTCCGGAAGTGGCCGCGGAGAAGGGCGGCCAGGAAGTGTCCATGGCAGTTTTGGCGGCCACCCTGACCAGCTCGGTGGTCTTCTTCCCGGTGATCTTTCTTTATGGGGTCAGCAAGTTTCTGTTCTCCGCGCTGGCCCTTGCGGTGGTCCTGGCTCTTTTCGCCTCTTACTTTGTGGCCATGACCGTCGTGCCGCTCTTCTGTGCCCGGTTGATCAAGGGGCACACGGTGGCTGCCGAGGAGGGCCCTGCCCATCTTGGGGAAGACGAAAACCGAGGGGCGCCGCAAGCCCGGTCCTGGGGCGGACGATTCAACGCCCGGTTTAACACACTCTTCCAGCACATGCTCGATGGGTATGAACATCTGGTGCGAAGGGCGCTAACCCGCCCTGTAGCCGTGGTTTGCGGCATCACGGGAGTGTTCCTGCTTAGTCTCCTGGTTTATCCCCTGTTGGGTGTCGCGTTTTTCCCCCGGACCGACGCGGGGCAGTTTGTGATCAACCTGAGGGCGCCCTCGGGCACACGAGTGGAATTGACGAACCAAACGGTGAAAAATGTGGAAGACATCGTTCGAAGTACCGTGGACCCCAATGACCTGAAAATTATCGTTGCCAATGTTGGAGTCATCCCCGGATTTTCGTCGATCTACACCAGCAATTCGGGGCCGGACAGCGCTACCGTCCAGGTGGCCCTCAATGAACATCCTCACATTGGAAGTTATGAGTACATGGATCACGTTCGCAGACGTCTCCATGAGGAATTGCCCCAGGTGAGCGCCTTTTTACAGTCGGGAGGAATGGTCGATGCCATCTTAAACCAAGGCTTACCGGCTCCCATTGACATCCAGGTAGCCGGATCGGACGTGGATACCGACTTTTCCATCGCCAGCCAGATTGCCAGCCAAGTCCGGGCGCTTCCGGGAGTGAGCGACGTTTATACCCCTCAAGCCTTGGACTATCCCGCCCTCGTGTTAGATATCAACCGGATGCACGCCAGCGAGCTGGGGCTGGACCAGAAAGAGGTAGTTGGGAACTTGATTACGGCCCTGACCTCCAATGGAATGATCGCTCCGAGTTATTGGATCGATCCGAAGACCGGAAACGATTACATGCTGACTGTGCAATATCCCGAGAATGCCGTGACCAGTCTCCCGACTCTGAGGCAGATGCCCCTACGCTCCCCCACACTGGCGCATCCTACGATGCTGGATTCGTTGGCCAGTATTCGCCGAACCGAGTCCCCCACAGAAATCGACCATTACCAGATTTCCAGGATCATCGACGTCTATGTCACTCCCGCCAGCGAGGACCTTGGCCAAATCGCCGGCGCTGTCGACCGCATCACTTCGCAAATCCAGTTGCCTGAGGGAGTCCGCGTGAATCTCCGGGGCATGGTGGAGGCGATGAACGCTTCCTTCCATAGTTTCGCCTTGGGGTTGATTCTGGCCGTCCTGCTGCTTTATCTGATCCTGGTTGCCCAGTTTCGGTCCTTCAGAGACCCCTTGTTGATTCTGTTGGCCGTCCCAACCGGAGTCACAGGCGTACTGCTCATGCTGTTCATCACAGGCACCACGGTGAATGTCATGTCCCTGATGGGTCTGATCATGATGGTGGGTATCGTGGTTTCCAACAGTATCCTGATCGTGGAATTTGCCCATCGTCTCGAGCAGGATGGTTTGTCAGTAAGGGATGCCGCTGTGACTTCCTGCCGGATCCGGTTGCGTCCGGTCTTGATGACTTCGCTGGCAACCATCATTGGCCTGGTTCCCATGGCCCTAAAGCTAGGGACAGGAAGCGAAGCCTACGCGCCCCTGGCCAGGGCGATTATCGGGGGCTTGATGGTCTCGGTCGTCCTGACCGTGTTTATCGTTCCTGCCGCCTATTTGCTTGTCTACAACAAGGGGGATCAGCACGAACCTGCGGGGGTGGAGGCTTAATGAACCGGCGAACCACTTTCTATCTTGTCGTTGCGATATTGGGATCCGGCCGAGTTTCGACCCTTGCCCAGGTCCCCCCCAAGCTCACCCTGAAGGAAGCTGAGTCTCTGGCAGTCCAGAATCACCCCCGGCTTCGCTCCGCCCAGTTCTCCGCTTCGGCAGCAAGGGAAATTACCCGGCAGCTGCGATCAGCGTATTACCCCTATGCATTCGGCAGTCTGACCGGCGCCGGGGCTGAACAAAACAGCCGAATTACGGCCGGCGCATTGAACAACCCCATCATCTATAACCGTTACGCAAACGGGCTGACGATCGGTCAACTGGTTACCGATTTTGGCCGCACCCGGAACCTGGTAGAAAGTTCACGCTTGCGTGCCCAGTCAGCCGAGCAGAACACTGAAGCAACGCGTGAAGAGATCCTGCTCCAGGTCGACCGGGCCTATTATGGCGTCCTGAGGTCCCAGGCTGTTCTCAAAGTCGCTCAACAAACGGTCAGTGAGCGTCAAACGGTTGTAGAGCAGGTGGCAGCACTGGAGAAAAGCAAACTCAAATCGGCCCTCGATTTGAGCTTCGCCAATGTCAATCTAGCCGAAGCTAAGCTGTTGTTGGTTCAGGCCCAAAACGACGTGCAAGCGGCCTTCGCCACGCTTTCCGAAGCCCTGGGAGAAACACAACAACGATTGTTTGAACTTCAGGAAGAACCCTTGCCCTCTGTTCCGCTTGCCGATTTTCCTCAATTGGTGGACAAAGCGGTCCATGATCGGCCGGATCTAGTTAGCCAACGCATTACCGAGCAGGCATTTCAGCGATTTGCCAGGGCGGAAAGAGACTTGTGGTTTCCAACTGTCAGCGTGCTTGCCAGTGCTGGCGTTACGCCAGCGCGCGAGGATCCCCTCACCGGTCATTATGCTGCTGCCGGCGTAAACATTAACATCCCCATTTTCAACGGACATTTGTTCTCGGCTCGCCGGGCGGAAGCGGAATTCAAGGCACAAGCCGAGACTCAGAATCTGAAAAGCCTAGAAGAGAGAGTCGTTCGCGACCTGCGCGTAGCATGGCTAGGTGCCAAGACGGCCTCCGAACGTCTCGATCTGACGCGGCAGTTGTTGGACCAGGCCAATCTGGCATTGGATCTGGCGCAGGCCCGGTACAAACTAGGGCTAAGCTCCATTGTCGAACTTAGCCAGGCCCAGTTGAACCAGACCCAGGCTCAGATTGAGAGCGCGAGCGCCAAATACGACTATCAGATTCAACTCGCAGCCCTGAACTATGAAGCCGGAACCCTATAGGAGTTAAGAAGAGTCCCCTTCGGGATCAAGGAGGCAACATGACAACAAAGGAAAAACCGGGCCGTAGTCTTGGAGGAGGCCGGGCAACAAAGTGGGTTCCTCTCCTGGTCCTTTTCCTGTCGAATGTCTCCCTGCTTTACGGAAAGATGGCGGCAGTCAAATCCGTCCGGGATTCCTTAGAAGGCTCGGGTTTGAAAGTCAATGTGGATTTGATACTAGTCAATGCAACAGTGACAGATCACCATCAAGGGTTCGTGACAAATCTAGGGAGAGAGGACTTCCGGGTCTTCGAGGACAAAGTGGAGCAGACCATTTGCCAATTCAGTAACGTGGACCTCCCGGCATCCATCGGCCTGGTGTTGGATATCAGCGGCAGCATGACCGATAAAATGACTCAGGCCAAGGAAGCTCTTGCTGCTTTTTTGAAGACCAGCAACCAGCTAGATGATTATTTCCTGCTTACCTTTGCCAACCGCCCCGTTATGGAGACCCCGTTTACCTCTGATATTGCGAGCATCCAAAACCGTTTGGCTTTCAAAGGTGCGGGCGGGGCAACAACGCTTTACGACGCCATCTACCTGGCTCTGGAAAGAATAAAGCATGGCCACAATCCCCAAAAGGCCATCTTAGTAATCACCGATGGCGAAGACACCGCAAGCCGTTATTCCATGGCTGACATCCGAGATGCTTTGAGAGAGTCAGACTGCCAGGTTTTTGTCATTGGGATTCTGAGTCCTGCCCTCCCCGAGGATAACCTGAGCTTTAGTGTT
>JBGOTQ010000139.1:0-17348 GCA_041476565.1 Terriglobia bacterium | reverse complement strand
TTCCCGACGCGGGCGTGAAGATCGCTTCTCAGACGCCGAATCCTGAAATGTACATGCAAGTCTCGGGCGGTTTTCAAGTCAGCACCAATCACGATGGAGCTTTCGACCGGGGAGATTGGACCCTCCGCGAGAACGCAACTTTGGTTAAAGGAAATCACGAACTGCATTTCGGCGGTGAGGCAGTGCGGGTCAAGAACCATCTAATTAATGGGTTCTTGATGTCTGGCGAATTCTATTTCTACAATCAGTTGTCAGGAGACAATGCAGCTGATTTTATCCTGGGGCGCGCCTCCCAATTCGATCAAGGCGGCGGCGAATTCAAAAGTCTCGCCGGTACTCGTTGGGGATTCTACGCCCAGGATAACTGGAAGGCTTCGCAACGTCTCACTCTGAATCTGGGTTTGCGGTGGGATCCGTATTTCCCGTATCAGGAACTGGAGGGGCGTGTAACATGTTTTACACCAGGAGAGCAGTCCAAGCGCTACCCGAATGCGCCGTTGGGACTCACTTATGGCGGAGACAACAATGATGCGCCGTGCCCCAAACCCGGTTCAGATAACAACCTGGGAAATTTCGCCCCCAGGGTCGGATTTGCCTACCGGCTGACCCAGGATGGAAAGACCAGTTTACGCGGCGGTGGAGCTTTCTACTTTATTCCCCCTCAAAGCAGTGTTTTTAACCTTTTTGTGGACACGGCCCCCTTTTCGCCGCAATTCTATTTTTACGATACGTCCTTCACGGACCCCTACGGGAGTGCCGGCGTGCCAAACCCCTTCCCCGCTCAATACGGCCCAAGTGTTCCGGGTCCTGATGCCACCTTCATCACTCCTACTTCGTTGTACGGCGTCTTTCAGAAAGACTTCCGTCTACCCCTTCTGACTGCCTGGAACCTCACTTTGGAGCGGCAGGTAGGCGCGGACTGGGTGTTTCGGATTGCCTTTGTCGGAAACAAGGGGACATTCTTGGCCAATGATCAGAAGTCCCTGCGCGAATTTAACCCTTCGATTTATATTCCCGGGGCTTCCGATTTCAACAATACCCAGGACAGACGAATTTACAAGGATTTCGGAACAATAGGTTACGTCTCGTCGGGGAACAATTCCAAGTATCATGGCCTGCAGTTCAACATAGAGAAGCGGTTCAGTCGTGGGCTATCTTTGCTAGCCAACTATACCTGGTCAAAGAGTATTGACGATTATGGGTGGACTAACCCGTTCAACCGAGGGTTTGACTATGGCTTGTCCGACGATGACGTTGCCCATGTCCTGAAATTCTCCAACATTTGGGAAATCCCGAAAACCCGTTTCCACGGCGCTGGAGGAATGATTCTTAATGGATGGGTGCTGAACTCCATTGTGACCTGGCGAGGAGGATTCCCCTTCTCCATTTACAGTGGTGTCGACAACTCATTAAGCGCAGTGAATCGAGACCGTGCCGACTTCCTTGGCGGGACTGCATCTCTGGACAGCGGGCGACCCCACGGAGAGTTGATCCAACAATTCTTCGACACGTCGAAGTTTGTCCCCAACCAGGAAGGAACATTCGGCAACTCGGGAAAGAATATTCTACGTGGACCGAGACTGTTCAATACCGACGTGGGAGTCTTGAAGAGCTTTAAAGTCTCCGAGGCTGCTTCGTTTCAGTTTCGTGCTGAGTTCTTCAACATTTTCAACAATGTGAATTTCAGAGATCCAGACAATACCCAATCTTCCGATCAGTTCGGCCGTATCACGGCGGCACGGGATCCGAGAATCCTGCAGTTCGCATTGAAATTTATTTTTTAATCGGCAAGCTGCGAGTCTTGGTAGCCACGGTTACTGTGCTTTGGAGACGGCAATCCCAACAGTAACCGTGAGCTATTACGAACCTTCATAAAAAACCACGATTGATTCAGGAATCGAATCAATCGTGCCTACCCCTGCCCTTTTCACTAGCGGTGCGTGCCATATTCACTTATGTTCTACTTTCATAATGATGTATCAAGGATCACGTGTTGTTCTATTGAGTTTTTTGGGGCTCACCTGTGTCCTTCACGCGCAATCGGCAGCCAGCATCAACGCTCAAGCGGTTGAGCTACTTGAACAAGGCCAGTTAAAAGAAGCCACTGAACTCCTTCATAAGGCCCTTGGCATTGATCCGAACTCCGTCGAAGCCTTGAGCAACCTTGGCGTAGTTTACCGCAAACAGGGGGACTTTGAGGCTTCAACCTCAGTTCTGAAGAAGGCGATTCAGTTGCGACCGCAGGACGCCCGCCTTTACAGTAACCTTGGTCTCTCACTTCAGGCTTCAGGAAAGATTGACCAAGCGGTCACTGCCTTGAGGCAAGCGGCGAGCCTGGCACCTCAGGATGCTTCAATTCGCAGAAACCTCGGTGTACTATTGTTTGAAAACAACAATGAAACTGACGCCGAGACTGAGTTACGAACCACGTTGAAGCTCGATCCCCGCAGTCTGGAATCCCATCAGGCATTGGCGCGGGTGTTGGGGAAATTCCGTCGATTTTCAGAGGCTGAGAAAGAATACAGTCAGGCTCTACAAATTTCTCCGAAAAATACAGTCCTTCATTACGAATTGGGAATGCTCTTCAAAGCTAACGGCGATCTCCAGAAGGCTCGACCTCAATTGGAAACAGCAGTTCAAGGTGATGAAAGGAACCCGCTGTTCCACCAAGCGTTGGGTAACGTCGATCTGCAACTCGGCAGTCTGCCATCGGCCGAGAAGCATTTACGTCTGGCGCTGAGGCTGAATCCCTCCTCGAGCGAGGCACATCGAGACCTGGGTATTCTATTAAGAAAGCAAGGACAACTCAGTGCAGCCATTGAAGAATTACAGCAGGCGGTGAAACTCTTGCCCGGTGACGATGCCGCTCGTTCCGCACTGGGTCAGACGTTGGTCCAGGCTGGCCGGGTGGGGGAGGCGCGGAAGGAACTGGAAGAAGCTCAACAAGGCGTTGAAAAGCAGCGAGACTTGCAGCGAGCAAAGACCCTCAATAATACAGCTGCCCAGCTGTTGCAGGCCGGGAAGACAGAAGAAGCTCTGACGATCGTGCAAGAGTCGCTCCGACTCAATCCCCGGGACTTCGAAGCCCAATACAACTACGGACTGGCGTTGTTGCTCTCGAATCAGCTTGACAAGGGTATTGAACAACTACAAAAAGCCCAACAGCTAAGACCTGCAGATCCAGACACTCACTACTATCTCGGGCGGGCCTGGCTGGCTGCAGGTCAACCTGAAAAAGCAGTCTCTTCACTTGAGAAGGCGGTCGGTCTCAAGCCGGATGATCCTCACGCCCAGAACGCACTGGCTGTCGCTCTGGCCAAGCTGGGAAGAGCTTCACCTGCAATGGAGCATCTGAAAAAAGCTCATGAACTAAAGCCTGCCAATTCCCTCTATAAAGAAAATATGAACTGCCTGGAGAAGCGCGTCCAGGGGTGTGAATTGAAGCCTTGAAATTACGAATTCAATTCAATAGCGAACGAGCCAGCTCATTCTCGGCATCTGCCAAAAGGGGAGCAACTTTGATATCCAGACGGTCAAGAAATCCTGATGACTGATAGCGAGCCTGGACGAGTTTTAGATGCAGAAGGGCTTCCTTTGTATCCATCATTCGGTTAAGCGAATCAACTGGATTGAGGATCAGCAGACGCTTGGGGCAGAGGCTCGCCAGAATATCCGGCAAATCGAAGTCCTTGAGTACGCTATCCACCATCAGACTGACCGGTTGCGTATAGACCTCACTTAGTGCGATTTGGCCAAAGGATACCGGTACCCTTGCTACGGCTACCATCGTTACACTCGGCTCCAAAGCAGCTGTCAACAGGGCGGTCATGCCCGCCCAGGCTTGGCCTGCCACTTTGAATTGGCCCAAGTCCACATCTGGCCGAGATTTCAGATAATTCGCGCAAGCCAGTGAATCCCAGACTCGCATGCCTTGTAGTGGGCGCCCCAGCATCAAAGCCGCATAGGCATAGTCGGCATCCATTCCATCTCTTGGGTCGTAATAGCCCACTCGAGGATCGGGGACTCTTTGAGTCGATTGGGTCTCTCCAAAGCCTCTTACATCAGCAATCGCAACAAGCCATCCCGCATGAGCCAGAGTTTCGAACAAGCTCAAGGGATCCTCCCTGCCACTCCGATCCCGGAGGTAAAGAATCACCGGGCGCTTTGCCTGAGGGGAGTGAGCATGGATCAGCCTCAACGGAATTGGAATTCCAGGCTCGCTTTCCAACATGACCCTCTCGACTGAGAGATTCCCAATTTCCCTTGTCCCGATCTGGCGAGCTTGTACGGCGATTGGGCTTGATGGAAGCGAGAGCCGGAGGCGCAGCTTTTCGAGAAGCCGCTGGCTGAATTCCTTGTTGCCTCGCCGCTGATCCACCTCTGCCATAAGGCGTTCAGCCTCTTCCCTGTTGAAATCCTGGATGCGCTTCCCTCCGAGAGAAGACACTACCTGGCCTGTAGAAGTGCACAAGAGTTGAGCATCGGGTTCGACCGTCATTGACGGCTCAGGAGCCCCGTCTGGTACACCTTTCAGCCAACGGTCAAACCAGGCCGCTGTGGCTTCCCTCAAGGGCTGGCTGTAACTATGTCCATGGTCAAATTCGACCATTCGGATCCGTTCCGGTAGTGCGAGCTTGCCGTAGAGTTGCTGAACCACGGCAAAGGTCTCCCGTGTTCCCTCAATGGGAAAGAAGTCCCGTTTTGCGGCGCCGATCAGGACGGGTCTCGGTGCAATCATGCCGAGCATCTCGGGATGGTCGATCCCCGCTGCTAACAGTCCCTGAATATCCTGCTCCGGATCCGATTCCGCGTCCTGAACTCGGGCTTCAATCTTCTTATAAAGGTCTGTGATGAAGGTCACAATGGAAGCAGCTTTGATGCGCATATCCAACATGGAGAGGTAGGTAACCAGTGTCCCTCCTCCTGAATTGCCAGTGCATCCGATTCGTTCCCGATCTACCTCTGGAAGGCTTTCCAGATAGTCAAGCGCTCGGATTCCATCCCAAATGCGATATCTGGCAAGATTCTGGCCTAATAAATACTGCTGGATCCCAGCCATGCCATGCTCATTGAACCCGAAACGACGCCGATTGGTTACCAGATCCCAGTATTGATATCGCTCCCCTTGTCCCAATGGGTCATAACTGAGAACCACATAACCTCGCTTGACCAGACCGATGTAAAGGCGTTGATATTCCTCAAAAGCCTTCCCGTTTTCCGAGTGGCCGCAAGGAGAAAGTACGGCGGGGTACGGAGCTTTTCCGCTGGTTGGAACGTAGAGGTTGGCTGTCACATAGAAGCCTGGCAGACTTTCAAAGATGATTTTTCGGACCACATAGCCATCTCGCGCGATAGTCCCCACCACTGACGGGTGAAGGGCTCCCCGCTCAACGGGCAGGCCCCCGACAAGTTCAAGAAACTTCTCCCGTTCCGCGTCTTGCCATTTCTTCAAGTCCGTTTCTGTATGAATGGCTTGGAATTTCTCAAGTCCTCTGGCCGTGGCTTGCTCCGTAAGTCTTAGAAGATAGCTGAATAAAATGCCCTGATTCCTGGTCTTGCCTTCCGGTGCCGTCAACACTTGGAGATCTTCCGCACGCAACAAAGGTTGTGCTTTGGCCTGCGGCCCTGAAAATTGAAGAAGGATTATCAGAATTGAGATGAGGCAATGTAGTGGCTTCATATTCCCTCTCGAATGCAAAGTCGAATTATCCTGGAAGAACAGCAACGCAGCAAGAAACAGTTATGGACCGGCACAAGGCCTCTCAGTACATTCGTTCAAGAGCCAAAAGATCTAGCCTCAAGACGGTGGTACCTCAGGATGCTGTTGTTTTCGGAGTTCCTGGAACATGCAGTTGAGATCGGTAAAGCCCTTGACCGTTACAACAATAGTGATCAGGGCGAAGGCAGATCCGGAGATGACGAGCCATGCCTCCCAGAAATAGATGAAGGTCATATCATTTCTCTTGTTTCAAAGTCCTCTTTCGAAATGAATAGCGGCCCTGCATTCGAGACACTTCTGAAACTTGGTTTTCACTCTCCAATTCAGCCTGCTGACGATGAGCCGGCCTTCCCTCTTAGTGCCGGGCCATTCTAGCCGCCACTGGTTCTTGTTTCTTCCTCAAGTCACTGATTAAGGAACCCAGAACGAATCCGGTCAGAGCGCAGCCGAAGGCCAGGAAGCCTGCGATATTGAGGTCCCGCAGAACGGCTGGAATCCAGGTAAATGATTCTGGCAAAAGAGGGATAATCGCTCCAACAGCTCCCAGCGACATGGCGAAGTACCCCCCCAGAGTACTGGCACGCTTCCAGTAGATCCCGCCGACGACACTAATGAACGAGCCGGCCAGAAAAATCGTGGCGGTAATGTTCAAGTATTTGTAGACCACGTCGGGCAACCGGTAGTATAGCCCCCAGAACATGACAAACAGGCTGACAAAAAGATTAGCGATTCTGTTCACCAGGATCTGGGCCTTGGAACTCAACATGGGCTTGCCCAGGAGCTGCCGAATAGGGAGGATAATGTCTTGGGAGATTACCGAACTCCATCCCAACAAATAGGAGCTGTTAACGGACATTGTCGCTGCCAGCATGCCCGCGACCACAATCCCCCGAATTCCCGGGCCGAGAATTTGAGCCAGCATGGCAGGCATAGCATTTAAAGGTTCGATAACCTTCCCATGGACAACCGGGGAAGGCACGCCGCTGATCAGCGCTCCGGTCCCAAAAAGCGTGAGGGCACAGATCCCCCAGAGCATAGGCAGCATGCCGCGACCCAGGAAAATGAAGCCCGTCCACGTCATCACCTTCTTTGAGGTCTCGGGGCTCTTGGTGGAAAACATCCGCATCGCCGTAGTCTGCCAGCAGGTGTGCACCGAAAACCAAAGCAGAGTCTGCCACGCTAGAAACACCCATCCAATGTCCGGATGGAAAAATGGGTTGATCCCGGCCCTCCCATAAGTGGAAGTGACTTTTTCGACGATATTTCCCCACCCCGCATGGTAAACCGCATAAATGCTGACCAGAACAGTCGCAGTTGACAACAGGACGTACTGCAGGAAGTCCGTGATGACCACTGAAACCATGCCGCCTAAGACTGTATAGGCCAGCTCCAGCAGCAGGATCAAGGTCATGACCCCGACCAGGACCTGATGCGATGACATTCCCCCAGGATGCCAGTTATCGAGACCACTGACGACTGTCAGGAACTTCCCCTCCACAATCAGGAAAGCTCCCATGTTCAAAACTCCTCCCAAGGCCACCAGGAAACCAGTCAACAGTCTCAGACCACGGCTGTATTTCAATTCAAAGTACTCGGGGACCGTCATTAGTTTCATCTCACGAAACCTCTTGACGATAAACCCGGTACGTCCCACGAATATCATGACCAGGCCAGAGATCAGTGCCACTGAGAATGCAGAAAACCCGTACTTGTAACCGAACTCGGAGTAGTACATGAACGTGATCGTACCAATCTCCGTGGCTGCCAGAGTGGCAATGCCTACATAGAGCCCCAGTTCCCGTCCTGCCACCAGGTAGTGTGATACATTCCCTATGTATTTTTTCCCTAGCAAACCCAGGCCCAGGGAAATGCCCAGGTAGGTTATGACAATCACCCAGTCAATGGCGGCAAAGTTCAATGCTGTTGTCCCCCCTTCACAGGCTCGCCGTGTAGAGCCGACCTCGACCGCAGTTCAGCTTTCCAAACGGGAAGGCACCCACAAATTTGGCAATCATGCATTCTTTTGCGCAGGAAATCAAAGGCTGTTTTAGTGCTCCAATGATTTGGCACAGGTCCTGAAACTGCGGTATTATAGGGTCAAAGATACTTCTCACATAAAACTGGGTTTAGTTGAGCGCGGGACATCTTTAAGAGATGCTCAAGGCTCTCAGGCGGAGGCAGTCATCTATTTACCAGTGCCGTGGAGTCCCTGAGTCAAATGCCCGCATGGGGGGCTATATGAGTCGGTCCTCATTTCTTGGCTGCCGGATGGCATTGCCGGCAAGCCTGCTGGCTCTCAGCATTGGGCCTTCTATCGGCGAAGGAGTGACTTTCGGTCAAGCTGGTCTGAATGAGACTTCAACTCCCGAAGGTGGACAAATAGAGATTGGCGTTACAACCCAATCCACCGTTGCCATTTCGCAACTCACCTGTGGGATCAGGCTTCCTGCAAAAGGGGATTATCCAGCAGCATGGACCGTTGACCAAGTTAGTTCGACAAGCTGTGCAACATGTTAGTAATTGGATGTCACCCGCCCGCTGCCGCGGTCGAAGTTGAAGCAAATGGCGGCTTTTGCCTTGATCGGTTCACCGTTGAGCTTCGCCGGTTCGTACCTCCATTGCCGCGCTGCTTGTACACAAGTCTCATCGAGAGAGGTGAGAGATTTTAGTATCTTGACCTTTGAAACCTTTCCGTCGACCTCCACGTCAACTAGGACGATGACCGATCCCATGGCGACGGAATTCTCAGGGCAGAAAGGTTGGCGGGTAGATGCAGGTATTGGTGGGATATAGGAGACTGGGCTTGAAGTGTCCGGGCTGAAGGGTGACACCTTAGCTTCGCTGGTCATTTCCAGGACATAGTAGTTGAAGCTAATGGAGAAAAAGGAAGCTTGCGGCTGGCCGTTCAATTTCGCCGGAACGAACCTCCAGAGCTTGGCTGCATGAATTGAAGCTTCATCCAGTGAGCCAATCGACCTTAGTACCTTCACATCGGTGACTTTGCCTTTGCGGTCCACCTGACCAACTAGGTGGACTGGTCCTGAAGCAATCGAGTTGGCGGGGAACAAAGACTCAGTAGCTGTCTGCAGAGTGGGAGGAATGTATTCAACGGCGGAGGTAGCGACTTGGGAAGCAACGTTTGAGAAGACCGCAACAGCCAGACAGACAAAGAATCTCGTGGCATTGCCTCTCATGTTCCCAAAACCTCCTGCCTGGGGCTGCCGTCACCCGTTACCGTAGTTACCCGTAGGGTGTAGGGAACGCTCGCTGCAGCGTTCCCGACCACGAACCAACGACGCACACCTTCTACCACGGGTCAACCACACTGGAATTAGGATAATCATCCCAACGCTTCATGAGTCCCTTCCTGACGGGATTGTTCAATACGTAGGATACAGCCTCTTGGACTGATTCGTTGTAACGAATCACTCGATCATAGCTGCTCTTCTGCCAAAGCAGTCCTTGGCCTCCGTGTTTCCACCATACCTGAGTCGTAGTATACTTCTTAAAGTTCCCGATTTGGTCAAGTATACTCTCAGGAACCAGCCCCCGGGCACCCGCATTGATCCGATTCACATCTCCAGTTCTCAGTCTTACAATGAAATGCAAATGGTCTGGCATGAGACAGTAACAGAAGAGCATCCAGCGGTGAAGTTGCTTCCGCCACAATAGGGAATCTAGGACTTCCCGCGAGATAACCGAACTGGTGAAGGGTTCTCCCAAGTGACGAGCGCAGAGTGTAAAGAAGAATTCACAATCGCTAGCCGCATAACACTCCATCGGAAGGCGATGCTTCCTCCGTCGTCGCCCCTCGTCATCCAAAGCGTTCAAGCATTCAATCAATTCACAGTAATCTTCGTAAGACTCCATGGCGCACCTTACCACGGGGAACGGAACGGCGTCCGTTCCCTACCCTCACACCGCTGATTCAAATAACGGAGGGAACGCTCGCGGCAGTCTTCCAGCCGGAGTAGAGTTCGACACCACACGCCACGCCTTCAAGAAAGAGATGGCATCTTTCTCCCTCGTGTTCGAATGGGCCGCAATAAAAATGGGCGGACATGGCAAAAGGTCCGCCCCACCTGCGTTATTCTCGTCCAGAAACCAACTAAAGCTTGCTGGCGATCAAGGCCGCCAGGTCGGCAGTTCTGCAGGCATAGCCCCATTCATTGTCATACCATGCCACGACCTTGACCAGATTGCCAAGTGTCAGCGTGTCCATGGAACTGAAGACTGACGAATAAGTAGTACCCTTCAAGTCAGAAGAGACCAGAGGCTCGTCAGAAACTAGCAGGATGTCCTTCATCCGGCCATTGGCATACTCCAGCATGGCAGCCCGAATCTCTTCTTTACTGGCTTCTTTGTCGAGGACGGCGGTGAAATCGATGACCGACACCGTGGCTGTGGGCACCCGGAAAGCCATCCCACCAAACTTGCCCTTCAACTCGGGAATCACCAGACCCACAGCCTTGGCAGCCCCAGTTTCAGACGGCACAATATTCTGCGCAGCTGCGCGGGCATCACGCAGGTCTTTGGCACCCACGTCCTGCAATTTTTGGGAGCTAGTATAAGCATGGACAGTGGTCAGCAGGCCCTTCTGAATGCCGAATCTATCGTTCATTACCTTGGCGACCGGCGCCAGCCCGTTAGTCGTGCAGGAGGCATTAGAAATCATGTGATGCTTGGAAAGATCCAGTTTGTCATCATTGACTCCCAGCACCACGGTAATGTCTTCATTCTTGGCCGGAGCAGAGATGATCACCTTCTTGGCACCACCCGAGGTAATGTGCACTCTGGACTTGTTGCAGTCCGTGAAAAGCCCTGTGGATTCGATGACGATTTCCGCCCCCAAATCCTTCCACTTGATAGCTCCTGGATCTCTCTCAGCAGTGACGGTAATCTTCTTACCATCCACGACCAAGCGGCCATCCTGAACCTCAATGGTGCCCGAGTAAGGGCCGTAAGTGGAATCATACTTAAACAGGTGCGCGTTAGTAGGTGCATCAAATAAGTCGTTAATGGCAACAACCTCGATTTCCTTAGGAGGCCGTTCATGAATCGCCCGCAAGACCAGGCGTCCAATCCGACCAAAACCATTAATCCCTACCTTACAAGTCATTCTTCTTCTCCTTTAGTTAATTTAGAGTTAAGTACTGCAATTGAAGAATCGCAAGCCCTTAAGAGACACTGCAACCCGGCTGTCCAAGCCCCAAACACGCCGAAACGTCTCTAATCGTACCATACGATGAAAGGCAATCCCAAAACTTTGGCGCGAGGTTGGTTTCACGGAGGATTTGGAGGGCTGAGCGGCGCTCCACTCCTGGACAACCCTTCACAAACTTTGAAGACTTCTCAGAGGGTGTCCAAAGAGATCATAAGGCTGGTGCAGACATAGCCCTTTTTGCCATCTCTGCGACCTACTTTTAAAGTGTAGTCAACCTCGCACACATGCCAAAAAGCAGCATGTGTGCGCCACCCCGGGCCTATTTAATACACTCTTACGCGTCCCAAGTAATCAGCGGGAGTTCGTAAGGCAGGATGGCATCGGGATGGGAGGGGACAACTCGAATTGAAAACCCGCATAGACCGCTATGCTCGCAAGGCAATTCCCCATGGTAGGAATAAAGGCCCTTCCCAAGTGTCTCCTCCAATGACAATGGGACTGCCTGCCCTTCCCGAATTTGTCTATCGGCATCCAGTTCGCCAAAGTAGCCTTGTACCTCGATGTCGGTCGGGGCAATCTGCCCCAATTGAACCCTGACTTTCACTTTGAGCTGGGAGCCTACAGGAGGCGCCTCTGTTTCGTCCCAAACGACCTCCAAGACTCGGACGTCTTTCCAGTTCTGCTCCATGCGGTGCCGCCACTCCACCAGAGCCTTCGCCCGCGCCGCATGGTCCTGGATGAGATGACCATAGCGCTGGGAGGCAGGAAGGTAAAAGCGCTCGGTGTATTCTGCGACCATCCGGTTGGTACTAAAAACAGGACAGAGCTTACGCATCGAGGTTTTCATTTTCGCAATCCAACCGCGGGGGAAGTCATCATTCCCACGCTGGAAATACAACGGCACTACTTCGTGCTCCAAAATGTTGTAGAGGGCATCGCTTTCCACGCGATCTTGGTACTCATGATCCTCATACTCTTCGCCGTTGCCGATGGCCCATCCCGTCTGGTGATCGTAGCCCTCGGGCCACCAACCATCCAGAACCGAAAGATTCAAGCCCCCGTTGCCTAGCACCTTCATGCCACTGGTGCCGCTGGCTTCTTCCGGCCGGCGCGGAGTGTTCAGCCAGACATCCACTCCTTGCACCAGGGACCGGGCCATGGCCATGTCATAATCCTCCAGGAACACAAGCCTGCAACGTATGGCCTCGTCCCGAGCAAAGTGCACAATTTGGCGGATGAAATCTTTGCCGGCGTCGTCCCGGGGGTGAGCTTTGCCGGCAAAAATGAGCTGGACTGGCCTCTCCCCTGACGTCAGGATCCGCTTCAGCCGATCGGGGTCACGCAGCAGGAGGGTCGCCCGCTTGTAAGTGGCAAAGCGGCGGGCAAAGCCAATCGTCAGGGCCTCAGAGCTCAGCACACTACCAGCAGCCAGAACTTCAGAGTCAGAGGCCCCCCTATTTTTCAATTGTTCGGCCAACCGGCGCCGCGTATAGCTCACCAGGCGCTCTTTCCGCCGCTCATGGGTGCGCCAGAGTTCTTCATCAGGGATCTGGTCAAGTCGTTCCCACACATCTGCCGCCGACCGATCTTCCAGCCACTGAGGACCCAAGTATCGGCTCAGAAGTTCCGCCATTTCCCTGGAGATCCAGGACAGCGTGTGGATTCCGTTAGTGACACTGCTGACGGGGACCTCGTGTTCCGGGAAATCCTTCCATACCTGCTGGACCATGCGCCGGGTCACCTTGCCGTGAAGCTTGCTGACTCCATTGGTATAAGAGCTGTGCTTGGAAGCCAGCACTGCCATGTTGAAGGGCTCATTCTGGTCGAAGCGGTTGTAGCGACCAAAAGCCAGGAAATGGTCAAAAGGAACACCCAGCTTGGCCGCGTAGGGCTCGAAGTACTTCTGGATCAGCCAGGGTTCAAACAAATCAAACCCCGCCGGCACGGGTGTATGTGTCGTGAACAAATTTCCTGCACAGGTGGCCTGCCGGGCTTCCCTGTAATTTAGTCCATGCTCCTCCATGAACATATGTGCCCGTTCCAAGGCCAGAAATGCCGAGTGCCCTTCGTTCATGTGACAGACCGTGGGGCGAATACCCAGAGCCCTCAATGCCCGCATTCCCCCAATGCCCAACACGATCTCCTGTTGGATCCGCATCTCGCGATCGCCTCCATACAACTCGTTGGTGATGTTTTGATCCGCGGGAGAATTCAAAGGTATATTGGTATCCAACAAGTATAGTGAGACCCGCCCAACTTGGACTCTCCAGATTCGCGCTGTCACTTTGCGTCCAGGGAAGTCAAATTCCACCATCTGCGGGCTGCCATGAGTGTCCGTCATTTGTCGCACGGGCAGATTGTAAAAGTCGTTGTACGGATAACGTTCCTGCTGCCAGCCGTCGGCGTTAAGGTATTGTCGGAAGTACCCCTTCTGGTAAAGCAGCCCGACTCCCACCAGAGGCAACCCCAGATCGCTGGCCGATTTCAAATGATCACCCGCCAGAAACCCCAAGCCTCCGGCATAAATCGGTACCGACTCGGTCAAGCCAAATTCCGCAGAAAAATAGGCAATCTGAACGTCTTGACTATCCGGGCATGCCTTAGCAAACCATCCCCCATCAGTCAGGTACTCTTTGAAATTCTGGTAGACCCGATCCATATGAGCTTGAAAGGCTGCGCTTCTCTCGAGTTCCAGGAGGTGTTTCTGAGGAATCGATCCCAGCATAAGGACGGGATTGTGCCCGGATTCTTCCCAAAGGTCCCGATCCATGCGACGAAACAGTTCGATAGTTTCATGATCCCATGCCCACCTCAGGTTATAAGCCAGTTCAGTCAAACACTGAAGTCTGGGTGGAAGCGAAGGGACCACGTGAAAGGAATGGATTTTAGACACGATTCTAACTCCGCGGCAATAGAATCAATTTCTCACGCATTGTCTATGTGATTCAGGCAAACAGGCGCAAATCACGCTGATTCATGGTATAAGAAAACCGTGCCCTGTCAAAGTTTATTCATACTCACGAACCTTCATATAAATCCTCTTGGGAATTGTCCTTGCTGTGGCATCTTGGCTGAAGGAAAGCTTATCGTCAAATAGGCTTGTTTGAACCTTACGCAGGTGTGCGAAACTTGACAAGAGTTCCCACCGTGTGTTACTGAATATCGTCTTTCTCGTTTTGTGGACGGCTCTTTTCCCTGAGGGATTCATTGCACTCGAGCGTTGAGCTGAAGATAATCAGCAGTTTGGAATATAGCGATCTTGTTGAGAACATCACTACTAACCTGACGTTTCTGGCAGGCTGCAATCCCGACCAAGTTTATTTCATCCAGATGGCCGTTCGTGAGATTGTTACTAATGCCATCCAGCACGGAAACCGCTTCGACATAAGCAAGCACGTATCGATCCAGTATCGTTTTGATCGCAGAACATTCGAAGTTCAAGTGCGAGATCAGGGCGCTGGTTTCGATTTTAGCCACCTCCCCGACCCCTGTGATCCAGCCAATCTGATGAAATCCTCGGGGCGGGGGATTTTTCTGGTTCGCTCTTTTATGGACGATTTTTCACTTAGGCGGATACCCGACCAGGGAACAGAAGTCCGTTTTATGAAACGACTGTCGGGAGCGTAACCCGCTCAGTCTATCGTCAGAGGAATCCGGGTTTTGCAAGGAGGGTGATCGAAGTGAGCATGAGGGCAGCCACGAGGAAAGTTGAAGGGGTCAATGTAGTAGATCTAAGCGGCCGCATTACCATAGGCGAAGGGACCGTGGTGTTACGAGACACGGTCCGGACCCTTCAACAGAAGAACGAAAAGCACATCTTGCTGAATCTCGCCGATGTTTCGTACATCGACAGTTCTGGAATCGGAGAGTTGGTGAGCAGTTTCACTACCTTTGGAAGTCAAGGCGGGAAGCTCAAACTCCTTAGCCTGACCAAGAAAGTCCACGACTTGTTATCCATCACCAAGCTATTGACGGTGTTTGAAGTCTTTGATGACGAGGCTAAAGCCATTCAAAGCTTTAGAAACGGATAGACTCAGGCCCATAGGGGCGCAGATCGTATCGATGGGTCGCGTCTCTGCCCCCTTTGGGTCTGTTGGACTCAGGGCAACAACGGCTCTTTTCCCAGACTTCCTCGCCCCTTATTTCCCCAATTTCTCGAGGATCTTTAGCGTATTTACATAAGCTCTGTGGGCGTACATTACAGCCCATAACCCGCTGAAGACTGCCACCAGGAGCAACCCAATTAATAGTTTAGGATCCATTGTCAACCTCCACTTTGGTAGAGAATTCGGGAATGCCGGCTAAAGGGCAAAAAGACCCCGCATGATACAATCAAATCGGTCTGCGACCAGTTTTTGTTTATAGTTTTTTTCCACCTGCCGAAAACAAGACTGAGAGCCAATGAAGGTCCATCTGCTGAATGTTCTGATTAATTCCCAGAACCCTGATGGGGGTTGGGGGTATTCGTCCGGGAGACGCAGTGCCCTGGAGCCGTCCGCCTATGCCTTTCTGGCACTTCGATTCTCAGCTCCCGAATCAACTGCGTTCGTGCAAGCCTATCAGTTCCTTCGAGACCGGCAATTGGAGTGCGGAGGGTGGACAGTCAATACGGTCAGTGTGGAGCCTGAGGCGTGGGTGACAGCCCTGGTAGGAATCGCCCTCCACTCCGCAGAAGGTTTCAGCCAAGCGTGTCGTAAAAGTGCCGAGTTTGTCTTGGGGGCTTTTGCCAGGACGCGGGTTGACTGGATAACTCGGCTTGGAGAATGGATGGGGGTGGAGCCTCAACTGAATGTCAACTCCCATTTGGGAGGCTGGGGCTGGACTTCCCAGACCGCCAAATGGCTGGAACCGACCTGCAATGCCTTGATCTTCTTGAATCAGGTGAGGACCCAAATGAACAGCTCTCATCTGGTCGAAGTCGTCGCCGAATCCGAGCAGATGACCTACAACAGAATGTGTCGCGGTGGAGGATGGAACTATGGCAACGCCCAGGTTCTCGGGGAGCAGCTGCGTCCCTATGCCCTGACAACGGCCCTGGCTTTGATTGCCTTGCAGAATTATGCTTCCTCACCTGCGAACCAGCAAAGCCTGGACTATCTTATGGCATCAGTTGCGCGCGAGGAATCAGCACTCAGTTTGTGCTTTTCCAGTCTCTGCCTGGATCTCTACTCTCGCGAGTGGAAGGGACTTGAGGCACGGGTTCAGACCCTCTTCACAGAAACTGGTTTCTTTGGCAACCTGAAGACCGTCGCGTTGGCGCTGTTGGTCCTGGAGGCAGGCGAGCGGCAGAATCCTTTTCGATATGCATCGACGTGAATTCATCGCAGGGGTCACGGCCATGGGGCTGGGTTCAGTGACCGCTTCCTGTCACCAGACAGGGCGCTGGACGGCCAGGGCCTATCGGAAACTCCGCCAGTCTCAGGTCGCGATTCTGCGGGCAGCCAGTTACCAGCAAGACTTGACTCCCTTGATTGTCGAAGGAATTCGCGCATTTTCATTGCCGGTCCGGGGCAAGAGGGTCCTGTTGAAACCCAACCTCGTCGAGTATGACTCCAATAATGTCGTCAACACTCATCCGGCGGTGATCGGCGCTGCTATCCAGGCCTTCCGGGAACTGGGGGCAGCAGTTGTGAAGGTTGGTGAAGGCCCCGGTCATCGGAGGGACACCGACGGGTTGCTCCTGGATTCAGGTCTGCTCCCCTGCCTGAAAGAGTCTGGGGCGGAGTTTGTAGATCTCAACCTAGACGATACCCGTCGGATCAATCTGCTTAGCCATTATACGGGAATGGATGCCTTGTTCCTGCCGGAGTCCGTTCTGACCTGCGACTTACTGGTTTCCATGCCTAAAATCAAGACTCATCACTGGGCAGGGATGACTCTTTCCTTGAAGAACATGTTCGGGATTGTTCCCGGTGTGCACTATGGATGGCCAAAGAACCTCCTACATTGGCGAGGGATTGACGAGAGCGTCGTCGATATCAACAGTACAGTTTATCCACATTTTGTTATTGCCGATGGAATTGTGGCTATGGAGGGTAACGGCCCCATTCAAGGGAAGTCAAAAGCCTGCGGAGTGCTGGTCCTGGGTGACGATCCCGTTGCGGTCGATTCGACCTGCGCGCGTGTGGCCGGACTGAACCCGGCAAAGATCAAGCACCTCCAGCTTGCCAGTCAGTTCCTGGGTAATTCAGAAGAGAGCCGAATCCTCCAGATCGGCGAACCCCTCTCGCAAGTCATATCTCCTTTTGAAATCATCGATGCTTTCCAATATCTGAGAAGTTGACGAGGAAAAACCTGCGTTCATGAATTTCCCTTCACCCTATTTAGAAGTTTGCCAAGTCAGCAAAACTTATGGAACTCATCTGGCCGTTCGAGAGCTTTCTTTCTCTGCTAATCGAGGAGAGATTCTGGGTTGCCTGGGTCCCAACGGGGCGGGAAAATCCACTACTCTCAAAATGATCGCTG
>JBGOTQ010000138.1:0-17652 GCA_041476565.1 Terriglobia bacterium | reverse complement strand
TGCTAATTATCACCAATTATGCTTTCAGCGCCGATGTCAATGGTCGGGAAGTTTCCAATCCCGCATTCGGAATGGACGAGGTGTGGGGAAGTTCAGGTCAGATCAACGATCAGACTGGGGATGGCCGAATCATGTCCTCCTCCACGCCTGATAATCCACTCGCGTCCAAGATTTTGGGACTGCAATTCCCCACGCTAGGAGGTGTAGCACGGCGCACCATGGGAAAGGCCCAAATTGTCGGCCGGCTTCAGGATGGCACCCCTGCTATAACTTTGAACCAATATGGGAATGGGCAGGTTCTGTTCATTGGCACCAATGCGGGTGAAGCTTACAACGCTGGCCATTTCCTCGAGATGGGAAGCTTTCCACCCGGAGGAGGAATTCGGCTTGACATCCAGACTTACAACAGATTGTCTCGGCAATTGGAAGGATGGCCGAACTATGCAATCCTGTTGAGGGAGGCCCTGGGGATGGTGGGAGTCCATAGCCCATTGAAGCTGGTCACTGCGGATCAAAACGACCTACTGGGGAAGGCTCGGGTTAGCCTGCAAGAGGAGCGAAACCCGACAGACGAACCAGGCTACCATCTGCTAGTGGTTACCCTGGAGCCAATTCATAACCCGGTTGCCATGATTCAAAGAAAACTGAACGATTTCATGGGGCCTGAAAAGCGCGTCCTGAAGAATCTGAGCCTGACCGCCAAGATCCCTCATCCGGAAAGAGTAAAGGCTGTCTATCGCATCCCGCCGATCGGATATGAAATGGGGAGGATCGAGGCTTTGCCGGAGAAGATTTCATTTGATGTGCTAAAGGGCGAGATCCGGCTGAAAATTCCAGAAATCTCTGAAGTTGCTTGCCTCCTGGTGGCGCGAGATGCTCGGCCTTTGGTCGGGGTGAAATCGGAAAGTATCAGTACTCAGGACGGCAAACCGACCCGCCTGCTCGTGACGGTTGAGAATGCCGCTGGCGAGCCGCTTTCCGGGGAGGTCACCTTCCCACGGGGCTTTGCTGCGGTGCCCATTGGCGAGAAAGAGCCCCGCTTTCAGGGATTGGAGGCCGGGGGACATTACCAATGCGAGTTCGAAGTTTCTGCTCCTCCTCCCGTTGAAAGAAACCGGACATTTCAGGCATTTCTAAATTACCACTATAAGGATGGCCGAACGAACACATCCAAGTCTTACCCCGTCACCAGCAGGACCGACGAGAGAATTGCCTGGGGTTGGGTAAAGCGGGTGGAAGCCGGAATGGCCGAAGCAGCCTTGGTGCCTACGCCCTATGGAGGTCTCTATGAACAGGCGCTCCAGCAACGAGAAATGGTTTACGCGGCTTATAACAGCGGGGCTTATGCTGATACTGTTCGACTGGCTCAGGAGCACATCCGTCTGTGCGCCATGATCAAGGAGCAAAGGAAACAAACGCTGCCAACCCCGGAAGAATGAGGAGGTTGCGGCGGATTCCCAGCATTCTCAGATTTACTGCATTCAAAAAAAGATATCCCAGCGCGGAATTCTTGTGCGCCTGATACGTGCCTGACCTAAACTAAATAATGTCGGCGACGAGATCCTCATTTACATGAAAGTGCCCCAGGACCTTTTCAAGTTCACCACCGCGGATGAAAATGGCCTCCAGCCTACGAAGTGGGCGAGGCTCCGTTCGAGTCGCGGTCGCGACGGAGCGCGACCCTCCACCAAAACCCGCATTTTCACGAAAGCCTTGCAGGCCCATTCAAGGGGACCATGTCGCTTGAAAGAGGTAGGGAACGCTCGCCGTAGCGTTCCTCGATTCGAATGATAGATATTGTTTGGTTTGGGGAAGGGAACGGCCTCCGTTCCCCACGAACTGGCGATCTTTAAGAGAATGCTTCATGACCTGTAAATATCAAGGGGGCCAAGAAAAACCTCTCAACCTGTCCCTAATCAGAGAGATGGTGATTCGTTCTCAGGATGGCCCGGTGAATCGACTAACATCCATGTTGTCATGCCGAGCCAGCGTCAAATGGGCACTTGCGCTTTTCTTTTTTTCGTTGCTAATGGTTGAAAGCTTGGGCCAGGGGCATTCGGAACAAAAATCTCCCACGGCTGAAGAATTGTTCTTTCGGGCGCGACAACACTTCGAAAACCAGGAATGGGAGAAGGCCAGGACGGCGGCTACAAAGGCCTTGGAGGTCAATCCTCGTCTCGCGGATGCGGAGGTGATGTTGGGGCTGATTGCCACGGTCCAAACCCAATTCAACAGTGCCGAACAGCACTTCCTTCGAGCAGTTTCAATTCAGCCTCAAAATGATCAGGCCCAGGGTTACCTGGCTTCTACCTACCTTCAACAGAAACGCTATGCGGAAGCGGCACACACTTTTGAAAAAGTGTTGCGCTTGAACCCGCGCAACCAGGCCGCAAACTACAATCTCGGCCTGATTGCACTCATTCAGGAAAAACCTGCAGTAGCTTTGACTTATTTCGAGCGGGTCGAGCACACAAACCCTGAAGATGTACCGGCATTGACTGGAATGCTTGAATGCCAGCTTCTCCTCAAGCATACGACCGAAAGCCAGCAGTTGACAGCAAAGCTCGAAGGCCTGCTTCCGCCCCAGGATCCCAGGCTATTCCAGATTGCGACGATGCTGGCTTTGCACCAGCAATATGAGTCTGCCATCTCCATCTTGGAGCGTGTTCGGCAAGCTTATCCACAATCCTATGATGTGAATTACAATCTGGCGCTGGGTTATCTTCGATCCGGGAGATACGACCAGGCGACGCAAACCTTGGAGCCGCTGCTCAGCCAACCCAAAGCTGCTGAGGCATACAGCCTTCTGGCACAAGCAAAGGAGAAATTGCAGCTACGGGATCAGGCACTCCTCGCTTATCAGAAGGCCGCTGAACTAGAACCGGGAAATGAGGACTACCGCTACGATTATGCTTATGCGTTGCTGCAGTATGTTTCTTACGAAGCGGCCACGAACTTCTTTTCCTCGGGGGCTCGCGACTTTCCAAAGTCATGGAGAATGCGCGTGGGATTGGGTTCCGCTTATTTCCTGGCCGGAGATTACACGCAGGCGATCCAGGCCCTGCTGGAGGCCGCCAAACTTGAACCCACTGCGAAGGTAACCTATTACTTGTTGGGGAAGGCTTACGAATCGGCACCGGAGTGGCAAACCGCCATCCTCGAGGCTTTCAAAGCTTATCTGGTAAAGAAACCCCAGGACCCCTGGGCCTACTACCATTACGGCAACATGCTATATCTCGAGGCCCAGGCAGAATCGACGCCGGACTACGAAGGCGCAAAGGCCTATTTGAAAACGGCATTGTCTTTGAATCCCAATTTTGCGGAAGCCCACCTTCAAAGGGGGATGATCGAACAGGCAGAAGGGCGACTGACAGACAGTGTCCAGTCCCTGGAGAAGGCGATTCGGGCTAACCCCAGCTTATCGGCCCCCCACTATCGCCTGGCCCTGGTCTATCAGCGACTGGGGAACAAGGAGAAATCCAAGTCTGAATTTGATTTGTTTGAGAAACTGAAATCGGAGAGTAGTGCCGCTCAAGAAAGGCAGGCCGTAGTACAATCGCTCAGCGAGCAAAAGAAGTAGGTAGAGTCCTTTCAAGTCTTTTTTCAGGAACGTCAGAGAGCAAATGGCTCTCGCTCCTTCCCCGAAGGGATGAAGTTGTCAGCCCAAGGAAGCGCCACAGGCGCTACCCTGGGAAGCTGGTCTCGTGATTGTCCTTCTTACCGGAAAGGGATGAACAAACGTGGGTAGGTTTTCTAAATTCCTTCTACGAAAATGGCCTGAAAGGCCATGGGAGAGTAGCCCAGGGCAAAGCGGACGAATAGCAGGAGCCGAAGGCGACTGCCGGCCGCGACGCCCTGGGTCGACAATCCGTCCTTCTCGAGGTCTTCACCTCGTGTTGGCGTGGGGAGTCCGCCCACGCCAACACGAGAAGATTCGTTGCCGGTTGGCCGACCCAGGGCGTCGCAGGGGTCAAAGCCCCTGCTCTGCCCTGGGCTACTCTCCTTCGCCCACTTCGTGGGCTGGATACTATTCTCATCCAAGGTGGCGAGCTTGAAAAGGTCATGGCACACTTTTAGGAAATTAAAGGGTCACTCGCATGTTGCTCCCAGGGTAGCGGGTCTGCCCTAACCCTGGACTGCTTTGTTCATTTCTCCTTCACGGTTTTCATGATCTGCACCAAGGCCTTTCGTTCCTCCTCTTCCTCCAGCTTGGCCTTGGCCTTCACTTCTTCAAAAGTACGGAGGAGGCGTTGGGCCGGTTCAGCCTTTCCTTGTTTACGATAGATCATCGCTAATTGGTAGAGAGCCGTCGAATTCATGGAATCCAGCTCCAACGCCTTTTCCAGCTCTTTGGCAGCCGGCTCTAGCTGGCCGGCAGCCTGATAGGTTAATCCCAGGGCCACGCGGGATTCCGGATCCCCTGGATTCAGAGTAATGGCCCTTTCCAGCGCGCTGATGATCTCTTTTCGCCTGGCAGGATCACCTCGACCACCGGCCCGGACCAGCGTCAAGGCATAGAAGTACTCCGGGCGATAGTCGTCCGGGGCTTTGTCGGCTGCCTGGCGGAGTGTAGTGGCGGCCTCTTCCAGCCGGTTCTCCTGCATCTGGCAAAGCCCCAGGGCCAGTAGCGGCAGGCCGGCAGGCGCATCTGACTGACTGGCCTTACGAAAACTCTCTTCAGCTTGAGGCAAGTCCATCGCTAAAGCCCAAATGGTCCCTTGTTGCATCAACAGTTTGGTAGAGCCGGGGATTCGCTGCAAGCCCTGAGCCAGCGTCTTTAGGGCAAAATCGTCATTGTGATGGGCTGCGGCGAAGCTGGAAAGAGCAATGTATCCATCTTCGGAATCGGGTGCTAATTCAATTGCTCTCGTGTAGGCACTGTACGCCTTTCCCGGGTTCCCATCTTTATCGTAGGCTTCTCCCAACAGCAGGAAAACCTCGGCTTTGGCTGAGTTCGAGGCCACCAGCGTCTCCAGGGATTCAATGGCCGCTTTGAATTGCTTAGCCTGCAACTGAGCCATTCCCAAGTTCAGGAACAAGGTGTAGCGATCAGGATATTGAGCCTTGACCTTTTCGAAGGCCAGGACCGCGCGAGAATAGAACTCATAGTGCCCGAAAAGAACCCCACATTGAAAGACAAGCTCAGGATTCAGGGCTTCAGCTTGCTGCAATTGCTTCATCACTCGATCCGGAAAGGAGAGGTCCTGGCTTGCCAAATAGGTTTCCAAAACCATTGGTAGCGCTTCCGGGTTGTTGAACGCCAAGTCGCCAGCCTGCTCAAAATGTGCTTTGGCTTTGGAGAATTGCTTTCGTTCGTATTCCAAAGTCCCCAGGTAGAGGTGAGGCACCGGATCTCTTGGCGATGCCTTCATCACAGCTAGAAACTCCAGCTCGGCGGCCTGTTTTTGATTTGAGAACCATAGGACCGTAGCCAAGTTCTTTCGAGAAGCCACAAAGCCAGGGTTCAGCTTGAGCGCCTGTCGATAGAACTCGGTGGCTTTTTCGAACTGCTGCATTTGAGTGTAGGCCAACCCGACTTGATGGCAGACCTGATAGTTGTTCGGCTGAGATTGATGAAGCTGCAGCAAAATCGGTAAGGCTTCGGCTCCCTTGCCTTCACGTAACAAGGTTTCGGCTCTGGCACTCGGCGAGGTGTTCGGAGTTTGTTGTGCCAGGGCAGGAGATTGTGAGAATAGACAGAGCGGCAGGAAAATATTCCATGCCAGGCAGTCCACAAAGACACAGAGACACAGAGAATGCAGGATACCGCACCCTGTCAAGTTGGGTATTTGAGAGCGGGCTGATTTTCGACTGCCAAAGAAAAAACCGCACATAAGAAGTCACCAGACAAAATAGTTCATCTGAATTGTATGTGCAGAAGCACAAAAGGGCGAGTTGTAACTCGCAGATACAAGCATGCTCAGTTTTAACGCTTTCTTCTTTGTGTCTTTGTGCCTTGGTGGTGAGAAGTTCATGCTAATTGCTGCGGTTCAAATCCTGTATGGCCTGGCGCACCTGGGGGAGTAGGTGGCCGAACTCCTGGGGGGGAGCCTTTTCCAGAAATAACGAGAAGTACCGCAGCGCCTCATCCTTGTTGCCTAGACCTTGGTAAAGCAATCCCAAATGAAGTAACGGTTCCACTAGTTCCGGATTCAACTCCAAGGCTTTTTCAAAGTTAGAGCGGGCCTCATCGGTGTTACCTCGCTGGACTGCCACAAGTCCGAGGCCGTTATAAGCAGCAGCATTAATGTCGTCTTGGACAAGAACGGCTTTGAAAGCCTTCTCGGCTCTGTCCGCTTGTTTTAACAGGAGATAGGCAGTTCCGAGATTATTGAGGTTGTCGAGGTCGGTCGGGTTCAGGCTGCTCGCCTTTTCCATGGCTGCAATCGCACTATCAAGGTCCCGCAAACGGAGGCAGACTTTCCCCAAACGAGAAAAAATCTCACTTGTGGCTGTGTCTCTCTCAACAGCTCCCTGATAGACCTCTGCCGCCTGTCTCCAATTTTTCAGTTTCTCGAGTGTCATTCCAAGGGTGAGCCGGACCATTGGATTAGCCGGATCCATAGCCAGAGCACGACGAAGGACCTGCGCTGCCTCTTCAATAGACTTCAATTTTATCAGGCGATTATAATTCTCCAGCTCACGCAATACTCCAAGTCGGTCTTTGGGATCAGGTCCTGCCCCGTTCAGTTTAAGTTGGCGTCCGCTGCCTCCCCCCACATAACCCAGGGAAGCCAGCTCCTGTCTGGTCTGGACATCAACCGGCATGTAATCCAGTTTCAGGTCATTTTGGGGAGGACCAATGACCTCCCAGATTTTCTGCTGGAGATGATCTGCCTCTGCCGGATATCGCTTAATGACATTTTCTTTTTCCCCCGGATCCTTCTCGAGATCGTAGAGTTCAGATCGAGGCGCCAGGACGAACTTCCACCGGTCAGTCCGCATGCCGCGTAACTCGGACCAGTTCATATAGGTCTTAGGGTAAAGTGTCTCAACATAAGCGTAGTCTGAGCCTTTCCCGGTGAATAGTTTCCCTTGCTCGATGAGCGGCCACAGACTCACACCTTGTGCAGCCGGATTAGGCAGCAGGTCCAGAAACTCGGCCACGGTCGGTAACAGGTCAATCGAACGTACCTGCGTTTGGATAACCTGGCCTGACGGCACACGGGGCCCAGCCAGAATGAAGGGGATGCGCATGGTTTCTTCGTAAAGAAAGATCCCGTGAGTGCTCTCGCCGTGATCATTCAACCCCTCCCCATGATCTCCCATTGCAATGACCAATGTCCGTTCCCTGATTTTGGCCTGATCCAGAAAATCGAGCAGACGACCGAGCTGCTCGTCCGTGTAAGCAATTTCTCCAGAATAGGGATCACTGGCATAGTCACTCTTGTAAGGTTCGGGTGGGTCATAGGGATCGTGTGGATCATAATAATGAACCCACAGAAAAAATTTTTGCCCGGCATGTTGCTCCAGCCAAAGCAGCGCTCGATCCGTCGTCACTATAGCACGCCGCTCCGGGAACAGCATTTCGCCCTCATGGGTCCGTAAAGGCATCTCATCATCGTAAGTATCGAATCCCTGCTGCAGGCCGAACTTATGGTCCACTGCCTTTGAGCCCACAAAGGCGGCTGTCAGGAAGCCTGCCTTTTGCGCCATCCGGGCAAGAGTCAGGTGTTTTGGGTCAAGCACGAATCCGACCATGTCCCGGAGCTGATGCACCTCCGGATAGGTGCCTGTAAAAATGCAGGCGTGGGAGGGGAGTGTCAGTGGCACCTGGGCCGTTGCATGGGCAAAGCGCAGCCCGGCAGCGGCCAGGGCATCGAGGCGAGGAGTCTTGGCCCCACTCGACTTACCGGTGGCATAACAGCCAAGGTGATCGGCTCGAGTCGTGTCGAGAGTTATGAATAAGACACTTGGATCGCGTGCTGGGGGTACCTGTTGATGGAAAGTGCAGCCAGTCAAATGGAAGCCTACCACCATGATTAGTGCTGCCCAATTCTGAAACCGTTCAAGGACCATTATGTTGTCTTAGGGCCAGATCCATAATTTACCTTTTACCACCGTTAAGCCGTGTCCTAACTGCTTCTCTGAGACTCCGTGTCTGAGTGGCGTTTTTCTAATTGCATTTAGGTAAACCTCCGGCTCTGCTAGAGCACTACAGATGGACTTCTACAAAAATGCGAGTTTTGGTAGCCACGACAAACCGCTTTTGGGTTGTCGTGGGCTTTTGACCACATATGAAAAGCCCACGATGAATTCAGAGTACGAATTCATCGTGGCTACCCCTGCGATTTTCATCCGCAGTTGCAAACTTGAAAAGGTCATGGGGCACTTCTATGGCATTCGGCATAGAAGTGATCGCGTAAAGCGTATCAGCTCCGTTAGGAGCGACCTGTAAAGCAACGCTAGGACGCTCCTGACGGAGTTATAACGGGTTACGGGAATTGCAAGTCTACAAACAGCACGCTCCTAACGGAGCTAAGGGCGAAAAAAGGACGGTCATACTATCAACAGGACGCTCCTCCGGAGCTTAACCATGTCACTGGAGATAAATCGCTTCGAGCGGTTCACAGTTCATGCCTCCCACTTTGCCCGAGGTCCTTGACTCGCCACCCCACATTATGAATTGTATGTGCAGAAACAAAAAAGGGCGAGTCGAAACTCGCCCCTTCGGCAATCCTCCCGCAACATGAGGATCGGCTCAGTCAAGAGCCTGTTGTCACTTAAGTTTTCCAGTCCACCTTATCAGAAAATTAGAAAAAAGGGAGCGGGACGAGGGTGTCCCGTCTCCACCGCGCGATTCCTACCACAGAAACTTCAAAGCAAATTGAATGACACGGCCGTCTGCTGCATTGCGAATCTGGCCAAAAGCACCGTCAGTGACCGTCGTATCGGGGTTGCCGAAATTGACCTGATTGAACGCATTGAAGAACTCCGACCGGAACTGCAGCTTGAGTGGTTCACGGAGGATGAAATCCTTGAGGATCGAGAAGTCGGAATTGCTTAATGCGGGGCCACTAATCAAACCTCGGCCCGCATTCCCGTATGTACCCTTCGGAACCTGGTTGGTGGGGACAAAAGCTGCCGTATTGAAAAACTGCTGGACCATGGAAGCTCGGTCGCTATGGTTGATCGCGATGGAACTGCGAGTGGCGCCTGCTGCCAACTGAGCCAATTTATAACCAGTGGTACCATCTAATGCCACATCTTCACCCATTAAAAACGTGAGGGGGACCCCACTTTGAATGGTGTGAATTCCTGTGATCGTCCAGCCTCCCAATAAGCGGTTAGCCATTGGACTGGAAAACTTGACGGGGGGGGTCCACAACCAGGACGCCACGAAGGCGTGCCGACGGTCCCAGTCGGAACGGCCGCGCTCCTGTTTCAAATTAAAAGGATTGAACGCATAAGCACCCAGGTTATCCGTTGAGCTGCTGTCAATGGACTTAGAGAGCGAGTAAGACCCAAGGATCGACACTCCGTGAGAGAACCGCTTGTTCACCTGGACCTGAAAACTATGGTACCAACTGCGAAAATCGTTACCGAGCAAAAAGCCCGTGGGATTCAAAATACCTGGCTCAAAAATCACACGATCATTAATGTTCTGGGCAGACGGCGGTGAGCCATCGACAGGCGAATTGATGAATTGAGCGGGATTGTAGGGGCGGAGGGCTTCAATTTTTGTGCCGATTTTTCCAGCATAGGCGACCTCCACCATCAAGTCCCGCCTGACCTCCCTTTGCAGGGAAAGGTTAAAGGATTGAATATAGGGGGTTCGCAAAGCCAAGCCGGTGAAAAGCCCTCCCGCGGGTAAAGGAAAGAGCGGGCAGTCGTACCCTGGATATTGCGAGATCTGGGTGCAGCCAAACTTTCCGCTAGTAGTTGCCGGAGGGGGTGTCCGTCCGACTGAACCGAAGGGGTCCTCAATTCTGCCACTATAGACTTGAGTATTGCCGGCAAAAGGAGCATTCTCCTGGGCCAGGGAATCGGCATTGATGCTTTCGTAAAAGATTCCGTAACCCCCGCGAACACTGGTTTTACCATCTCCGAAGACATCCCAGGCAAAGCCCAAACGCGGCGCAAAGTTGTTCATGTCGTTGTTGGCCAGACCCCGCGGCAGGTCACCAGGGAACAAGATCCCGATCGGCGCATCGGGAACCGCCGTGGATTGCTTTCCGGGCACCACGGTATCGATGCGATCGTGGCGTTCGACCCAGGGCAGGAAGGGTTCATAGCGCACGCCATAGGTCAAGGTGAAGCGGGAAGTGATCTTGAATTCGTCCTGGAAGAAGGCGGAATGGGCGTTAGTGATGCTATCGGTATCCCTGACGCCGAAGGGCGTCCCTAAGTTGTCGAAAGCGCCCAACATGAAGTCCGCCGTGGGATCGCCAGATCGCGACCCGGTAAAGTTGAACCCCGGCGGGCCGATCCAAGCCTGGCGGAAATCCAAGTGAAGCAATTCGTAACCGAATTTGAAGTTGTGCTTCCCCTTAATCCAGCTCAAGCTATCTTTGAACTGCCAGTTGGTATTCCAGAAGCGGGTGACGTAGCCCGACCCCAGCGCGAAATTGCCCCCCACATTCACAGAGACCCCGCCGGGTGTTTGATATTGAGGCATGTTAATGCCAAGATCCGAATTGAGGATCGTATTGCTATTGATTTCATCGGAGGTGGTGCGGAGCATCGCCATCGTCGCCTGGTTGAGCAACCTGGGGCTGAAGGTGTAGGTGTCATTCAAAGTGAACTGGTTGGTGTGTTGAGTGAGGGACTCCCCAATGTAGCCGGGAAGGTTCCCGTTGGTAATAGGCTGAGAGCTGGAATTGCGGTCGAAAAAGTAGTGTGCAAATAGCGTGTGCTTCGAGTTTTGCACCCAGTCGACTCGCGCCAGCCACATGTCGCCCCGGTGCGGGTTAGGAGCCAGTGACACAATACTACCATCTGCATTGCTGGATTGCGGGACGTACTTCAGCAAATTCTTGGCCACAGGGCTGATGCAGCCGGGGGCAATAATATTATTGGCCATGCAAGGGTTTCCGGAAGCATCCGTAAACGGTATGCCGGTCAGGGGATCGACAGGACTGGTCAACGGGGTCCCCAAACCCGTAAAATCACCGGCGCGTTCAGCTGCGGAAGGAACATAGGCTACGTTCGTGCTGGCCTCTTGATGGATTCGCAGACCCTGGTAGGACCCAAAAACAAACAGTTTGTCTTTCTTGAGGGGCCCTCCTGCAGCGCCACCGAACTGGTTTTGTTTGAGGGCAGCAACCCTATCGGCAAAGAAATTTCGCGCATCCAAGGCGTCATTGCGCAGGAATTCCCACGCGGCACCGTGGAAATCGTTGGTCCCGGATTTAGTCACAACGCTGACCTGCGAGCCCGGGTTCCGACCGTACTCCGCGCCAAAATTGTGGGTGAGGAGGCGGACTTCCTGAACCGCGTCCGGCGGAGGATAGTTCATCCCCGTATTGCGGGAAGGATTGTTGAAGTATCCCCCGTCCATAGTGAACAGATTCATGTTGTCCCGTCCGCCATTGACGTCCATCTTCGGCCCGCTCCGCGCATCACCCAATTGCTGGGGGGCACTGACGCCCAGTACCCCGGGCAAGATGGCCGCCAGGCCGATGACGTTGCGGCCGTTCAAGGGAAGGTCCACCACCCGGCGATCATCAACCAAGCCGGACATCGTATGGGAGGTCGTGTCGACCAGCGTTGCCTGTCCCGTGACAGTCACTTCACTTTCCACTGACCCCACAGCCATGGCAGCATCCAAGCGAAGGTTCTGGTTTGCGGACAACTGCACCCCGGTACTCACCTGTCGCTGGAAGCCGCTGGCCTCAAAGGCGATCTCATAGTTGCCCGGCAACATGGCTACAAAATTGTAGAACCCCTCTGAGTTGCTCTGCACCGCCCGCGTGATCTGTTGCTCCACCAATTTGGCCGTCACATTGGCGTTGGGAATTGCCGCGGCGCTCGGGTCCCGGACATAGCCGCTGATCGTGCCAACCACTTGTGCCCGGACCGCGGAGAGTGCTCCTATAGCCAGGAAGACCAAAAGGATTCCAGCTGCCCGAAACCAATTGGCGGTATACAGCTTCCCATCACGGACTTCTTTTCTTCTAAACGTGTCCATGTTTTTTGCTCCTTGATCAAAAGAACCTTCTAACTTAAAACTTCAGTGGGTCTATGCAATCTATACTTGGGTTGCTTCTGCGGGAGGAAATATCCTCAGAACTCAGCCCCCATGAATCAGATCAATTTACCCAACTCGGTGGATTTTCTAATATTATTCTTACTAGTACAGGAAGTTTCTGTCAATAAAAAAGTAACCTGGAGCATAGCAGGTCACTTATGTCTTGGGCTCCGCCAGGAGTCGTATGTTTATGTAAGATGGAGACTGAGTAGAAACCTGCCATCTCAGCGGCGCGGAAGCCATCTGAGTATAGAACGCCGCATGGGTTAGAACATTTCATGAGCTGGCAACTTGGCACGACCTTCGCTAAGGGCGCGGACGATTTCCATCGACACCCTCTGCGCATCGCCGGAGGCTAGTTCGCCCTTACAGCCCTCCCCGCGCATCCCGCCCCGGACGAGTCAACTCGGCACGCGGGAATTGCTGTACCAACCAGTCCGCAAGACCCGGCGTTCCGGATTTCTCGCGAATCACCAACTGACGTGGGATGTTCCGGTACGCGACATACGCTGTCTCCATCTCGCTCTTCAGGTTGCCGGACTCCACGATCTGATCCTTGCCGGTGACCAGCTTCTCCAGCAATATGGCACGCGGAGCGAGCAATGCGACTAAATCCACGATATCGGCAACCTCCAGAATGCCAGGCACAATAATGTCTTGCGGCACATAGCAGAAACGATCTTTCAAAACCGAGAGATAAGAAACCAGACTGCCGCACGCCGCGACTGCCCGCACATCGTCCTCGTAAAACGCAGTCAGCAGCGCCAGCAGACTCCCCAACGGCTGCGCCTGGTGGATAACCTGAGGTCCGGGTTGCTGGTTTACGCTCTCATCCAACAGCATGTCGGGGGGATTGACTCCGGCGAAGGAATCGCCCCAGACAGCAATGTGCTTCGAGTCAAGGTCGGTACGGCCGGAGAGGTACCGCAGGACAGTGCGCGCGTCTTTGAGCCGGCCGCCTAAGGCCGTATCTCCAAGCATCAAATGAGTCGCTGCCAGAGAAGTCAACGCAGACTTGCACGCCATCTCTCCGGTTCCTCGCACGTCCGCCAGACAGACCGCTATGCCCTGCTTCAGCAGCGCGGCCAATTCTCCGTTGCGCTCCGCAAGGAACCGTTGCTTACCTCCCTCCCCCAACGCCAGGACAAACGGAGTGCGCTTCGAAGAACTCGCCTTGGGCTTGATGAGCAACAGCGGGAGACTCACCCCCGGCGACGACTCGAGTGCAACTGCTTCGACCTGGAAACCGGAAAACGTCTTCGTCCAGCAGACGCGGGCAAGTGCGCCCGGATTCGGCTCGATGTCCCCGAGCTTGTTTTTCAAAACTGCACGCAAGCTCCGGAGTTGTTCCACCGTGGTTAGAGAGGCGCGCGTGGCCCGTGCCGCCGCCAACCGCGCCTCCGCCATGCGGCAGGCAATCTCACTCGCGGGCTTAGGCCTGCGTTCGGCGGCTGCCTGGGGCGTCAGGCCCATTAAATCCGCTTCCGGTCGAACATTGTGATATTCCTCGGACGGAACCGGAATGTCCAGCCACCGCTTCAGAATCGGATCAATCTGCTTTCGGTGGTACACGCCGACGTTGGTCACCTCACCCGGCCCCGTGAAAGGTCCGAACCCATCCAACTGATCGAGGTTGTCCCTTTTTCCGTAAAGCTCGAACACCTTCTTGTAACGCGCCCAGGCCGGCTCTTTCTCCACGCCATCGGGCCAGGAGAGTTCAAACGAGAAGACAAACGGGCGCGGGGCGACCGAAGCGCAAATGAACCACGGGAAGAACTGGCCGGCGATGCTCTGGTGCAGGTTGCGGGTCGATTCCCAGCTTCCCCAGCCCGGATCCGCGGTCTCAAAGTCGTACGGTCGAGGCCCCTCGGTATAGTGCTCCTCAGGCCCGGACTCTCCGAAATTGAATGGCACTACAGCCGCGATGCGGGTGTCAAGCGCCGCCGTCACCGCCGCCGGATCGCCTCCTCCGGCCACAGCGCCCAACATGACAATGCGGTTCGGGTCCACGTAAGGTCTCTCCAGCAGCAGATCGATTCCTCGCATCAGGTCCCAGACCATCCATTTCATTAGGCTCTCACCTGCCAGATAGAGCTGCATCCCGAGGGCGTAGCGCGAATAGTAGTTCTCCCCCGGCCAAGCCTGCGATTGCAGCCGTTCGCCTGCTCCAAGCTGGTCCATGACCAGAACCGCCGTGCCGCTGCGGGCCCACGTCATCCCCAGATCTTGGAGTTCCCATTGCGTCTTGGGGGCGTGATGGCTGTGAACGACTACAATGGCAGGGATGCGGCCGCTGATCTTGGCCGGCAGGTACAGATTCGCGGCGACCACGAGCCCGGGCCGGCTCTCGAAGATCAGGTCCTCCAGGACAAACCCGTCGCCGTAGTCGAAACGCCGGGTCACCGTCGCCCGCAGTGGTGCCCGCTCCGGGAACGGCTCGAGAGAAGCCTTCAGCGCAGCCAGTCGCGGCCCACGGAACTTCTCCCAATCCACCACCGTGCCGACTTTCTCCCAGGCACGCCTCTCGGCGAGAGCGGCCTCCGTAACCCGAGATCGCAGATCCTTCTCCCACATCTGGTCCACGCCCAGGGTCTTGCGCTCGCCATCCGTCCAGACTTGGTGCGGGAGGGAAGAAAGTTCACGCCCCAGAGGATCGGCGGATACGTCCGGTGGGCCGGGCGGTACGGAAGCCCAGTCCTTTGTAACCACGGGTGGGGCCGGGAGGTTGGACGATGGGTCTGCCAGCCGGAAAGCCAACCTGTCGTTCAGTCCGGGCCAGTACCAGTGCAACTCAGGAGCGTCCGGCCTCGGTGCGCGAATCCTCTCCACCGAGAGGAACCCGGTTTTCGCAATACTGTCGATGGGAATTGCCGCTTCTGCGCTCCAGCCATCCGAACCGATAGAAGCCGACGCCAGCACACGCGGGGCTGGGCCCTTCCCAAGTCTGGTTGATTCGACACGGTACGCCCCCAGCGGATTCACACTCACCGTCCGGGAAACGCCAAAACCATAAAAATGAACGGTCCAGACGACAAGGTCCTCTTTCCACCACACCGGATCTTGGCCAGTGGAGTGGGCGACCAAACGGCCGGTCTCCGGAACCCATGCACTGAGACATAGATAACCTCCCCGGACCACGGCTCGCATCTGGCCGCCCGCTGGGAACGGGTCGCTGAATGCGACCGGCCCGAGCTGGAGCACGACGGCTTCTTTCCAGATGTCTTCGTCGACCAGGCCATTGATGGTCAGGAGACCGTCAGCGGAAGGAAACCGCAGTGTGGCGCCAGCGGCGCCGGCCAGAAGGCCAAGCAGCACTACCCCGCAAATCTGAGCCAACTTCATATTCTCCTCCCTTACCTGTGTTCCTCAGGCAGGTTCATAACTCGCGATCGATGGCCAGACTATAGAGAGTCGTTTTGTCTTGCCAGTCAAACTCACCCTCCCGGGCAGGCAAATTGTGGGCAGCCGCGTACCGGTTCCTCACGCCCTGCACCTGCTTGACCCACTCGCCGAAAGGCAGGGAGAATTCCCTATCAATCAAGTAATTCATGCCCTCCTGACGCCGGCGAGCACTCTCACTGGTTCGAGTATCGACGAAGCCCACTGGGGCACGCGCAACGTGGCGACCGTTGGCTTCATGGACTCTCGGAAACCAGGTTTCGTACCATGTCGTCGTCACGATTTGGAGCGCCTGATTGCGTTCGTCGCGGATTCTTCCCGCCGTGTCAAGTGCCTGATCAAGGGCGGCCGCGGCCTCTGCATAGTGCAGTTTAGCGGCATGCTCCTGCGCTTCCTGAAGATGGTTGCTGATTTCTTCCAGGCCTTTCAGCATCAGAAGATTCTGTCGGCAGAACCTGGCGATCGAGAGATACACTTCCAGATTGTGACGATTGAGCTCCACCGAAGACAGGTTCGTGTACAGCAGATTCAACAACTCATCATTCTCGCCCAGGAACTTCCAGGCCAGTTCGACACGCCTGGCATTCTCCTGAAGCCAGTTACGGTTAAGTAGAAGATAGTCTGCAGTGGGCACAGGTGGGAGTGGAAGGGTTTGGATGTACGGCGTAAAAGGACCAATGCCGTACGATTCGCCGAAAACTAATGGCGCCGTTCCCGAAGGTTCACGGTCCCAACTACTGGCCCAGAACTGTGCCTGGGTGCTCATCCGTTGATACAGCCGGCCCATCTCGATCCCGCCCTGGCCGTAAAAGAGCCGGTAGAAGCAGTGTGTCAGTTCCTGCGGATCAGGTGAACCGGGATGCCAGGCCGCCGAGGCGCCAACAGCGTAGCCCAACCAGAAAGTCTCCGGATGTGGACCAAGATCCCCCCAGGCATAGATGTCAACGCCCATGATCTCCGCTTCCTTGCGAGCTGCAGTAAAGGAGATCTCATCAAAAACTCGCAACGCTCGTTCCTGAGTCCCTGCGCCGGGATGTAATTGGTCTTTTGGAGACAGGACAGAGTAGGCGGGAAAAAGCGGGTCGTCCGGGAGAGAATTCGTATAGATCATCTGACGGATGCCGCGGGTACGGAAGGCTTTGTTATAAGCGGTGCTATAAACCTCTCCATTGATCAAACTGGGCGACAGCAATGGAATGTCTTCAGCCTGTAGTGGATCTTCACCCCAGAAAATGACTTTGCGCCCATGATCCTGCAGGTACGACGCCGTTTTCCCTGTAAACTCGACCCACAGCTTGCTGGGGCTTCCTAACTGTTTTGCCCGCTCAGCCTCATGGCATTGGTTGTTGTCGGCCTTCCCGATAAACCATGCCTCATCCGTGGAGAGGTGGAAATACTTCACCCCTTTGTTGGCGTCCATCAAGTCCTGGTACATTCCCTGTAACAGCTTGTAAGTCTCAGGATTTGTGGAACACATTTGGAACGCGGTCTCGGGGAACTCTCTCAGCTTGGCATACTCATCGTGCTCAAGAATGAAGTTCACATGGGCGGGACCATCCAAGTACGGGATGACTTGAACGTGATAGTACAACCCATAGTCAGTCAATTCCTGAAGCTGGGCTGGCGAAAGAGCGTATGGATCCACCAAGGCCGGGGCGCTCGCATATTCGAAATGCCCGTTCAAGCGCAGTGCGAATCCGTTGACCTTGAAGAACGCTGCACGGCGGATAGCCTGTTTGAGCACGTCGAAATGATCCAAGTGTTCAAGCTCGTCCCAGAAGACTTCCCGAAGACCCACATCAGGCCAATCTAGAATCTCGCCCCCCGGCAACCAGAACTTTCCCCGCTCTGCCTTCACCAGCTGCACCAGCGTCTGCACTCCGTAAAACAATCCTACTGATGCATTCGCCGTGATCCGGATCCCCTCTAGCCCCAGTTCCAATCGATACGCCTGCTCCGCCAGGGCTGCCTTGTCCCGGTCTATCGCCTGTCCAATCTCGACCACGCCGGGATGAATCGCGACCCCAACAGCCTTCCCTCGTCCGCGGGTGGCCAGACTCAAG
>JBGOTQ010000137.1:0-17817 GCA_041476565.1 Terriglobia bacterium | reverse complement strand
GCGTTCCTCAGCGGCGTTCTTTTCCGCCTTCTCCTTGCCCAGACCGGCTGCTTGCGAAATCAGCAACGTTTGTGCCACCAGGATTTGGTCCCCCGTCACTCCCGAACCCGCCATCATCACGATGAACGCTACGTCCGGGTTGCGCGCTGCCACCATCGGGGCGACGATTCCGCCTTCGCTATGACCAATCAGGCCGATCTTATGCAAATCTACCTCCGGCCGCGTCTTGAGGTATGCCACTCCGGCCTCGGTGTCGCTGGCAAAATCAACTGTCGTGGCGGTTGCGAAGTTTCCCCCGGACTTTCCCACGCCGCGATCGTCTGCACGCAGCACGGCGATACCTTTGCGCGTCAGATAGTCGGCCAGTACAAGAAAAGGCTTGTGGCCCATCAGGCTTTCGTCGCGGTCTTGGGGACCGGAGCCCGTGATCAGGACCACAGTGGGAAAGGGCCCCCTCCCTGTGGGAATCGTAAGCGTGGCGGCTAGTTTGATGCCAGCCACCCTGTTCTCATAGGCGACTTCTTCTTCGTGATAGGGATAAGGCTTCACCGGATTCTGGGGCCGTCGTCGCTCCAGTTCGGCCGCACCCTTGACCCGTTTGAGCAGCAAGGGCAAGGTGGCCCCCCGCTGTGTCCATGTGCCCTCAATTTCCGTCAGTTCCTTGTTGATCTTGCCTTCGAACTTGCCAGCAACCAACTTTGACTCCATCGTGAGCGACGAACCGTTCCGCGTCACGGTTGTCACAGGCAGGCCGTTCGCATTCTGGTCAGGACTATCCATCGTGGCTGTGAGGCCGTCCTCGGTATTCGTAATATGGAACACGATCCGCAGTTTCGTCATGCCTGCGTCAAGCGTACCCGCCCAGGTGCCATCGATGTCAGAGGGCTTAGCGGGTTTGTGCTCGGTCTTCAGCGGAGCGGTCTGGCGCTTGAAGTCGAGCGGCAATGGCTGAACCTGCGTCCAGGTTCCCTCAATCGCCGTTGCATTGGGGTTGACTTTTCCTTCATACGTGCCGTGGACCGAGTCCACGGTAAAACTCAGCTTCGAGTCCTTGAGGGAAATGGAGGTTACAGGTATACCGTTGGCTCCCTGGTCGACGCTGTCCAGCGTGGCCTTGAGGTTGCCGTCATTGTCACTGGCGATATGCAGGACAAGGCGGAGTTCAGCCGGGCCGGCCTTGAGTGTCCCCTGCCAGTCACCGACAAGACTCTGCGCGTGCCCCGCGCACACCGTGGAGACAACTACCACCGCGAACATGAGTAAGTTTTTCATATCGTTCCTTCTCCTTCTCTTGGGGGTGCAATCAAAAGTAACGTACAGAGGGAGAGCATCGAAACCCTGGCCTGAAAGGCCTGCATAACCCAGCCCAGGGCCAGCGGGGGCCTTAGGCCACCGCGTCGCCCTCGGTACAAGTGCCTTCAAAAGGTGCCCAGCCTTGAAAAGGGCGAAATAGAGATCTTGCGCCTCGAAGTTCTTGCGCTCACAGGCAACCCACTTCCTCCTCAACATTCGGTTGATTTGATCTGGTTTCCTATTCCGCTCTTTCAGAGCTCGGGGTGTTTCGTGGGATCATTTACCCAGGGCGACGCTCGGACCAATAGTCCCTTCGCTTGCCCTGGGCTCCTCTATCTTGGCCTTTCAGGCCAAGTGAGGGGTTGTCAGGTCGCCGAGAAACCCGGAACCAACTTCTCCGTTGTACGTCACTTTTGACTGCTCGCTCTCACGAGGCACGACCCCATGCAGTCAGGTTCGCTCGCATGAAAGCTCAGAATTGCCTGAAAAACCGTGAGTGTCATCTCCTGGCACATGTATCTCATTAAGCGGGCACCCTGGAAGCGTGCCAGAAGAGTCTCGCACCCCTCCAGGGTGCACCCCCATATGGAACCTGTTCCCAGGGGTATCGCGGCGAACGGCGTCGCCGCTCCTCCCCTGGCTAGTTTCTTTTGTCCTTTCAGGACGTCTTCAGCTCTTCCTGCCCGCCACTCTTAGTTGCACCTAATTCGTATAGCTCGATGACGTAAAGACGCTGCCTGCCTGGACCTGCTGGCGATCTTAACATGTGTCAACCAGGCCAGGTTGAAAAAGATTCTCACTTTTCATCCCGCCCAAAGATGCGCGCTTTACAAAATTTACTGCGCCGATGCTTAGTGGTCAATGTCAGATTTCCGGAGATTTCCAATCCCGGCTAAAGTCAGCCGCCGAGTGAAAACCTCCGCCCCAAGCGCTCTCGACTCCAACATGCTGGACAAGCGACGGTGCGTGGTAATAGAGGGGACAATGGCGGGCTGCCAAACGAGACATCTTGATGTCCTGCATGCCGACCACGTCGCTCCAGCGTTCGGTGATATAGCGAGCTGTAATGAGTGACAAGAGGAAGGCCTGGCTTCCATAGACCGTGTTAGGGTCCGCCACGAAAAAGGCATGGCGAGGACTTTGAACCATGCGCCGGATATTGGGATTGTAAAGTGACGCAAAGAAGTGCATTCGTGATGGCGTCTTCACCAGAGGATACCAGTACTGGAGGTTATGCTTGAGATACAGGTTGAAGTCGAGATCATCCTCGAGGAAAAGGATATATTCGGGGCCCTCCTCGACGGCCCTCTGCAAAAGGCGCAGAGCCGTGCGCTCTTGACGCTCCTGCCTGCGCTCGCAGGTTGTCTGATCAATCTCGATTTCGGGCTCATCGTTCCAGTCAGTAGACCGGAGGTTCACCAGTGTTTGAAGACGGAGCTGCTGGCGATCGGGGCAGGAAAGGATGTAGGCTTTGATCGAAACAGGACGGCTTTTTCCCCGACTTTTTGATGTAGGATCAATTATCACGAAGCAAATGATTTGCGATTTGGACGGGCGGATCGGCATCCCGTTTTCGCGGATGTGGCCAAAAAACTCCCTTGAGGTCCGTCTGCTTGATCGACTTCAGGTCGTCCACGGGTCTTCAAACAAGAGGTGGGAGCAAGGGTTTCACGGGCTGTACTAAAGCACGTTGGACTATAAGTCCCCAACGCGTTGAAGACAAATCGTGAGTGGTAGCATTGGTTACGAGCCGGGGTTCAGTATTCCAGCTAGAGGCCACCCATCCCATTCCGTAGCTTTCAAACAGGTTCGCTACCATCTGTGAGGAACGGCCGTAGTCTGTCCCCCCGTCTAACCACATCGAAACGCATATTGGATAGGAACTTGCCAAAGCTCGCAGTTGCGGATCCTCCGGGGCGGGAAGATGCTGAGGCGAGACACCCATTGTGTACACGATATTGAAGACTGGGTCGGCCGTCGAAAACCGCAAGGGAAGCCCATTGACATTCGCCCCACCCTTCCCACTGCCCAGAAAAATGAGGGAAGCCGGATTCTCCAGTCGGATGGTCCCAATTAGCATTAAGGCTGTTTCCAGCCAGTTGTTGGCGAGGGGCACCAGCGAGGCGAAGATTTCATAAAGAACGCCCGGCTCATCCTGGTAATGATTAGCCAGGAGGCGCCAAATCCGGAATAAATCAGCATCAGGCGTTGCAGGGGATCCGTTGCCGGAAGATGGCTCCAAGGCCAGAAGCACATATGCTCCCATTTGGGTTACTGTGGCGACGCATTCATCTAGACCCTGCAAGATTTTATCAGCGGAAAGGAAACCATTGCCAGAGAGCAAAGTCTGAGCCTGAAACGGGATCCGAACCAAGTTGGCGCCCCACAGATCGGTTAGCACCGAAAGATTGCGCTCATCGATTGAGAGAGCACTCGGAAACGGTTGGGTCCCCTGGGGGTTAACTTCGTCGAGCCCCCTAAATGTGACCCCCCGAAGATAGACGGGATTCCAGAGCTCATCGACGATGAAACTGCCACGAGTACTCAACCAGGGAAGCTCGTCGAGAAGCAGTTCAGGCGCGACGTTGTCGGCGAGTACAGCGCTTGATACAGCCTGCCGCTGCAGGGCTCGAAAGCCCATCAGTCTTTCTGCTCTCCGTTTGTTCAGCCGCTGAAGAGGCCGGCGACTCACCGGAGCGGGCATTGCCGTCCCAGCCTGCCGTCGACCCAATTGCTCGATACGGGTGGCGCGGCGCTTTCCCTCTTGCCGACGCTGCAATGCTTGTTGTTGACGGACCTGCTGTTGCTCCCGATGCTGGACCACCAGAGCTTCACGTTGCTCCTGTTCCCGAAGTGCGCGAAGGCGAGCCGTCCGGACTTCCTCTTCGCGCTGTTCTTGAGCCGTCTTACTCTGCACGGATAGGCGCTTCTGATCCCGAAGCAGGGCAGCCCGCCCTTCCTGTAATTCCAGTTCTCGATGCTCATGAAGGTGCGCCTTCCGCAATTCTTCTTCGCGGTGGGCTCGGGCCGCCTCGCTCTGCCCGGCTAGTTGCTGTTGTTCTCGAAGCCGGGTAGCCCAAGCCTCCAATTGTTCCTGTTCTCGACGCTGACGAAATCGTTCTGTCCGCAATTCTTTTTCGTGCTGCTTTTGAGCTGTCTCACTCTGCCCGGATAGGCGCTGCTGACCCCGAAGTCGGGCCGCCCGAGCTTCCCGTTGTTCCAGTTCTCGGCGCTCACGCAGGCGCTCCGGCAATGCAAATCCTTCGCGAGGGACCTGAAGGTCCCTGCCTTGTCGTAGCTGTTTTGTTTCGGCTTTACCTGCCGATCGAATCGCCTCAACCTGTTGCTCCTGGCGTTGCCTCTCGAGAGTCTCAACACGAAGTGCAGTCTTCAACTGTTGCAGATGTTCTTCATGCCAGCCTTCCTTCCATTGCCCTGCTCGAGCCTCTTCCTCGCGTCGGGTTCGCGTTTCTCGGCGAAGTTCAGCACGTAGGGCTTCATGAGAAGCAACGCGGGATTCCCCGATCAATTGTTGGCAGCGTCGATCATCGCGTTTAGATGCTCGCAATTTGGCGAGTCGCTCTTGACGGAGGCGTTGCATTCGCTCAATTTCCCACCGGGTATGTGTTTTCTCGAATCGTGTCACGGCAAAAATGATCGGGCAATAGTCGTGGCGGAGTCAACCGCAGTGGTGAGGGCCATCAAATCTCCAGCTACCGGGAAGGCCTTTGTTGTGAGAACGCCGGTTAATGCCAATAAGGCATCCACCGCGGCCTTGTAAGCAGCAGCCTGGTTCCCTGGAGCTCCCTTGGCGAGCAAGTCCGACAGACTCTTTTCAATCTGGGCAATGACGGCGATTTCCTGGGCCAGGAAGGTGAAGGTCCATCCCCCGGTTTGCGCGAAGATCTGGGCAATCTCAGTCACAATATGCAGAGCAGGCTGCTGGGGGGGTTGTGTCGCAGTGAGAAACTGCATCCAATAAGGCTCGGTGTAGACGTGCTGAGTGTCCTCCAAAACCACGTAAAGGTTGCGCGCTGCCGGCTGACCGGGCACCGGGGGTATCTTGGCAATCTCAAATGATGTCGAACTTAGCCCGGCAAACTGGATTGATTCCGGCTGGTGGAGGCGGAGCCCGACGCTGCCTGCGCTTACACCGACGTAGGCCTGAACACTGGCGCCGATCGAGCCCACCGATCGATCGCGCATGGAAGCCTCTCCAAGTGCGGCGGACATACCCGTGGCGGCGATGAAGTTATCCAGCGACACGTCTGCTTTAATCTCTTGCTCCGTCAATTGCTGAACCTTCAGTTGAAGCGCGGAATTCGCAGCCTCAAGATCGGCGATGCGTTGTTTGAGCCCACCAATGCCGATGTCCAATTGAGGGAGCCGGGCGCGCAGATCATTGAGGCTCGACAGGAGAACCTGGGAATATTCCTCGGAGCTCTGGGCCCGGTTCTCCAGGGCTGCATAGGCCATTCGGGCCTCAGCGAGATTGTCTGTCAGCAAAGGCATAGCAAAAAACTATTCTGTTCGAAGTAATCGACCCGGAATGTTTAGTCCGCATTTCTCACCACCAAGGTAATGAGATGTCCAACTTATAGGGGATTGGAAAATATAGTGACCAACCCTTCTGCCCCCGGCCCCTCTCCCATCGGGGAGAGAGGGGTGCCGAAGGCGGGGTGAGGGGCGAAGTGCAAAAGGAGCGACTTCTAAAGTTGTCACTGTAATTTGCATATGTCGATGGTGAAAACCCAATTTGGATCCGACTCTTTCTAGGATTTGCTCCTTGATGGGCTCCGCGCCTTGCGGGATTCCTGCTTGAGTGGCCGGCGGGATTGCGACCTCACGCCGGGTTGCTCCGTCGAGCCTGGCGCCGGTACAGTCGTGGGTACGGGTGTGGGCGACGGCGTGGGCGGAACAACGGGAGAGGGGGAGACACCACTTGGCGCACGGGAAGGAGTGGCGCCCGGAATTGAACCAAACGATAGGGATAGCGTCGACAGTTGATCAGGATCGATTGGCGTTTCCGGGGTCGGCAGCCGCAAAATCGTCTGAATTTTTCCTGTTGAGTCCGGCTGCACCGTCACCTGGGTTTTAATCGCGAAGTCCAGGCTGCGAATGGTTGCCGCCGCTCCCCCTGCCGCCTGCTGGCGCGCTTGCTGCTGGATGGCGTCGAAAACCCCTTTCAAAGAGGTAGCCAGATCAATCGTACTAGCCGCAGGCGGCGGGCTGGTCAATCCAGCAAGCTTCTTTTTGAGTTCGTCGATCATCGCCTGCTTCTTCACATTGTCATCGGTCAGGGAGGCGTTTTGGCTCTGTAAATTGGCAATGTTTGTTTGATCCTGGCTGATTGTGCCGTTCAGATTGTCAATTTGAGCCTGAGTCTCGGTCAGGTGCGTCTGCAGGTCAGTGACTGCTTGAACGAACTGAGGTTTCTGGGCGTTGAACTGCTCGATATTTTGAATATTCTGGATATTCCGAATCACCGAGACAACTTTCCCAATGTCGATAGTGGGCTTGATTGGCGGGATATTGGCCACGGACCATCCTCTTCCTAGGGAGTGTTGATTACTCGTACCGATTTTGTGGAATCGTCCACGGCGACTACGACTGGAGGCACAGCCCTGTTGGAAGGGGCGTATTGCAGCACGTACCACAGCCGACTAGCAGCGTTGAAGTTGATATCAAACTGAAGCTTGTTACCCTGGGCGTCCACGGCAGCAGGCACGGTCTTGCCTTGAGCATCCTTGGTGGTAACAAATTTGGCGGGGCTGGCAAGTGCCGCGTTTTGGACGTCCAGTGGCGCCATACTCGGCTGGATCGTGACCGGGTCGTTGGGACGAGGCGGCGTCACAGGAACGATGGAGAGCGTAATTGTGCTTGATGCCTGGGCGTCGTAATTGAACTGAGTTTGATAGGACGCACTGACCGGTTGAAGCTGCAAACGCATCGGAGCTGCGCTGATCGCCATGGGCAGACTCGCAGCCGCCGGCGTCATCGTTGCAGCCCCCCCATTCTGAGTAACGCTCACCGCGATCTTCAGTTGCAGGTCGACTCGAGGAAACTGATACCAGGTGGCCTGCAGCCCGTAACGGGAAAGGATCGGATCCGTGTCCAGCGCCTCCTGCGTTGCGATGGAATTCGCATCGAGTTGTTTTTGAGCCTCGGCAATTCCCATGCCGAGTGCGGTGATGACACTTTCGATCGGGGCAGAAAAAACCTCAACTACATTTGCGAGCGGGTCAGCCATATTTCCTCATTCCAAAGGACTAGCACCAACGTGTTTGGGTGGTGATTGGATGTCTAGCCCTTGCTATCGAGCTGGAGCACTCAAGGTGTCACAGTCACTATTGGCTTTGGTCCCAGGGCATTGACCGTGATCGTTGAGGGGACGAGCCGTGATGGAGCCGGAATCGGTTTCATGACCACCGTGATGCTGCTGGAGGCGTCGGCCGAGTAAGAGTAAGTGTTCTGAGTTTTGAAATTCACGCTTGAACCGTAGAGTAGAAAAATCGGCCGGCGCGTGCCTTCATCATCTTCCTCCTGGGCCTCGCGAATCTGAACCGACATCTTCAGAGCAATAGTGGCTTCGGTGAACTGATAAAAGGAAGGCACGATCCCCGCCTGCAGAGCGCTCATCGCCACCGGAGCTGCAGCACTCGCCATCACCCTCGCGCCCGTGACATCCACCGGAGCCTGACCGGAAACCTGTACCTGGAAAGGTGACGGGGTGATGACCTCCGTCACCTCAGGAATCAGGTCGACCATGGTATTGGAGAGTGCGATTAACGTCTGGATAGACGCCAAGTCGAGGGCGCGCTGTCCGTCCGCAATCCCCTGAGCAACATTGGTGATAAGCTGGCCGATAGGAACTTCCGCCAACTCGGCGCCGACCTGGGCTATAGTAGTAGGCATATCCCTTTCCTTATCCTCGTTATCCTCGTTAGGTCATGGTAATCTGCGGCGGAGTAACCAATGCGTTCACGGTAATGAATTTCGGCAGTACGCGGGCCGGGGCCGCCACCGGTTTTAGCGTGGTTTTCAGGGTACTCGCTCCCTGAGCTTCATACGAGTATTTGTTGGACGTGGTGACGTTTACATGCGAAGCCACGTGAGTCGTGTTGGTGATCTTGCCGCTGGGACCGCCAAAGAAGCTGGAAATCCCACCCCCGATGCCTAACTCTGCGGTGAGGGTATTGTCAAATGAGAAGCCTGCGTCAACAGAAACTTCCGTGTTGACGGTTGCCTTGATGGAGATGACGACTTGAATATCAGTTTCTGTGAACTGATAGAACGTTGGCACCAGACCCGCTTGGAGTAGCGTCATCTGGACGGGATCCCCAACCGTACTTGACACGTCCACACCCGTCACCGTGATGGCTCCCTGGTTTGTGATAATCAGCTTCGGGACAGGCTCCAGCACCTCGGTAACGTCCGGAATAAAGTCGAACTTTGTGTGGGCAAGCACCTTCAGTGTGCCGAGCGACGCCATGTCAAGCTTGACCTGGCTGTCTGCAATCGCACTTGCCATGCTTAAGATCATGTCTCCAAACGGGACATCCAGTAACTCGTGACCTATGTTGATACCCATGCACTCCCCCTTTTAGTTAGCGTGCTGTTCAATGAAATACACCAACCCCCCTACTGCTTCATGGAGCTTCTCTTTTGTTCGGTGATGTGATTTGAGAACCACCTGCATTGTCTCGATTGGCGCCCGGCGTTCCGGTGGATCCTGCATCGCGAACCACAGTGATTTGCAGCTGCTTGCTCAGGTTTTCCGCGAACACCCGCTGGAGTCTGTCTGCAGCCCAGCCGCGCGAATTCAAGGTAACGGGGCCAACCATGGCAACCTTGGGATGAGTGGCCAGTCGCCCGGTCTTGGCATCGTCGATAGCCACGACCGGACCGTTGCGCGTAACCATCAAGATCAGCCCTCCCAGTGCTCGCACATGCCGTTGCACGTCTCGTGAAGAATCCTGGGAGAACTCTCCCTTCAGCACCACGAAATACATTTGAATTGCCACGGAAGTTACCTCACAGCCGCCAAGGCGGCAGCAGTCTTCTGCTTGGCGTGGAGCTGGCGCAGCCAAAAAGCCGAATCTTCTTCGTCCGGAGAATATCGGCTCCGGCATGTAAGTCGAGCCATGCTTGACACTCGCTGCAGTAGTGCAGCATCGGTCAACAGAGCACGGACCATTTGAAGCCCCTGGCGGTGATCTTCGGAGACAAGATCCGGCCACAAGCATTGCTGCGCTTCAACTTGCCCAGTCCCGACACAGGGCACACCGTAGAGGGCAGCATCAATCAGGATTTCCTTCGCCAGACCGCCGCCCACGTTCACCAAAAGGGTCGATTGTGCCAGGTCAAATCGCCCTTCCTCGAGACATTCCAGATGCCGGAATTCCAGATCTTTTATCTCGAGATTTCCAGGCGCACTCTCCATCTCGGGTCGTGACCAGAGGGGAACCCAGCCGCTCAGGATCGGAAAAATGCGCTTCAGTTCCAGGAATAAAGGCACATCAGTGGGCGCAATGCACACGTATCCTGGAGAACGGGGCACCCGCACTCGTTCGACTTCGCAGGGTTTCGGAACGACAGGGATCCGAACGTCGGAGACCCGCTGAGCGTCAGCCTTGATAGACACTTCCGCACGACCCAACTGCCGTTCCACAAATTTCACCGAAACTGACGCCCCTAACGTCTTAGGCAGAAACTGGGGTAGCAACCTCTGAAAGGACTCGGTTTTCTGGACCGGAAGTCGAGTGATCCGCCGTCTCGACTGTGCGAGGGAACGCAGGATCAGGTCCCATTGGTCGATTATGGAGCCCCATCCGTACTGTAAAGCAAACTTCCGCGACTGCGCTGAACGTTCGCGAAGGAGTTCGCGATCATCATAAAACCGTGCCAACTTGGCTACCGTGTCATCTACGTCGATGAGACCGCGGCGGACTGCAAACTCATTTTCAGTCCACGCGGCAATCTTAATGGCTTCTCCGTGGCCCTCCACCAACTCCCTGCTTGCGGTATAAGCCCCTGCCATCGGGACAGCTCCGGCAGCGGCGGCCTGGAGTGTCGGCAACCCGAAACCCTCACCGCTCGAAGCCAGCAGATGAACGTCAGCCGCTTGATAGTAGGCAGCCAGTTCATTGAGGGGAAGGCCGCCACCCCTTTTCATCACCCATCCGGGACTGAAGTGAACCTTCGACTCAATTCCCAGGTAACGCAAGTCGGCACGAATGTCGTAAGAATAAACGCTCGACTGGGTGAACTCGTCATCAGGGTCGGTGTGTAAATGCAGTAATGCATCAGGACGGTCCGCCGAAAACTTTGCGAAGATGTCAAGCAGGCGGGGCAACATCTTGCGGGGTTGATTGCGACTGTCCGACAGGATCACAAACTTGCCACTGGCACCCACCAGGGCCTTTGCCATCTCGCGATCAAGGGGCGGGCAAAATATATCGAGGTCCACGCCGTGAGGAATGTATTGGGACGAGATGCCGCACTGCGAAACGATGCGCTGTCCGTATCGACTCATGGCAATTGGAACGTCCACTTCGCGGAGTAGATCAATCCAGCTTGGCGGAAGTCGTTCTCCCTCCATGTCACCGTCGATGGGGAAGTAGAGTGCCCACGGTGTGTCGGTTAATTCCATTTGGCGCCGCACATGCGGAGCACAGAAATACGAAAGCCACCAGACGTCACCCAGTGCTATGACTACTTCCGGGCGGTGACGCACAAGGAATGGATACAGGACGTCACTTCCTAACGGGTTTTTTCCCATCGGATAAACTTTGCATCCGTTCCAATCGCACGGCTCGTGCGCCTGCCATCCCAGGATGCTCATCTGGTGACCCTTGCGGGCCAGACCTTCGCACACAAAACGAGTCACGTTTCCAAACCCCGAGGGAGTGTCCGGACTGTCGGATATCCACAATGCGTGCATGGTCACCAACGCAGAAAGTGACTTTTTTTATTAAATGAACGTGTGTTGTCGGTAACAATAACAGTCCGGAAAAATAAGTCAAGCTAAAAAAGCCAGATAAAGAAACCAACCCAAACTCCATTTGAGTCCTGAGGTCGGCTTTTGACGTATGAAGGGCTATGTGTGGTATTTGACAATATGCCTCGATGGACAAAATGCCTCATCCCCCCAACCTGTTGATGAATTGATTGATGGGACGGATTCTGCGGGCCCTCGCTCAATCTGTCTCAATTGTTTGTTGAGCATGGAGTTTACCTGGCCCATCACAAATCCGTTATTTCATTCAAATGATGCAGATTACCTCTGAGAGGCCTGGTTTGATTTTCTGGCTGTTCGATTGCACATCAGCAGACTGATGAGTTCCAGGGTTGCAACACCTGGAATCGCTCCTGGCGACAGCCTCGGGCGGAGTTCTCAAAAAAGAGGAGGAACTTCAATGAAAAAACCGATTGGTGTAGGACTTCTCACACTTTTCTCGTTCCTTTTCTCCCTACAGCCTGTGTTTGGGCAAGACTCCTATGTTGGCCGCCCCAACGGAACCAGTTTTGTGGGCCAGGTTGGCATCGGAGGGGGTGCTTATTATAGAGATCGGTGCCTGGATTGTGGATATTTCAAGAGGCACGATTGTGGCAGACACAAGGGATGGAAGTATCGCCAGTACGACGACAAATACTTTTACCACCGCGACAAGCATCACCGTGGACATTGGAACTACGAAGGCAGGTACTAAGAAGCTCGGCGGGGTCGGAAGAGCCTGAGCGAGTCTTCGCAAATGGAGGATTTTACTGAATCAGTGACATGGGGGTCGCGACCCAACGCGGCCCTCCACAAGTCGCAAAGAGGGCACCGCCCCGGAAATGCCACCAATTTGGATCCCGTTTTGGGAGACTTGCACGATATTTTGATGCAAACTGCAGCGTCTCAGTCGGTTCGAGTTCTTTGACCAGGCCAGGGGTTACAAAGGCTCGAGGGCTGCCGCCTGGACCTGATGTTCCCTCAACACTTTTCTGACTTCTCTCAAGATTCTGATCACTTCAGGATTGTCTCCGTGGACACACAACGTGTCGGCTGCCACTGGGATTTCTCCCCTTTGAAGGCATACAACTTTCGCGCCCTGAGCGAGCCTCAAAGCCTGAAAAGCTGCCCTGGCGGGATTCGTAATTAGGGCGCCGGGTGTGCTTCGTGACGCCAGGGTTCCGTCTTGCAAGTAGGCTCTGTCCACAAAGGCTTCTCGAGCGAAAGGCACGCCTTCCTCTTCGGCTGCCCGAATTGAAAGAGATCCGGACAACCCAAACAGAATAAGACGGGGAGAGACTCTCTTGACTGCTCGTGCAATCACCCTTGCCAACTCCAAGTTCCTGGCGGCCTCATTGTAGAGCCAGCCATGAGGTTTGACATGCCGCAGCGCAGCCCCGTGGGCGCGAGCCATAGCATCAAGCGCCCCGATTTGATATATGAGGATGCTCTCAATTTCTTCAGGCAAAAGATCCATTCGTCTTCGGCCGAATCCAACTAAATCTGGAGTCCCAGGATGAGCACCGATCGAAACATGATGGCGAATCGCCAATTCCACCGAACGTCGCATTGTCTCTGGCTCCCCCGCATGAAAACCACAGGCGATGTTGGCAGAAGTAATGAGGGGGAAAACTCGTTCATCTTGTCCAACCTCGTAAACCCCGAACCCTTCGCCAAGGTCGCAATTGATGTCAATCCGGGGCATGACTTGATCCTTTCTGTTAAGCCTCTACACGCCTTGTTTTCTGAGTGACTTCACGCGGGTTTTCTTGACTGGTTGGGAGGCCGCAATTCTGATCAGGCTCATCTATTTTCATGCAACGTGGCGCCCCCCATGGGGGCATGAAAGGCTCTCATGAAAATGCGTGTCTTGATGGAGGGTCGCGCTCTGTCGCGACCGCAGCCCCGACAAAGCGGGGCCCTCCAGCATTTTCATCTGCGCTGGTGAACTTGAAAAGGTCATGGCGCACTTTTATGAAAGTGCCCTTTTGAAAGTGGGCGCCGCGCTCCGTCGTGGCGAATCTTTCCGGCATTGAAAAAGCGGGGAGCTGGAAATCAGGCTTCGGTCTCGTCACCACGTAACTCCATGATCGACCGTACATTCTCCGGTAGTGTTTGAAGGCGCTCAGCCGGCGTCAGGGAAAGCATCCATCGGATCAGCGTCAGATCGACTCCGTCTTCGTTGTAAGTTGGCTGTTCTTCAATCAAAGGCAACGGGAATTCACTACCCTCTTGCGATTCATCCTCTCTCATTCATTTCCTTTCCATAATCGATTACGGGAGTTTTCGAGCTGTTCTGACACCGCCGAGATCCCGGGTGTAGTTCTCGATCCCGCTAAACAGGGCTTGGGCAATTCGCTGTCTGTAGACAGGAGTTTTCAGAAGCTTTTCGTCGGAGGGGTTACTTAGGAAAGATAACTCAGTCAGAATGGAAGGCATGTGGGCCCCAATCAATACTATAAAAGGGGCTTGTTTAACGCCCCGATCCCCATTGCGTGGTGCTGTCTTTTGAACTTGTTTGAGGATGGCTTTCTGGACAACTTGAGCGAATTCTCGTGATTCACCGATTTTCTCTTTCAAAGCAATCTTCTTTACGAGGTCCTGAAGCTCAAAGATGGTCTTCTGGGAAGTCGCATTCTCGCGGGAGGCGATCTCCTCATTATCCGGAGAAGACGTGAAATCGAGAAAAAAGGTCTCAATGCCCCGCACGCCCTTATCGCGACTGGAATTTGCATGAATAGAAATGAAGAGATCGGCTTGGTTCTCGTTGGCAATTTCAGTTCGGCGCTCCAGCGGGACAAAGCTATCGTCGGTGCGTGTGAGGATTACCTCCCCGTCCAGGCGATCCTCGAGCAGGGCTTTCAGCTTGAGGGCTATGTCCAAAACGAGATCCTTCTCCATCAAGCCGGAGGGCCCGACAGTGCCAGTATCGTGGCCTCCGTGACCCGGATCGATCACTAAGCGGCCAATCTTCAGTCCGAGAGTCCGAATTAAGGAACGAGTACCGTCGCTGTTGGGAACAGGCAACGTGGAGTGTGCGACCTCCTCATCTTTGCCAACGCTGACAGAAGACTTCGGGGTCTTCAAAGCAGGAAACTGGCCCGAGGCCACGACCGCTCCTTGGGCCTCCTTCGGGGCACGCACCGGAGCGGCTTTTGCCGATTCAGGCTTACTCTCCAGCGTCTGCTTGTGGGCGGCGGTTTTTTCAGCCAGCTTGTCTTCGGAAGGCCGGGGCTTCCGGTCATACTTTGAGGCAAACTTCAGTTCATCAGGTAGCGGTGTTCCCACCTTCTTAACTGTCCCGCTCATAGGCGGCAACGAACCGTTGTTGGCGAGCCTTGGCAAGGCTTCTTGTCGAACGTCCATGACAATCCGAAAGGGGTCTTCTAGGCCAAAAACGTAGTGTTCTTTAATGGCCTCTCCGACCACGACAAGACGGGCAATGTCCTTCTTGGGCTGGCCCAAGCGAATTCTCTCGAGGATTCCCCCCGGGGTATAGCTCTGGCCCACCAAGTGGGGGGGCAGCACGGCGTTCTCGATGTCTAGAACTGTGCGGTTGGGCTTGCCCAAGTGGTTCTCGATAAAGCTGGTTTTGTGATCCAAAGCCACCACGATGCGAACGTACCCATCAGCGCTCCAGTATCGAACATCCTTTACTGAAGCAATCAGGTTGGATCCTTGTGCCGAACCCTGCTGTCGATGAGAACCAGTTACGGATGAACTCTTGCGTTCGTCGCCAACCTCATGATTCTCACTCTTGATGGCATCTTCGGAACCTTGGTGGTGGACAACATTTGGTGGCACTTTGAGAGAACCGGGACTTGTGCCCTTCTCCTCGGTTTTCGCATTCTCCCGCGCTTGTCTCAATTGGGTCCGCAAATCTTCGAGGCGCGCCCGGGCATTACGAGCCCGTTTGGAGTGGGGATATTTTTCCAGGAATTCTCGAAAAGCCTGTTCCGCCGACTTGGCCTCATGCAAGTCGGCGAAGTAAATCTCCGCAGAAGCAAAGGTTGCACCTGGGCAATAAGGGCTTCCCGGGTACTCGTGTATCAGAAATTCGTACGCTTTAATTGCCCTCTGAAAATACTTGGGGTCTTTGAAGTCGCTCCCCATCATCTGGTAGAGTTCCCCTACGGCAAAAAGCGCATCATTGCTCTTGGAAAATGCCGGGCTGGCAGAATAAACTGACCGGTACTTTTCAATAGCTCGTGAGTACTCGGAAATCGTGCGCAGGCGCGGAGGCTTGCTCTCAAGCTTTGTCCTCAGTACGATTGCAGCCTCGAAGCGATCCTGGGCGAGTTGCCGGTCCGGGAAGAGTTCACCTTTCCCCAATTCAGCCATCGTGAAAGCGGGGAGCAGAATTACCAACACCAATAGCCAAAGGGAAGAGCGGGAGAGAAAGGAACTAAAGGAATTTCTGCTGACCAGGAAGACGCCTGGAGAACTGTCAAACTGCCTGAGTTGTGGGAATCGCATTCGCATCAGAGGTTCAGCGATCGTCCACCCCTGCATCCTAATCAAAATTATCGATAGGCCGACTCCAGGTTGGAGTAAACGACGTGCCCGGCTTCGTCGAGGTAACGGACAATGATACCTTCCGGCCCAACCTTTGCGGTCTCAAATGAAGTCTTCTTCCCGTAAAGGGCCGTGATCTTTCGCACATAGTCCCGCGTCTCCCGGTAAGGCGGGACACCGCCGAATTTCAAGACGGCCTTTTCACCGGCGTTGTAAGCAGCCAGGATATTCGCAAGATTATTAGGGAACATCTCCATCAAAAATTTCAGGAATTTGATGCCACCTTCAATATTTTGTCGGGTATCGAAGATATTAGAGACTCCGAAGCGTTTGGCGGTGTAAGGGAGCAGTTGCATTATTCCCATGGCGCCCCTTCGGGAAACGGCGTAAGTGTTATAGTTGGATTCCACTTTGGCAACAGCTTTAACGAGGTCCGGATCAATGGCATGCTTTTCAGAAATCTGCTGGATCAAATTCTCAACCTTCTGGACAGTTTGGAGTTCCGTTATTTGTTCGACGGCTTTCAACAAATCCGGGGAAGACACTGCGTCTCCGGGAAGCTGAAAAACCGATTCGGTATTGGAATAGACTCTTCTTCCATCCGATCCAACGAAGCGAACGATTTCCTGGGCAAAGGAGACTCTCAGGGGAATACCCAGCAATCCCAAAATGAGAATCAGGGAAATTTCCTTCCTTCGCAAAGGGCAACCTCCAGCACAATGGCTAACATTAACAAAACACAGAGGATTTGACAAGCATCAAAAAAGGGAAAAGTTTTTCACTCCACTCTGTCTGCTGGAAATGCAGGGAAGAGTCATCGGCTTTAGAAAACAAAGTCTTTTACCTTCAACCATTTTCCCTTTTCTTTCGATAACGCTCCCAGCTTCTACTGAAGTATTGACGCAAGAAACGGCCCGACGGACTGAAGGGCCTGATCTAATTTCGAGGGATCTTTTCCACCGGCCTCAGCCATATCGGGACGGCCTCCTCCGCTGCCCCCCACAATAGCTGAGATCTCCTTAACCAATTTTCCAGCGTGGACCTTGGGAGTCAGCGTCGAGGTAACTGTCGCAACAATGGCCACTTTATCACCACTTGTGGTGGCCAAAACCACAACTCCCTCTTGCACCTGAGCCTTCAACTCGTCGGCGAGGTTCCGCAAGGCACTCTTGTCCAAATCATCGACGATCCCGGTCACAATCTTTATACCTTTAATGGTCAGTGCAGAATCGAGAATCTTCTGGGTGTGATTTTTGGCAATCTGATATTTCAGACCTTCCAGTTCCTTCTCTAAGGTCTTGAGGCTACTCTGATACCGCTCCAAGATGCCCGGCAGGTCAGCGCGCCTGCCCTTGGCCACCTCTTCCAGCCGAATGATCAACTGCTCGTCCTCCCTAAATCGGTCCAGAGCTCCCGGTCCAGTTATTGCCTCGATTCTACGCACCCCGGCAGCTATCCCACTTTCGCTGACCACCTTGAACAAACCAATGTCTCCAGACCGGCGTACGTGGGTGCCACCACAGAGTTCCTTGCTGAAGGTGTCAACCGAGACGACCCTTACCTGTTCGCCGTATTTCTCGCCGAAAAGAGCCATCGCTCCTTCAGAGATTGCCGCATTCAGATCTCTAATATCCGTACTCACGGGGAAGTTTTGGAGGATTACGGAGTTAACCATGTCCTCGATTTCCGAGATCTCCGCCGGAGAGAGGCCGATGTAATGTGTAAAATCAAATCGCAACCGATCAGGAGCCACCAGTGATCCAGCCTGTTTCACGTGGAAGCCGATCAAATTCCGTAGGGAAGCGTGAAGCAAATGGGTAGAGGTATGATTTTGGGCAATGGCCATGCGACGGGCCACATCCACTCTGGCCTGGACGAGGTCACCCACCTTAAGGTTCCCTCGAATGCATTTAACGCCGTGGGCGAAATATCCTGGAAGGAAAGGATATGTATTATGGACAATCGCCTCCGAAAACTCCCCTTCCAGGATTCCCGTATCCCCCACTTGGCCG
>JBGOTQ010000136.1:0-17858 GCA_041476565.1 Terriglobia bacterium | reverse complement strand
TCCTCCCGAAGGCGGCACCGAAACGTTTTCTACCACACTGCCACTCGAGATGATCATCTCGGGAAACTGCCCTTTACGGTCGTTGGGGTTGATACTGACCAATGTGACTCTCGCCTTAACTGGCCAGGTTGGCACCGGGACCGCATCCCGCTTGCCATGGTGATGAGACAGAAAATAGGGGACAGAGGGCTGGCCGAAACCCTGCAAACGAGTGGGGCAGGTACAGTGTGCACCGACCAGGCATTCCCTGGCGGTTTCAGGAACCGGGTCCTGCTGAAATCCGGGGCGGTCAAACAAATACTGCACCAGTGTGTGAGTAACGGCCGCTCCAATATCTGCCTCACAAGCAGCAGGCACACCATCATCCAGCATCCTTGACCAGGCAATGCAGGGCAGGCTCACCTGAGTAGGGCCCAAAGCCCCCAGGCAATCCATCGTGATGCCATCGCCCTCTTCGCGCTCCAGGAAGCCTCTGGCCACCACATAACTCTTGACGCCGTTTATCACATCCTGTTCTGACGGTCCCGCAACCCGGGTCGCGTGCTGGATATAATGGGCAGCCATAAGCTTGATCTCGTCATTGACGGAAGTGTGGTTGTATTTGTCCAGAAACTCCCTGGCTGGAACGTAGCGCAGTTTTGTCCCCAGATGTCTTAATTCAGTGTCCCTACGTTCAGCACCTTCAAGAACAATGAGGCGGGCTTCGCGTAGTTTGGCCCCGGCCTTGAGCATCTTCAGACCCCAGATGGCCTGGGAGAAGTCATCCGAGGAGGCGATAAACACCCCCTTCTTCCTTGCCAAAGACTCGGTATTGATAGTGAAGGCAGTTCCGATGGGCGAAAAGACTACCGTGGGAATGCCTGATTCAGCGGCTTTGTAGGCGGTAGGCCAGGAATGTCTCTGCCTGTCAAGAAGCAACACCACGAGACCATCTGATTTTTGGGCTCGGCCTTCTGCCACCCACTCATCGGCTTCCTGTTCGGAGTAGATGGGAGCCGGACGCAACCGCAACTCCACACCCAGTTTCTGCGCCGCCTTCTCCAACTGTTGGTGATACACTCGGAGAGCGGTCTCGCCATCGTAGATGGCACCAGGCCAGAGGATTCCATAATCCTCCTTTCGTCTAACGAACGCCGCACAGATTTTGGGCACATATCTCGACGCAGGCCCTTTCGGTATAGTCTTGCTGAGGCTTCCACTCACGTTCTTGCCTTCCATGCTGCTGAGTAGTGCGGAACCCAGGATGGTGCCAGAAGACGCTCTGAAGAATGCCCGGCGTGAATGTCTCATAGCTGCCTCCGAAGGAAATCACCCTAAAAGAGATGAAGAAAATGCGCTCTCAACTGGAACTGAATGGGGATGGTTGTTCAATAACTGATGGCCGAAGGTAAGAGACGCGGCCGATCAAGGTGGCAAGAGCGCGATGCAGATTACCAATAGCACAACACCGGTGAGAAATCAAACAGCGATATGTCATGACTATCTAAAACTCGGTTTTCATATGGTAGGCTCCGGAGTAAGATATCAGCGCTAATGGGGTGGCCGTGGAGGTTTGGAAAATCTTTGTACCTTAAAGACGTCTGGAAGAGGACTTCGATGCCAATTTATTCTACCTTCAAAGCAAAGTGGATCTGGTACTCCGCCTTGTGCGTGATTTGCTGGGGCGGGTGGGCAATGTGTTCAAAGCTGGGATCCACTCAGATTCCTGCAAAGGGAATGCAGTTCCTTTTCACGATCGGAACGTTGCCCGTTGCACTATTTCTCGTAGTCGCCAGACGGTTCAAGTTTGAGAAGAGCCCCAGAGGGATCTTTTATGGCGTAGCCAACGGCATCCTGTCGGGGATAGGGGGTCTTGCACTCTTTGCCGCCTATCGTAGCGGAGGGAACACCGCCGTGATTACAGCCGTGACATCGCTTTATCCCATGATCACAGTGGGGCTGGCTGTGCTCATCTTACGGGAACGTGTCAATTGGCGACAGGCGCTCGGATTGGCTTTCGCCGCCATTGCCATCGTCATCTTTTCACTGGAGGTCGGCTGAGTGCTCTCATTACCTCCCTGGTTTTTCATGGCCATCGTCATCCTGCTGGCCTGGGGGATTGTAGGGCTTCTGCAGAAGCTCTCTACCAACCATCTCTCGGCGGAATCGGCACTGGTCTGGCTGGTCGTCGGATTTCTTCTGTTGCAACCTCTATTCTATCCGGGCAAGGCAATCCTGGGTTATCCTGCCACTAGTCTGGTATGGGCGTTACTGAGTGGGGTACTCAACGCGTTAGGGTCCTGGGCACTCCTGGCGGCCATGTCGAGTGGGGGAAAGGCTTCGATTGTGGCGCCATTCACTGCGTTGTATCCGCTAGTGGTTGTCTTCTTGGCCCCCCTGATCCTGCACGAATCCATTACACGATTGCAGGGAGTGGGTGTCCTTTGCGCACTGACGGCCGTAGTTTTGCTGTCGCTGTAAAAACAAAGTTCGGTCTCCTGATGATGAGAAAACATCATCTTGGCCCGCCCCCTTGCACGGCCCGACTCTTTAAACCATTGTCGGCTTAACGCTTGATCCGGAGGGCAATGTCCACTGAATGAGTCGGAGTCGTGAATGTCCGATTGCCTCCCTTGTGTGTAATCGTGTCAGTAAGAACGATGGAACCGGTTGCAGGTTCAACCCAATCAATTTTGTACGTGCCGGCAGGTAGCTTGAGCACCAACCTGTCAGTGTAACTGCCTGGGACTACCGTGTAAGCGTCCCCCGCAGGCCAGGAGGAACCTGTTCCATCTTTGCTGTGGTGAAGATAGAGGGCATACTGCTGTCCCGACTGGCTGCTGGCCCGGCAGATGGCTCCCTCCGGGACTCCGCTCACGACAAGACTTTTGTCCGGTTGCATCTTGACGAAGTCGAAACTGTAAATGAAGCCTTTCAGGTTCTGAAGGGCTCGCAAGATCTGAGCGTTGTCAGGGGTCTTCCCGGCTGGGTCCTGCGCAGTGTAGAGACCGTTTAATTGGTTGAAACTCGCTCCCCCACCAACAACGAACTCCCAGGCTTCCACCCGCGAATCAGCGACTTTGTCCCCTTTGTAAGAGCTCGGGTAATAGCTGGTCTCGTTGAATTCAATCGGCTTGTTGTGCCCATACTCTAAGTCGAGAGCCTTCATTCCTCCCATCTGCTCGGCCAGCGATTCCCACACATACTGTGCGACGATGATCGAGACATCGGGATGAGTTGAAAAATCGCAGGGCCCTCCGACCGGTCCTTCCAACTGTTGTGCGATTAGATGTCTGTTAGGAAGGCCCCTTTCGGCGTTCTTAATCACTTCGATGAAATGACCGACCCATGGGCCAGCCAGAGCGATGGGCGTACCGGTGAGGAAGGGCTCGTCGCAGATCTCAAGAATGACGTTGTCATAAGCATTCACTTCCTGCGTAATCTTGCGAACGTAGTCGTCCTCTCGCTTTACCAGGTCCGGATGATTCAGGGTCTGCGCATCCTCAAAATCGCAACGGCCGACACCTTGAATATTGTTGTCAGAAGAAAGTGGAGAGATGGGCCAAGTGTCGGAGTACTGGGCATTGAAGAAGCAGATCTCCACCACGATGCCCCGGTCGGCCGCCTTGCTGACAAGATCTCTAAGTCGGCTAAAATACTCGGAGTCCCACTGATCAAGGTCAAACTTGTTGCCGCAAAGTGAGTATCCCGGCACATTGCTTCGTGCCCACGGAACGACCAGGCTCCATGGTTTTGGACCCAGCGTGTTGCCCTTCAGAAATTTTCCCATAGGCTCGAACAATGCTCCTGGATAGATGCGGGTGTAGTTGAGCCCGTAAGACTTCAGTGTGTCGAAATAGGTGACGTAGTCAAAGTCCTTATTGACCACAGCCCCATAGTGTTCTGCCGAAGTTATCAGAATGGTGGGCTGGCCGTTGAAAAGGTAATAATGGGGATTGGATGGGTGAAGCTTGATCGGCTCGGCTTCAGATTGCGTGGCGAGCAAAGTCAAGGCGAGACCCAGCATTCCAGGCATTTTCGACATGGCACCACTCTCCGACTGTTTCAGTAAACCAAGAAATACAATGGAATGGACCTATCTAATCACAAACTTCTCATCTTGAACCAGGCTTTTTTGCGAAACAGGATCGGTCAATCTCACTTGCAATTGGTAGTCTCCTTTAGGGAACTCGCCCAGTGGAACCTGGAAGTGACTGGTGATCGTGCCACTCGATCTATCATCATACTGCGTCAGCTCTGTTTTGCCGGCCTCCCGAAACAGGGCTCCATCCTTAAGGAAGGAAATGGAAAGGCCCAGATTGGGCTGCGTCCCCTTTGGCAAATGAAGATAGGTTTGGAAGAAAATGTATAGCGTATTTGACGGGGTGAAGACACGGGCCACGTTAGGAACAATGCGCAGTTGATCGATGACCAGCGGGTCCAGAAGGTCACGACCTTGGAACCCCCCGCTTCTGGAGAGATTCTTGATCTGGCTGTCATTTGAACCAACAGGCTCCAGGCGGTTGCTCAAGATAATGGAAGATAACAAGGGCCCCGGTTGGCTGTAATCCGGAACGATCAGTGGTTGCTCAAAAGAACTCATCTTCCCACCCTGATTTTCCCGCAACAGGAACTTCAAATCATACTTCCCGGCAGGCAGATAAAAACCGGTATTGTATTGGATGTCTCCGCTGGCAACCTTGCGATAAGACGTTGGGTCCAAATTAACTCGGATCGTGTCTCGAACCGAGGTGACTGGCTTGTCCTTCGAGTCCCTGACCTGTCCAATGAAGTCAAACTCGGCTTGACTCTTTTTTCCCTTTTGTTGGAAGGGAATTACAGAGGCCGAGAACTTAAGTGAAACCGGCACAAACACCCGTTGCGCATCGGCCATCACGTAATTGGCCGAGACGAGGAACGGAATGTCGTTGAAGGGGCGCTCCGTGGAGGCGGCTTCTTCCAACTGCCGCTCCTTGTCGGCTTGGGTGAATTGTCCGAAAGCTTTAGGAGCAAAGTAACCTTGCCGGTACTTTAGTCTTGCACCGGGGATGCTGACCTGCACTTTGATCTGGCGATACTTTCCATCTCTTCGGGTGTTATTTGACGAGTATCCCAGGATGTAGTAACTGTCAGAGTCCTCCTTAACGAGATCAAAAACCCGTCCCAGGTTGTTGTTGTCGAGTAAGGCCTTCCCGCCGGTGTCATGAGCCAGCGCCACGAGAGTTTCCTGGGAGTTTGCCAGAGAGGCAGACTGGTCGCGAAAGGCTTTGCCGCTGTAATTGGCGGTTCCGCCCGCGCTGCCTTTGCTGGCGTCCCCGCCAGGGACAACGGCAACCAGGCCACGTACATCTACACTGTAAAGCGAGGTATTGTTCTGATTGAGTGTGTTGATAGTAGAGCGCAACTGTGACTGGTTCTCCACTCCAGTGGTTGAAATACCGCTGGAAAAATGAACCAGAAATTTCTTGCCGGGAAAAGTGCCGAACATTTTTCCCACCGACTCGATCGCCGAAAGCTTGCGGTCGGTGTTGAAAATGTTATATTGCGTCTCGTCGGCAGTGTAGGCATCCGATGTATCTTCGGAACTGTCGCCGGAAGTGTCGGGGTCAGTTGTTCCCAAGGCTGCCAGGCCGGCAGACTCTCCCAGGTGAAGCCGTGAGACCGCTATCTCTAGGGCCTCCCGATCATTGGTGAAGTCCTGCAATACCTTTAGGGTTGAAGTGTTGCTGACGACAGCTACAAGATCCGCCGGAGTGAGTTGTTGTTCGATGAAGTTCTTGACCGTTTTCTGAGCCTGGATGAGGTCCTCCACAGGCATGGAACTCTGATCCACGAACAGAATCATCAACCTCCGGTTCTGCAGCATAGTGGTGGGAAGTTCAGACAAAGGGGTCTTGGAGAGATCAATGACCGACGATGGGCCAGCGGGTGCAGATGGCGAAGCTTCCACAAGGGTGGTGGAAAGATCTTCAAAGTCAAAGGTACTAATCTTCTGGGGGGCGTTGTCTTCGAATACTGTGAAATCTTCCTTATGCAGGTTCCTGATGGGTTTTCCTTTTTTGTCGGTGACCGCGACGTCGACCAATACCAGTTCATGGTATACCTTGAGAGTGTAAATGCTCTCTGTGTTTTGCGCGGGAACCGGAGCCTGAGCCTGAGGTTCCAAAGATAAACCAAGAGCGAGTACCCAGAGGGAGGCGAGGGAGAGAGTCCTTAGAGAATCCATTTTACAGAACCGCATTTTAGAAACTCAGCCGCAAAGTAAAGCTAAGAGTTCGCATGGAGCCCGCGCTGGTCAGACGCCCGAAGTTTGACGCATCCACGACGGTTGCCAACCCGCTGAAATTCGGCGTATTAAGAAGGTTAGATGCTTGCGCGCGGAATTGCAGTCGCCTGCCGTCATTGGAAAGCCAAAGCACTTTGCTTAGGGTCATGTTGATGTTCATGCTACCCGGACCTGTAATGGTGTTTCGCCCGGCATCGCCAAATTGTCCCGGAAGCGGCACGGCAAAAGCATCGGTATTGAAGAAATGGTCCACAGTTTGGAGATCACTCGGGGGAGCCACGGGCATCCCTGTAGCGTCGGCTCTTTCGGATTGATTTGCGCCGGAATTGCTGTAGACAATGGAGTTGCCAAGAATACGGACGGTATAAGGACTTCCCGATTGCACTACTGCAGTACCACTGAGTGACCAATCTCCAAGAACTCTGGCAGTCGCCCCCCCCCCGGATAGATATCGTTTCCTTGTGCCAAATGGGAATTCATAAACCCCGTTGAGATTCAATTGATGCCGGATATCGAAAGAGGAAAGCCCTCGTTCGGCCCTCAAGTTTGTGTCGATGAGGGCCACAGTCTCCTGGGCACCTCCAATGCTGGAGGCATTGTCGATGGATTTTCCAAATACATAGCTCCCGTTCAATGAAAACCCTGAAGTGAAACGACGTTGCACGCGTAGATTCAGGGAATGGTAGATGGAAGAAGCCCCGGAGGTCTCGTACAGGAATTCCTGCGCATTGGAGATTATCCCCGCAGTATTGTCGTTCAGAGGGGAACCCGGTGGCAAACGGTTGGGCGAGCGGAGCAAGTCCAGCTTGGTCCCCTTGGATCCATGGTAGGAAACTGTCACCACCAGATTGTGCCGCAATTGTTGTTGCACATCCAAATTCCATTGTTGTACGTAGCCGACACGTAGTTTCCGATCAATGGAATAGCTGTTTAGCACGGTGAATTGCGGGTCGGAGGGAAAGCCATTAACCAGGGTCAGAACCTGGTCAGGCTGCGTAACCAGATTGTTGCTGACAGCAAAAGGGGGCTGGCTGGCCAGTTGAGAGTAGAGCTGATTATAAATGGACGCATTGTAAAAAATCCCATAGCCGCTTCGAATCACGGTGTTTTGGAGTCCGAAAGGCTTCCAGGCAATGCCAAACCGAGGAGCCAGGTTGTTGTAATCCGGATTCACCAATGAGCGCGGGAATTGTCCGCTATAAGGCCCTTGCTGGCCAGGAAGGACCGGACTGGCCCCTGTGAAATTGGGGGCAATATCCAAGTTGGAAATGTGATCCCGGATCTCGATGAACGGCATTGCCAGTTCATATCGAATTCCCAGCGTCATCGTCAATCCGGCTGCAATTTTCCAGGTATCCTGGACAAACGTGTTCAGCACGTTTCCTCGAAAGTAGTAGCTGCTTTCTCCATACCGGACTGATGTGGATTGGGGAAACCCCAGGAGAAAATCCGCCAAATCATATCCCGTACCCGAAATGGGGTTACCTTGCAGTCCGAACTGGCTGGTAGCGAGTCCAGTGAAGGTAAAGGTGCCTCGACCGTTGGGATCAGTTTGATTATTCAGTTCAATTCGCCGATACTCGGCTCCGCCTCTCAAGGTGTGCTTTCCCTTCACGTAAGTCATAGCTTCGTTCACATGACTCGTCTGATTCCGGCGTAACAGGGGGTAGGTGTCTTGTAGGCCGGCGTAGTTGGTCCAGCGAATCGCAGGCACCCCATAATTTATGGGGGCAGGGGACACTCCGGTGATTCCTAATTCACCCTCCACATCATTCACATAAGCAAACGAGTTCAAGCTATTGGTGCGCAGGCGGTTAAATCGAAAACTTGCATTATTGACGAAGGTGCGGCTGAAATTATGGGTCCAGCCGGCATTGAAGTTCTGCCCTCGAGTCTCCTGTGTAGTGAGAAAGTCCGCAAACGCTTGACCCGTGTCGCTTGACCGCTGGGACAGGTTATAGGCGAAATTGAGATTGTCACAGGAAGTCAGGCGGTGATTGATGCGCAGGATCAGGGCGTCGGAGCGATTTGCAAGGTTCTGCTGCAAGTGGTAATTGAGCACACTCCCCGGCAGGTTGGGCAGTGGAACATAATTCAGCAGGCTCCGGGCAATCGGGCTGATTCGATCAGCCGGAATCTGGTTACCGGAGAATTGCCGCTCGCTATTCCTTTGAATCGCCGGGTCAAAAATTGACACCGGTTGGAGATTGGCCCCAATTCGAGTGAAGGTCTGCGAGAAATCTCCTTCCCGTTCAGCCAGAGTCGGAACCGTCACGGTGGTATCAGAAGGGTTCTTCTGCCGCGAGCCGTTATACCCCACAGAGAAAGAAGTCCGATCTGCCCCGTGGTAAACTTTGGGCAGGGACAGCGGCCCACCAATGAAGGTACCGAAACTGTTCTGAATGTAAGAGAGCTTCTGTTGCTCGAGCCCGGAGAAGGAATACGGCCGGGCATCTAAGGCCGAATTATGGTAGGTCTCGAAGAAACTCCCTCGAATCCGGTTGGCTCCAAACCCCTGAAAACCACGGCCGCCACCCGGACCGCCGAAGCCTCCTCCTCCGGGACCCCCCATACCAGGACCTCCTCCAAAAGTACCGCCACCTCGATTCCCTCCGCCAGGACCCCCACCAAAGTCTCCATTTGCCATTCCTTGCCGATAACGGTCCCGCATTCCCTGCCGCTGGTCTTCCGATAGTTCTCCTCCAGGGAGATTTCCCTGGGTGTCGAAATTAGTGGACCCTTGGATCAGCAGGGGGTCTGAACTACGGGCCTCCCCGCCAGTTTCTGCCTGGTTCCCAACATTCTCGCCCTGTTGGGTGGGGGTAACCGATTGAGTACCTCGGGAAACATCGAGACCTTCTGGGGCTTGCAGTGTCAGCGATTGAAACCCGCGGTTACGGGAGGACGGGGTGACTTGCCCTGACCGTCCATCTGTCTGGCCGGAACTGCCCCCTGTACCGCCAGTCCTGGGCTTCATGACAAATTCCAGCGGTGCAATCTGTTTTTCCAACGAAATTTCCTGGCTGTTGGGTTGAAAACCTTGTAGCCAGACTACAAGGCGATAGTGTCCTGCTGGGAAGGGGCCAATTGCGAACTTCCCGGATTTATCAGTGTTTCCCTCACGCCGGGCATCACCTCCAATCGCCATGGCCCGAACCACCACACCCGGCAATGGTTTGCCCTGACTGTCCTTCACGTTTCCCTGAATGAACAGTCCTTCCTGGGATAACGCAGGAACGGAAACAAGAAGGAAGAGAATCAACACTCCCAAGGGTCCTTTCCAACACTGCTTCATTGGCTTGCCTCGTAACCGATTTGAAGGTTATCATCGCCAACTTTAGGCATCCGATTGAATCTAAATGTCGTTATCGGATTGCTGTAGGCTGTCAAAGAGTTAGGAATCCCCGCTGCTCTTCACAATAAAAAGATACGCCGAAGTTCAATTTCCGGTTACAGAGAATCTTAACACCACAAGAGCGCCGGATTCTCAAGCCCTGCTTTTATCCTTTCATTGACAGAAATCGCATAATTGGTATGCTGGAGGGCACCTCAATCAGGACGCACCCCTAGACCCAAAAAAGGTAAACGAGAGACCCGGCTAAAGTTGCAGCTGAACTCGATACCGGAAGATGCCAAGTCGGGACTGAAATGAGGAGAAGCAGTGAATATTTACAAGCCGAAATTCAACCCTAGAAGGGGGCCTGGTCATGTTTGCAGGTCATCTCGGCGCGGCGCTGGCTTTCAAATGTGCTGAGAGGCACATCAATCTGGGGCTATTCCTCTTTGCCGCGCTGCTGCTCGACGTGATCCTGTGGACCGCTGGCCACCATCGGAATCGTCGTCGCGATCAGTGTATGTCTGGATCGGGCCGGCGCTCACAGGGCCGGAACCTGATATGTTATCAAATCACGCTGGCTGAGACGCTGAACTTCCGAACCGTCTCAGGGTTAAGCTCCACTCCAAGCCCGGGGAGCTGAGGAACGCTGATATAACCATTTTCAAGAACGAATGGATTGGCCAGCAGGTTCCTGCGGAGGTCGGATTCTGTCACAGAGAATTCAAGAAATGGTGCATGAGGAATGGCTGCAATGAGATGAAGGCTGGCCGCGACCAGGAGGCCTGTCTTGAAAGCGTGTGGCACACACAAGATGTTGGCGTCTGCAGCCAGGTCGGCAATTCGCTTGGCCTCCGTCAATCCACCACAACGGGAAATGTCCGGTTGCACGACGTCGATTCCACCCTTACTAATGAGCCGGGCGAAGGCCTGATGACCGCTTTCCTCTTCTCCCGCAGCAATGCGAATGGACACAGAACTTGAGAGCCTTCGGTACCCTTCGAGATCTTCTGCAGGGAATGGTTCTTCCAGCCAGTAAACATCAAGTTGCTCGAGCGCACGTGCTACGTGAAGGGCGGTTTTGAGCCGGTAGCGTTTGCCAATGTCGATCATCAGCTCAACCTGGTCTCCTGCGGCCAGACGCGCCGCTTGAACCAGCTCTATGTCCCGCCGGGCGTCATACCCTAAAGGCCCCCAACCCAGCTTGATGGCGGTGAACCCTTGTTTGACGTGGCGATCGACCAGGCGCCTCACTTCATCCGAAGTCTCCGGCATGAGAGCACTCGCATACGGCCGGACCTTGCTGACGTAACTGCCGCCCAGCAACTTGTGAACCGGAAGACCGGTAGTTTTGCCCATGATATCCCACAGTGCCATATCAATCCCGCTCATGACGTGCATGGCGGGACCGGTCCTGCCGTAGTAATAGGTCTTCGCCCACATCGATTGCCAGATCTGCTCATGGTCGAAGGGATCCATTCCTACGACAACATCGCGTAACCCGTAGCACGTTCCGTGCGACATTCGAGCCTCCACGGCTGCCTTGCCTACGTAAGGGGAACTGTCCACCTCGCCGTAACCAACGATTCCTTCGTCGGTCTCGACACGGATGATGAGGTCATCTTGCGTGCCGTCAGCAGCAGTGCTGATCACCGGCAAGCTGAGGATAATGGCCTGAACATCGGTGATTTTCATGAGTGCTCCTCCATTCAGTTAGCAAATCCATTTTTGCAGTTCCCAGGGAAGGTCAGTCCCCCTCCTTCTGGGTCTTAGCTTCACGGGCAATTCTACCGAAAATCTCCCTTGCCTTGTTATACCGGTTCTGAGTTGCACCGAGGTCATGCGGGAAATATTGATTCCAGGTTCCCCCTGGAGATGTCCTTTGGGTCAAGTTATCGATGAAATGAACGAAATACTCGGCATCACCGGTATTGGCACGGACGGGCTTCCCATCAACCGAGATGAAAATGGCAGCCGTATGGGTCTGGTGGCCTTTTGGACCCATGCGGCGGGCACAAAGCCAGCCACTTCGGGCAAACTCTTGGCTGGAATGAAGGGTGAGGGGAACCTCCGGTGATACAGCTCCTTCCTGGCGGGCAACAACCTTCCCGTTACGGACCAGTTCAATCTGACCGTTCAGCGCCTTTGTGGAAGACCACTGGATGTCCACCTGGACTGTGCCCTTACCTTTGAAGGGGATTTCGTCGCCAGGACGGGCAGTGCCATTTGCCTTCAAATCCAGGAATTCATCGTGTCCAACCGTTGAGATCACCGTCCGGCCATGGGCAATACCTTCGATCCAATTTTGGTATGTGAGCTTTCCATTCGGGATTGACACATATGTGAGGAGGGTGCCGATGGGCTCACGATCGTTGCAGGGGAAGTCTGTTCCCGCTGCCAATCCGGGACGAAATCCACAGTTCAAGAGCCTATAATAGGCATGTACGGCTGCGTCGTTACGCCAGACATCCTCCATGAGAAAGTCAATGGTTCCTAGCGCAGTCTCTACGGGATATTCCAAGGGAAGACAGCAATTCAATTGGGAGGGGATATCATCGCTGAGATATTGCATATGCGCATATCCGACGACGGCACCCTGTTTTTTGGCCCATTCGATGATAGGGTAAGTGTACTCTGCGGGGATCCTTTGGCCGCGCTTTAGGCCGAGGATGATCAGGTGGCCTCCAATCACTTTGTGTTCGAAGGTTACTCCTTGGGGGTCGAAGTGCCATTCCGCATCCCAATGCAACAGACGCTGAAGACTCGAAGCAGGATGATCCAGACCATTGATTAGGGGAAGATCCCTATCCGCATCTCTCACCTCCCCGTTCCCCATATCGGCCAGCAGCGAAACCACTGCCAGGTTGTGGATGTTCATGTCCGAAAGAATCTGGTTCGGTGTCACGGGATCATGGCCACTCCCGACTCCGCAATCGAGGTGCACATGGGCATCTCCAGCATACCAGTCAGGAGGTTCCAGGCTTAATCGCGACTGGGCCAAACCGTCGTGAACTCCAAGCAGAACTACCAAAAAGAGGAAAATACCTACCAGAACGAATTGCCACTTCAGTTTCATAAGAACTCCTTCTGCGTTCTTGTGAGCTTGCCTCGGAACCATTATCAAGAGAAAGGCCCTCCCTGGCTAACCCAAGCTGGGCCAAGCTCTCTTATTCCGTGCGTTATGGCGCTCTTCTTGCCTTCCAAAGGTCAAGCCACTTTAGAAGGTCTGCTTCGTAAACTGTTACCATCAAGGTGCTGACCAGTATAATTGCGCCGCCTAAGAGCATTAACGCCGTAATCGATTCCTTCAGCAGAACAATCCCAAGCAGGGCAATAAACATGGGAAGCAGGTAGTTACCAAGTATGGCCTGAGTCACATCCATTCGCTTCAACACATGAAAAAAAAGCAACATCGAGATACCATAAACAATCAGACTGAGTTCCAAAATCCCTCCGACAGCGACTGGCCCCTTCCGCACAAACTCCGAGAAGTGAAAAGGCTCCAGCCAGGCCAGCAAGGGGAGGCTACCCAGGCTCCCGATTATGGATGTGTAAACGAGGATCTCCAGTTCGGTATACTTTTTATCCACTAGAAGTTTGCAGTAAGTATTAAAGAATCCGCAACAAAAGCATGCCAGCAGGAAGACCAAGTTCCCGGCCAAGTATTGGCTATGACGGAAATCTGCACTGCGGAGATCGGGTAAAGATGTCATCAGCACGCCGACAAGGGCCAGGGCAAAGCTTGTAATACGGATGGCATTCAACTTTTCCTTCAGGAAAAAGGAAGCGAACACAGCGACCGTGACAGGAATGGTCAGAGTGATGATCCCTGCGTTGGCCGCCAGGGTCCATCGGGAGCCCAGAGTGTACAAGAACTGCATTAGGAAAACCCCGAAAAAACCTGCCAGAAGAAAATGCTTAGCATCCCTCCAGTGCCAGGGCACTCTGGATTCACGGCGTCTCCGTTGATACCAGAACACAGGCAGGAACATCGCCGTGCTGAGAATCATAGGGACGTAGGCCAGCGTCACCGCCCCCAGCTGGTCCCCGATAAGACGAATCACAGGGACCTGCGTGGCCCACATGAAATTTATGACAACCACCAGAGACCAGTCCCAGTACTTCTGTGTCTTGTGAGAGGTCGGCATTTCGCGAGAGGATGAAATCAAGGGTTCCTGGCTTTTCCAACCAGGGTGAAGATCACTTCGTCGGGCAGTTCCAGCTGAACCGCATCGTTGGTGGCAACAAAGGAGCCTGTCTGGCGGCAATCCAGGGTGCAAGTCGTCTGGTAGAGTTCCCAGATTGCCGGGGCTTGTTTCGAACTGGGAATCGTGATTTGCACTTGACTTGGCCCTCCCTGCTTGACTCCGACGACGATGAGGGAGTCGGCCGAACTGTCCAGAAACGCCGAAGTTATTAATCCCGGCGCATCGCTAGACGAGGCAACCCGCCGGACTCCCGGGCGGACGAAGTGGTAGAGCTGCTTAACTGCGAAGTAGCGCTTTTTGGGTAAATAGTGGTGGTCGTCGTTCCGCATCAACCCGTAAAAGCTGGGGCGCATCTCGCACAATTCAAGATTGTCGAAGGCATCCCAGAAGAGGGCCACCGTAGCCCCCTGGTTGAGAGCACGCAAGGCGCGCTGGGTCGACTTCAGCGACTGGTTCTTCCATTCGTTTTCGAAGGACTTATCTCGATCACTGAGGTCACCGTATTCCGTCAGCCAAACTCTGGTATGAGGGTATTTGCTGCGGGACACACGGTCCACTTGTGGCCCGACAGATTCCTCGCCATAAGTATGGAAGGAAAATGCGCCAATCTGCTTCATTAACTCCTGGTTCTCCAGGATAGGTCCAATATAGTCAGTGGAGACGATCGCCTGGTCGGCTGCCACGAGCCTAACATCCCCCAGGCCCTCTTTCTTCAAGCGGCGGGCCAGCACCTCCAGGACTTTTGAGGCTTCCTCGGGGTCAATCCGGGGCCCTTCAGCCGGATAACAGTCCGTCTCGTTGAAGGGACTGAGATATGCAAAGTCCATGTGGGCCCTATGGCGCGCATAAAAGGCCATCGAAACCAGCATCTCCGCGAATTCTTCATACATTGCCGGGTTCAAATGGTCAGGTCTCGAAGGCTTGGGAGTATTTGAACAGACCTTGTGTCGGGGCGGAGGAGCCTTGCTATCCAGCATCCATTCCGGAACGATCCCAATGGCCGTCAATAAAATCCTTGCCCCTTTGGAGTTTAAATAACGTCCTGCAGCCCACGAGGCTTCGAAGTTGGGACTTGAATAGCGGTCGTTGTAATACTCCCAGTTCATAACGTTTGGGTCATCGTTGTCGTTGACCGGCTCCCAGTTGCTGAGGTCGAATCCGTAGGCATCGAGGCGAAAGATCGTTGCCCCCAAATCATCGATGAGCATATCCACCATCGGCTTCTGGGTGTCACGGAAATACGGGCCGTTGAAATTGACACCAAATCCTTCTATCTCTTGAAACTTCTGGTTTGGATCTACGGTTATCTTGATCAGTGGTGCAGTTCCCTGGGACCAGGCTGGGCAGGTAATCAGGGAATAAAGGATCAACAGGGACACCGAGATTCTGACTTTAAGGGTGTTTTGATTTTTCATGATTGGCAAGAGCGATCATTCAGTTTTGAGGTCTTTTATGAAAATGAGTTCAGAGTTCATGCTTTAGCATGCCTGAGGCAATGGCAACCTATAAGGTTGAACTCCGAACCAATCAGCCATTTCCATCCCCGGTGGTGAACTTGAAAAAGGTCATGCGGCACTTTTATGAAAATGCGGGTTTTGGTAGCCACGGTTACTGCGCTCTCGGCAGTAACCGTAGGCATTTGTGACCTTCTGAAAAGCCCACGCTTGATTCAAGAAGCGAATCAAGCGTGGCTACCTGCTGGAGGCCATTTCCATCGGCGGTAGCACGTCCAATTGGCGAATGGGCGAATTCTCCGCTACTCGCAGCCTGACATACCCTTCAATTGCTGGGTGGCAATCCCGAGCCAAACCCTCCATCCACCACGACGGCAGATCCGGTCATAAAGGAGGATTCATCGCTGGCTAGAAACACGGCCACCCGAGCCACTTCCTCAGGCCGGCCGACCCGCCACAAGGCATGCAGTTTCCCTGCGGCTGATCGCGCTAAGTCAGGGTCAGGCTGTGCCTGAAAATAGCTTTCAGCCAGTCCTGTATCGATGTAACCGGGACAGATGCAGTTGACTCGTATGCCTTCCTTGCCGTGGTCAATGGCCATGGCTTTAGTCAATCCGATAATTGCCGCCTTGGTAGCACAATAACCGGCACACAAGGGTTCCACGAAAAAGCCATTGTCCGACGACATGTTGATGATGCAACCCTTGGTTTTCCGCAGCTGCGGCAAAAAGTATTTGGAGCAGAAGAAGACCCCACCCAGATTCACGGCGACCTCGCGATTCCACTCCTCAACGGTTGTATCCTCGACGGTTTTACTGATCTGGATGGCTGCATTGTTCAAGAGCACGTGGATGGCTGGAAAACTCTTCAATGTTTCTGCCACCAACTGCTTGACAGACTCCGGTTGGGACACATCCGTCTCAATGGCCCTGGCGACACCCCCTGCCTTATCAATTTGAGACACGGTCTCCTGCGCCCCCGAGAAATTGATGTCAGCCACCACCACAGCTGCACCTTCTTTGGCAAACTCCTTCGCGCAGGCTCTTCCGATCCCTGAACCAGCGCCGGTGATAACAACAACACGGTCCTTCAATCTCATGGTTGCCTTCCTTAACTAATATTTCGCGCCCAGCCAGTGCACCATCACTGCCCGGTGAGGCAGTCAGCCGAGCACCTCTCGCATTCAAAGCACTCCATACTTGTCATACACTTCCCGGAGGGTCTTACCACTCGCCAGATCCTTGCGGGACAGGTTTTCTTTGCCCACCTTTTCCAGGGCCTTTTGAACAACGTCGTGTTCCACCTTCCTTGGGATAACAACGATTCCATCAAAGTCGGCGAAAATCAATTCGCCTGGGTGAACAAGAACGTCTCCACAGCTAACCGGAACATCATAGTCTATGACCCGACCTCGCCCTTTGGAGTCAACTGGTCGAATGCCTACATAATAAACCGGAAAGCCCATTTCAATGATCCGAACACAGTCGCGAATCTGACTGTCGCACACACAGCCCACCACCCCATTACGTTTGGCAATGGTGGACATCAGTTCTCCCCAAGGGGCGTTCGTCCCACCATAGTCCGTGGAGTGGACTGCCACATCCCCGGCACCGAGTGAGTCCATGGCCTCGATTTCCAGGCCATACGGGTCCTCGGTAATGACGTAGTCAATGGGCATCCAGAGAATGGTCCGGGCCCGCCCCACAAACCCACAGTTGCTTCGGTCTGGCAAGAGCGGGCGCAGGCGTTGATGCATGGCTTGGTGGTGGTAGCCAAGCTCATCGAGGATGTCGCACACTGCAGCTACATAGAGTTGCTGCTTGATGAATGGAAATAAGTCCAAATCTTCTTGAAGCGTTGGCACGAGATTCCTCTCTGATATTAAAGATTAGTTCTACATCTCAAGCACCCTGATGTTTCATTCTTGCTGCCCGTTCAGCCTTTCTTTGTCCGGCCAGGCATCTGCCGGCCAGCCAAGCTGATCAGAAATAGCCCGGGCTGTGCGCTTTACTTGCTCTGAGAGGGGGCCAAGTCGCTCGCGCTCCATCTGGCTGGTGGTTCCCGACACGCTCACCGCTGCGGCCTCATGGCCCTGCGAGTCAAAAATCGGAGCCCCCATGCAGCGAATACCCAGCTCTTCTTCTTCGTCATCCAGCGCATAGCCCAGTTTCCGGACCAAAGCCAGATTCTCCTTTAGTTTTCGCGCGGAACCAATGGTATTTTCATTGTGCCGGAGCAACCCATGTTTTTTGATCAGATCGTCGATTTCCGATTCCGAACGATACGCAAGAAGCACTTTTCCCAAAGCCGGGACAGATTGGGTCATTCGTCTGAATTTAAATACCAATCTCTCGATTTCTTGGGCACCCGCCAAGACCAAATTCTAACATGGCCACCTGAATTCGTCCTGGCTAAGGTGCTTCATAATTTAGCACGACGAATTTGAAAGGCCTTTCATGAAAATGGCCTGAAGGGCCATAAGAAAATAGCCCAGGGCACAGCGGGCGAGAAGCAGGAGCCGGCAGGCGACTGCCGACCGCGACGCCCTGGGAATAAGATTCCGAAATAGAGCTCAACTCCTCGATCAGGCGCGGGGA
>JBGOTQ010000135.1:0-17906 GCA_041476565.1 Terriglobia bacterium | reverse complement strand
GGCAGAGCAGGGGCCTTGACCCCTGCGACGCCCTGGGTCAGCGAATCGGCAACGATTCTGCTCGTCTTGGCGTGGGAAGACCGCCCACGCCAACACGTGGAGAAGAACTTGGTAAATAGAGATTGTCGCCCCAGGGCATGGCGGGCGGCGGTGCCCAGCGGCACCTCGCCTTCGGCTCCTGCTTCTCGCCCGCTGTGCCCTGGGCTATTTTCCTATGGCCCTTCAGGCCATTTTCATGAAAGGGCATGCTCATCGCTGTAGCGAATGAGGATCTGAGGATTCGAACATCATGTGGCCACTGGCTCTAGCAACAATCCTGGCTCTGCTCGCGGACCAGCCAGCTCCTTACCTGGATTTTTCCAAGTCCGGTGCTGGATTCTACGGTTCCGGACGAGAGTTGCCGGACCCTGTCGGCCTGCAGTCGGTTCGCATTGGAGTCCTGGGGCCAGAAAAGGGTGCCATGGGTATACAGCAGCGGGTTGCCATCGGGATAGCTCTGGAGGAGGCCAATCAGCGGGGAGGTTTTCATCAAGGGAATTCCCCTGGAATTCCCTATGAGATGGTCTTTCGCGGCGACGATGGCCCCTGGGGGGTGGCCGCTAATCAGGTTGTCAAGCTGGTGTACGAAGACCAAGTCTGGACAATCATTGGCGGGTTGGACGGACAGCACACCCATGCGGCTGAGTTGGTGGTGGCGAAAGCCTGGGTTCCCGTGATCAGTCCAACCGCAATCGATTCCACGATCGAATATGCCAATGTCCCTTGGGTGTTTCGTGTTGCGCCGTCCGATACCGCTCAAGCTGAAGCACTGCTTTTGTACGCTCGCGACCGGGGTTACCGGGAACTGGCGGTCCTCTCGGAAACGCAAAGAGAGGCATATTCCGGGTTCAAGCGCCTGGAGGAATGTTCCAGAAAGATGAGGTTCCCGCTCGCCAGCCACTTGGAATATTCCGCAGTCAACCCTGAAGCAATTGTGCTCCGCTTGCGGGATCTCACGGTTGACGGTGTCATCATCTGGGGCGGCCAGGATTCGGCACTTGTTCTCATCCAGGCCATGAGGAATGCCGGGATCCGAGTGCCAGTGCTTGGGCCCTCAAGTCTGGCCACACCTGAAATGGCTCTTAAGGCGCCGAAATCAGGGAAGGTTGTGGTAGCTTCCCCGTTTGACTTTACCCGAGATGGCAATGACTTGCAGGGCTTCATAAGGGAGTTTGAGAAGCGGGCCGACACACCGGCAACCTGGGTAGCGACCTATTGTTACGATGTGGCTCGACTGGTCATCCAATCTATTGAGAACGCGGGCCTGAACCGGGCGAGGATTCGTGATGGGATGTCGGGTGCCTCTTTCCAAGGTTTGACCGGTAGAATCGGTTTTAACCAACTCGGCGGCAGCGAATCCCGTCCCGTGCTGATGCGTCTCGAGACAGGGCGGTGGGTTCCTATAGACTGAGCAGATTCGGCTAAGTACTATGTTTGGTAACGCGGTGATGTATTCTGATCGGCCCATTTCTGTATTGAATGAACCCACCCCTGCCCCCCTCCACAGGAGGGGAATTGAGGCAAGTCCCCTCTGGGGAGGGGAAGCTGTGAAAAAATTGAAAGATGTCTCCTCCCGGCAAAAAGCGTGCGCGGGAGCGCCCGCTCCACCCGGGTGGAACGCGCGCTCCGCGCGCGTTTTCAATCGTGGCTCAGAAATCGAGCGGGGTCTGGGCTGCCCTAATTCGATTTTTTCACAGCATCGGGGATTTAGGGGTGGGTCAAACCTGTCGCGGGATTTATTAGACAAAGTCCCAAGGACCGGAGCGAGTGATTTAAATTGAAAGGTAAAAATCCATGGTTATACGAGGTAATTATTCAATGACAAACGATTCTTTGAAAACCGCAGAACTACTGATTGATCTGGAGAGACTTTCCGAGGGGGAGAAGGAGGAACTAGTCAAACTGGGAATTATCTCCACAGAGGCTGATCAAATTCTTCCTTCTCTGGCGGTTCCCCGATCCCAGGGCGAAACTACCATCCGTAAACGCGCGATTCACGCTCCGCAGGTCTTGAATGAAGCTTATCATTATGCGCGTCCTTCGTCTTTTTCGCGCGGCTTGCGAATTGACATCGGCAATGTCACAGTCCTCTTGATCTCCGGGACTGCCAGTATTGACGAAGAGGGGAAGACGACTCATGTCGGCGATTTTCGGGCCCAGACCTGGCGGACCTATCGCAATATCAGCAATCTTCTTAAGGCGGAGGATGCCACCTGGCATGATGTGATTCGAGCCACTTGTTATCTCCGCGACATCGAACGGGACTACAAGGCCTTTAACGAGATTCGCACAGCCTTCTTCAGCTGGCTGGGGCTCGACCCATTACCGGCCAGTGTTGGAGTCCAGGCGCGGCTCTGCAGGGAAGACCTGCTGGTAGAGATTGAAGCTGTGGCTCTGATCCAAAACCAAGCGAATGTAGCCTGAGAAGACAATCGCCATTGAGGAGAAGGATTGCCATGAGAAAGCATCCTGGAGGCTGGAACCCGGGCGAGAAACTCATCCCGGCCCAGGCCTCTCTCAAACAAGTGGGGCGACACGGCCACCCCGAAGATACCATTGTCATCGTAAATGACATTCCTGTAGGGGGACACGAAATCGTTGTGATGGCCGGCCCGTGCTCAGTCGAGAGTGAAGACCAGTTGATGATCACGGCCAGGGCAGTCAAAGCCAGTGGAGCGCGGATCCTCCGCGGCGGCGCTTTCAAGCCTCGCACGTCACCTTATAGCTTTCAGGGGCTCAAGGAGGAAGGCCTGAAACTGCTGGCTCAAGCGCGTGATGAGACCGGACTTTCGATTGTGACCGAAGTGCTGGATCTTCGACAGCTAGACCTGGTGTGCCAGTATGCCGATATTGTTCAAATCGGTTCCCGAAGCATGCAGAATTTCACACTGCTCGAAGAGGCCGGGAAGTGTGGAAAACCCATTCTGCTGAAACGCGGGATGAGCAGTACCATCGAGGAGTTCCTGTTCTCGGCTGAGTACGTCATGAAAGAGGGCAATCCTAACGTCATATTGTGTGAACGGGGAATTCGGACTTTCGAGACTTCGACCCGGAATACCATGGACTTAAACGCGGTTCCGATGCTGAAAAGGATCAGCCACCTGCCGGTCATCGTTGACCCCAGCCATGGAACCGGTCACTGGTGGATGGTTCCATACCTTTCGAAAGCCGCAGTGGCCGTGGGGGCGGATGGTTTGATCGTGGAAGTGCATCCCAACCCGACAGACGCGCTGAGCGATGGTTACCAGTCCCTGCAGCCGGACAAGTTCGATGAGATGATGCACGAGCTTCGCCCCATTGCGGCTGCGATTGGAGCCCTATTGCCGGAGCCTACTCCGGTCCCAGTGTGATGAACTGTTCCTGCCGAAATCTACTTCTTCCGAACTAGTGCCGCCTGACTTTTTCAGGTTCAATACCACGGATGAAAATGGCAGGGGTAGCCACGGCTAGCGTATTGGCGACACCAGTCGCCGCAAGCCGTGGGCATTTTTCCTGACAACCAAAAGCCCACGCCTCCCGGAAAAAGCGTTCGGCGTGGCTACCAAAACGTGGATTTTCACAGAAGGATGCCTGTAGACTGGCGGAGAAAATCCTTATACACTCATGGGTTCTGGCTCGGGAAAAATAGCGGGATACTTAAAGGAAGCTGAAAATGGCACTAGCTTCAGGGACAAGAATGGGTCATATGAAATCGTCTCTTCCATCGGAGCAGGCGGCATGGGAAAGGTGTACCGGGCTCGTGACACAAGATTAAATCGGAACGTCGCCATTAAGATCTTGCCTACTTCGTTTTCCGGTGATCCTGACCGTCTTCGCCGTTTCGAAGGGGAGGCCCGTGCCATCGCGGCTCTAAGCCATCCGAACATCGTAGCTATTTTCGACACGGGTGAGTTCGAAGGCTCTCCCTACCTTGTCTCCGAACTCCTGGAGGGACAAACCCTTCGGGATCGCCTTTCCAGCGGCACGCTTCCATCCCGTAAAGCCGTTGAATACGCCTTGCAGGTGGCCCAAGGATTGGCAACTGCTCATGAAAAGGGCATCGTACATCGCGACCTGAAACCGGAGAACCTCTTTATCACGAGAGATAATCGGGTCAAGATACTTGATTTCGGCTTGGCCAAGCTCACGCGGGTGGATTCCGCCTCTGAAAACGTCACCCACACCATCGGCGGTGTTGAGATAGTAGCGACCACGCCGGGATTAGTCTTAGGAACGATTGGATATCTTTCGCCCGAACAGGTCCGTGGCCAGCCAGCGGACCACCGCTCCGACATCTTCTCTCTGGGCGCCATCTTGTATGAGATGCTTTCCGGACAGCGGGCATTTAAGCGAGATTCGACGGCCGAGACGCTCACCGCCATCTTAAAGGAAGATCCCGCGGATTTGACGAAGTGGGATCAGAAGATCTCGCTGGGACTGGAACGAATTGTAAGGCACTGCCTGGAAAAAAACCCCGAAGAGCGTTTCCAGTCGGTCCGCGATTTGGCGTTTGATCTCGCATCTCTCTCCGATCATTCCGGGCCAAGGCAGGAGAGTCCCAGGCTCTCACTAACGATAACATTAATCATGTGTGGGCACGATGGTTTCCCGATGGCCAGCATTTTCTCTTCTCGGGTAATGAGCCCGGCAAGGGAACGAGGCTTTACGTTCAGGCTCGGCAGGGTGGCAAACCCCAATCCATCTCTCTCGAAGGAACGCACCTTTTTGCAATTGCCCTATCACCCGACAGCAGGGTCGTGGCAGCGGTCGGGCCAGATGCGCAGAGCTATCTCTACCCGACTGCCGGCGGTGATCCGCGCCGAATCCCCGGATTGGAATCGGGGGAGGAACCTATCAACTGGGGGGTAGATAATTGTTCTTTACTCATCTATCGCCCCGGACAGTTACCGGCCCGAGTGTACCGGCTAGACATAGTTACCGGGCAGAGGACTCTATTGATGCAACTGCTGCCTTCCGACCCGGCCGGCGTCAACAACATCGGCCCCATCGTCTTAACACCCGACGGAAAGAGTTACGTGTACGGTTATCACAGGACCTTGACCGATTTGTACCTGGTAGAGGGTCTGAAATAACTCCCGATTCCGTTTTCCGATGCCCGGATTCTGTGGAGGTGTCGCGGAGGGGTGCGGGGACCGGAACCTTCCTCTTTTGGCGCAATCTGCTATGATTGAAAATCGACGGGTCAAGTAGGTCTTCGAATTTGCGGCCCATTGTAATCTAAGATCCTTCGCGGAGCGGATTTCTAAAGGAGACTAGGAGTGCAGACAAGAGTTGAGAATCAGGAAAGGTTACAGACCTCAAATCAACCCAGATCCCTTTTGACTACTCCCTGGACTTATTTGTTCCTGGGGCTCTTGGTTTTGGCCCTACTCTCCACTCGTTCCACACTGGTCCCAGGCTTGGTAGCCAAGCAGACTACAACTGAGCCGCCGGAGGCCATTCGGCATAACAATCTAGGCGTGGGCCTCATGGATTCCGGACCCAAAGATCCGGAATATTTCACTGAGGCTATCAAGGAATTCCAAATGGCACTCCAGATCGCTCCACACTATTTGACTGCCAAGATCAATTTGGGAATGGGTTGCTATTACGCGGGGCAGCGTGAGAAGGGATTGCCCATCCTCGAAGATGCCCTCAAAGAAGCACCTGATAACCCTTACATCAATTACATGATTGGCCTGCTTCTGGAGACCTTTGGGAATTATGCAGAAGCGAGAGACTACTTTATGAAGGTCTCCAAGCTGGATCCCCTTGATTCCAAGACCTGGTACCACATTGGGAATTGCTACAACAAGGAACAACACTATGCCGAGGCGATTCCTCCATTGCGCAGAGCGGCCGAAATAGAACCATACCAGCGATTATTCCGGTACAACCTGTTCATGGCGCTGAATCGTGCCGGAAAGGCTGCTGAGGCCCAGGACGAATTGGCCAGTTTTCAAAAGTTGGAGCAGTCCAGTGTGAAGGTGGCTCCTCCCCCAAAAAGCAGCCTGGAGTATCTGCGTCAAGGGAAGTACGCTGAGGCCATCGCCGAATCATTGCCTCTGGCCCCACCATCCCCGGCAGTGCCCAAGTACACGGATGTCGCTCACCAACTGGGCGTTGAGTTCCTGCATCCCGGTCAGGGCAACGATCCTGAAATACAGAAGATCTTGCGTGGCGATCCGATGCCCCCGAACTGGTATGCCGATGAAGGGAATCGTAACAAGCTGATTGCTGCGGTATCCGGGAGTGTCGCCTTCTGCGATTACAACAATGATGGCAAACTGGACCTCTTCCTTGTGGCCCCCAATGGAAAGCATGCGCTCATGGAGCAGCAGGCTGACGGGAGATTTGTAGATGTCACGGCCAAAGTTGGGCTCTCGGGGTTGCCGCCCACAGCTGCCAACTGTACCTGGGGAGACTACGACAATGATGGTTGGCCCGATCTTCTTGTTACCGGGTTCGGCCTGGTTCGCATCTACCACAATACCAAAGGACGCTTTGAGGACGTCACCCCTGGCACTGGCATTTTGAAATCAGTCCAGCCAACGACCTGGTGCCTGACTTCGGCAATGGCCGACATCGACCATGATGGAGACCTTGATATTTATGTCGGCAACTTCGTCGACCTGGTTAATCTGCCGGGAAAGAATGAAATCCGTTTCCCCACAGACCTGGCTGGCCAACCCAATTTTCTTTTCCGAAACAATTCTGACGGGACGTTTACCGATATTTCCACCCAGGCCAAGGTGGATGCCGCTGCGCACCAGACTCGCAGTGTATGGTTCTCTGACGTCAACCTGGATCGTGCCATTGATTTTGTCCTTTTTGATGCAGCAGGTAAGCCCACAATATACTTGAACTCCAGCGATGGGACCTTTGCCCTTTCAAATCAGTCAACGCCCAAGCTCCCCTCAGTCCCCCCGCTTGGAGTCTCGCTGGCCTATGGAGACTTCAACGGAGATGGGGCCGTCGATGAACTGAAGCTGGTCAGCGGTGGAGCGGCTGTGCTGAATCGGAACGATACGAAGCCACTGAACTGGCTTCGCGTAAAACTCGAGGGATATGCTGTCCCTGGTAAGGTGAAAAGCAATAAGCTCGGGGTCGGAACTAAGGTCGAAGTCCGATCAGTTGGCAAATGGGAAATTAAGGAACTGCATGCCGGCAATGGGGCAGGAGGGTGTGATGAAGCCGAGGTGTATTTCGATCTGGGTGATCAGAAGCGCATGGATTTCGTACGTGCCGTGTTCCCCTCCGGAGTGCGTAAGACCCTGCGCGATATTCCCGCTAATCAGACCGTGAAGCTGGAAGAGCCTTTATTGGATGTAAACTCCTGTCCGACCCTGTTTGCGTGGAACGGTCTGCAATTTGGATTCATTGCCGATACCATCAGTGCCGGAATTCTGGGCGAACTGGTAGCCCCTGGCCAGTTCTCCCAACCGGATCCGGATGAATGGTTGCGGGTGACCTCTGAGCAACTGAAACCTTCTAGTGTTGGCACCTATGATTTCCGGTGGGCCAATCCGCTTGAAGAGGTGACTTATCTCGACAGTGTGCGGCTCTTGGCGGTGGACCACCCGGCCAAGATTGGAGTTTACGCAAACGAGCGAATGGTGAACGAGGCGAAGAACCGTTTCCCCATCCAATTGGTTGCCGTGACGAAACCACACCCGATTGCCAAGGCCATTGACCAACATGGTCACGACGTGACGCAAGCATTGGAAAAAGTCGATCGTTGGTATTTTGACCATTTCACCCCGCTACCTTTCAAGGGATTTGCTAAAGAATGGTCCTTGAAGTTGGACCTGGGGATTATCCAACCCGGGGAGAACCCGGTTTTGTTGCTGAACTCCTGGAGCTACTGGAACTCCTCGGCATCTATCGTGGCTGCCAGCCAGGCCAATCAACATCTATGGGGACCCATTTTGGAGGTCCAGAGTCTCGACGGCAAATGGCGAACAGGGATTGAGGATATGGGAGTCTCCCCTGGCCTGCCCAGAACGATATTGGTGGATCTGTTCCCTGTCCTGAACCAAGGAGAGCATGTGGTCCGGATCCGTAGTAACCGGACGCTATATTACGACCAGATCCTCGTGGCGAATCGAGTAGAATCTCATGAAATTTCCAAGTCCAGCAGGCCGGATTCTCACTTGCGATGCAGCGAGGCCAGCCTTGTCACCGCTGAGTTGCACTGGTTGGGGTATCCGACGCGAGTTTTGCCGGATGGAAGAATGCCCGAAGTCTTCGATTATGCCCACATCGAACCCAATTCCGAATGGGGGACCCACGAAGGAATGCTGACCCGGTATGGAGACGTTCGGCCTCTACTGAACCGGGCTGATGATCAGTTTGTGGTGATGGAACACGGCGAGGAGGTGGCACTCTCATTTGATGGCCGTCAGCTTCCGCCGCTTCCTGCGGGCTGGAAGCGCACTTTCTTTTTCTACAGCAACGGCTTTGAAAAAGGGTACGAAATTCATTCCGCTAAATCCCAGACGGTGGACCCGCTGCCATTCCAAGGGATGGACAATTACCCGAATGATCGGGTTCGGGAACTTACGGATGCAGCCTACTGGGAGTATCTGCTGGAATGGAATACGCGCCCGAGTTTCATGCGGCGATAAGGCAACGCTCGCGCCAAGACGCCAAGGCGCCAAGGATGAAAGAAAACGAGATAGGAAGGGTTGTTGTCGATGCCGCTATAGCCGTCCATCGGGCGTTGGGGCCCGGCTTGTTGGAGACGGTGTATGAGGTGGCATTGGCTCATGAACTACAGAAACGCGGACTGCCAGTAGAACGGCAAACTCCCATTTCGGTTCAGTATGATGGAGTGATATTCGACGAAGGTTTCCGTGCAGACATCATTGTTGGAGAAAAGGTCATTCTTGAACTGAAATCCGTGGAACATGCCACGGCGGCTCACCGCAAGCAGATTCAAACTTACCTGAAATTGACAGGATGCAAGCTGGGATTCCTGCTGAATTTTGGTGAAGCCCTCATGAAAGATGGAATCACCCGGGCTGTCAATGGCTTGGAAGAAGACTGATCTTGGCGCCTTGGCGTCTTGGCGCGAGTATTAAAATGGCTCATCTGTGATTCCCCGTTTCTCCCTTGCTCCCTTTCCCTGCGTCTCGGTGCCTCTGTGGCTGATCAAGGGCCGTTTTCTTTGACGGCCAGGATCTGATCGGCTGGAACGTTTTCAAGAGTCTGCTTAATCCCACTGGGCCATTCGATTTCGATGAGACTCGCTTTAGTTTCTTTTCCCAAGCCAAAATGAACTCGCTTGTCACTGGCCGAATAAATGCCGTTTGCAGTAGTAACATGGTCATACTGTCTTCGCCCTGATGGCAGCGTCAGTTTGATCTTGGCCCCGATCCCATCCCGGTTGCTTCGAGTTCCCTGAAGGTTCAGAATCAACCAGTGGTTGGGCTCACCCCCTTTCCTCTTGAATAAGAGTGGGGTGTCATTCAGTCGGCACACGGCTACTTCCAGATTTCCATCGTTGTCAAAATCAGCCACGGCTACTCCCCGGTTGCCCCCCACCACCTGGAAGTCCGGTCCAAGGTCTTTGCTGATATCCTCGAATTTCCCGTTCCCCAGGTTCCTATAAAGAAAGCAAGGTTCCTTGTAATGTGCGGCAGCATTGTAAAGTTCAACATTGTCGACCACGTGGGACCCGGCGATGAAGATGTCTTTCCAGCCATCGTTGTCCAAATCCATAAACTTGTTGCTCCAGGCGCTGTGCGGGGCTGAAAGGATCCCCACACCGGAGGGAAATGTCACATCCAGAAAAAAGCCCTTTCCGCCGTTGGAGAAAAGCGTGAACGACTCTTTGATCAGGTCGGCATAGAACACGTCCGGCCACCCGTCGTTGTTGTAGTCTTTGAAATCGCATCCCATGCCTGAAACCATTGATCCGCTCTCATTGGCGAAGACGCCCGCCTCCATGGCGACTTCCTTAAAAACGCTTCCGCCTTCGTTGCGGAAGAGAAAATTCGGCATCTTGTCGTTGGTCACAAAGATGTCCATTTTCCCGTCGCCATTATAATCCGCAATCGTGACCCCCATCCCCTTGCCCGGGCGTTTGTCTATACCCGACTTTTGGGAAATATCGGTGAACGTGCCATCACCGTTGTTCCTGAAAAGGGCGTTGGGCAGAGGCTTGAAGACGTCTGGGGTACAATAGGTCCGGTAACCCGGTTTGCGTTCTCCGCAGTAATCGTCGGCGTTATCCTGAAAGGTCCACCGAAAGTAGCGGGTCACAAACAGGTCCAGATAGCCGTCATTATCTACGTCAATCCAGCAGGCGCTGGCCTTAAAGGGATGATCCCCCATGGTGACACCGGCCTTCGCGGTCACATCGGTGAAAGTCCCGTTGCCATTGTTGTGGTAAAGAATGTTGTCGCCATACTGGGTGATCAGGACGTCAGCGAACCCGTCATTGTCGTAGTCACCAATGGCCACACCTTGGGGATAGCCTCGCATGCCTCGACCGCTCAACCCGGAGTTCTCAGTGACATCCGTGAAGGTGCCGTCTCCGTTGTTGCGGTACAAGCGGTTGAACGACTCGGGATCCGTCTTCAGGTGCCGGGGAGAGGGGGAGCCGTTGAGAAAGAGCAGGTCAATAGCCCCGTCATTATTGAAGTCAAAGGCCGCCACTGCGCCGCCCAGCGTCTCAAACGGGTACTTCATCGGTGTCGCATAATTATTCTGCTTGAAGGTGATTCCAGCCCGGCCAGCAATATTGACCATGATCGGCTTGGCGACACTAGGATTTTGAGCGAAGGACCTGGAGTCCTTGCTCCCTCGAAGCAAAAATAGAACGGGAACGATGAGTAACGCAACCGGGATCCTTCGAGTTTTAGCAGAAACCACTATCTTCAATACTTCCACTCCGAGAGTCTTTTATGAAAATGCGGTTCTTGGTGGAGGGTCGCGCTCCGTCGCGACCGCGGCTCCGACAAAGCGGGGCCCTCCAGCGTTTTCATCCGCGGTGGTGAACTTGAAAAAGGTCATGCGGCACTCTTATGAAAATACGATCTTGGAGGGCCGAACTCCGTGAGGCCGCCAAACACCTAAGATAGAAGTCGGCCTCGCAGGGCTCAGCTCTCCAGCATTTTCATTGGCGGTGGCGCACCAAACCGGCGCATGACAAACTTCAATCACTCCCTTGCTTCACCCGGATACGCGCGCCGTGTCGACGACGGCGAGAGACAATATCCTAGAGTATCGCCGTGTTGTCAATGCCTGCCCTTTCATGGCCCACATTGGGTGCGGGTGGGTAAGAATCAAAGTATAGCTAGTTTGTGTGGCGAAACTCGGCAAGAAGGCTCTCCTCCTTGGATAAGGAGGGGCAGCCGCAGCCACAGGCCGCGGCGGGGTGGTTTGAACAATCGTGGAAAAGGCAAGCCCGTGTCGGTATTGTAGCAACTCCCACCACCCCCGCGGCGCTGCGCGCCACGTCCCCTCCTCAGTCGAGGAGGGGAGTTTTCATGCAATCCCACAGTTTCGCGACAGAAACTAACTAGAGACTCCGTGCCCCCATGGCGTTTGGCAGGAAGCGGAGCAAGGGTATCCCGTCCCTAAATTACCAGTCGCACTTTGAATCGTCCCATCGTGTGGGTTGAATGAATCCCCCCCCGCACATATAATAGCGTCGATGATCACCAAGGATTGGAGCCGCGGAACAGAATGGTTTTGAGACATGGAAACGCCGACAAGGAGGTAAAGACTTGGGCGTCTTTCTCAATCGTCAAGAGCGCGATAAGGGTCTCCCTGCTACTCCTTTCAATGCCGCCTTCAGTTCAGCCGGTTCAGCAATCTTCTCCACCCCAAAACAATACAGGAAAACCTGCGTCAAAGGCGGTCGGCAGCGCTGGTCGTTCCATTCAGTTTTTGGATATCGCTCCCCGGTCAAATATTACCTATCGTTCGAATAATGACTTTACAGGGCGCAAGTACTTCCCTCAGCCCATGTGCGGGGGGATCGCTATCCTGGATTACAACAACGACGGGAAGCTGGACATATTTTTTACCAACGGTGCGAAGCTCCCGGAACTGAAAAAAACCAACCCCTCCTATTACAATTGCCTGCTCCGCAACCGAGGAGACGGCACGTTTGAGGATGTCACAGAAAAGGCCGGTTTGACTGGGGCTGATCTCGACTTCTGTTTTGGAGTCGCTGCCGGTGACTACGACAATGACGGATTCACTGACCTGTTCATCTGCTGTGCGGGCCGGGATGCGCTATACCACAACAACGGCAATGGGACGTTTACCGACGTCACCGTCGAGGCCGGTTTGGCTGTCAAACCCAAGGACTTGCTCAGTGTGTGCGCTGCTTGGTTCGACTACGACAACGATGGGCTGCTAGACCTGGTCGTCTCCGAATACACCTTCTGGAACCCTAATACCGATGTCCGGTGCATTCGGGATGGGAAGGACGACGTCTACTGTCATCCCGCCACTTACAAGAGCGTGGCCCACCGCTTGTACCACAACGAGGGAAAAGGAAAGTTTGTGGACGTAACCGACAAGTCCGGCTTTGGCTCCGCTCTAGGCAAGGGCATGGGCATTGGCATTGCCGATTTCAACCGGGATGGCTACCAGGATGTGTTTGTGGCCAACGATACTGAGCGCAATTTCATGTATATTAATCAAAGGGACGGCACTTTCAAGGAGATGGGACTCTTGTATGGGGTGGCCTACAACGACGCCGGCCTGACGGTCTCCGGGATGGGCTGCGACGTGAAAGACTTCAATAACGACGGCTGGGTCGACGTCTTCTACAATAACCTGCAAGGCCAGATTTGGGCTTTGTTCCAGAACGAGGGGGGAGAGTATTTTCGCTACGTTTCTCCTCCTTCGAATGTGGAGAACTTGAGCAGGACTTTCTCGGGCTGGAGTAATGGCTTCATCGACTATGACAATAACGGCTGGTTGGACATTTATTCCTCCAACGGAGATGTGGACTATTTTGAACCCAACGCCAAGCAGCACGACACACTCTTTGCCAACATCGATGGAAAAACCTTTATTGACGTCTCAGAGAAACTGGGGAAAGACTTCTTGCACATGGGCTTCCAGCGAGGATCGGCTTTTGTTGATCTCAACGATGATGGTTTCCTGGACATAGTTGTCACGTCATTAAACGAAAAACCTCGTGTGCTTCTCAACTCAGGGAACAATGGAAACCACTGGCTGTTGATGGAGGTAACTGGGCGTGTCAGCAATCGGGACGGGATTGGAACCCGGGTCAAGCTCACCACGGAATCAGGGCGTATCCTTTACAACCTTGTCTCCCCCAGTGTGGGTTTCATGTCGACCAGCGACCGCCGCCTGCACTTTGGTCTGGGCAGTGAGACGCTGATTAAGTCTATCGAAATCCAATGGCCCCGGGGGACCGTCCAGCAGTTGACCAACATCAGGGCGGATCAGATTCTCAAGATCGAAGAACCCGTCAAGTGAGAGTTTATCCTTGCGGTGCGGTGTCAGATGCGCGGAGGAATTATGGAGTGCGCCGGCAGAGCATGGGACGGTGGTCCTACGCGGCGACGGCGCTTTGGCTCTGCGCGGCCAAAGAGGCCCTGGATGAGTGGTCCTGTCCTGCAACCCAAATCCAAAGCGGTGTCGCGCGAGGGACCGCTGTCCCGCGCTTGCCACCGCAGTCTTAAGGAACGTTTCCGACTTGGGAAAAAGCTTCGTTCCCTGGACGGTTGACGCAGCCGCACCTGACCCATTCCCCTCCAGCGATTTAGCGGTCACTTTAACTCATGGTGGGTCACGTAGGTAGAATGCACAGGAACACCCCCGTTGACTTTGACCCGGATTAAGACCTGGTAATAAGCGGGAAGGCTGATGGCATTCTTGCTATGAGAGATGTTAAGGTGGGAGATCAAATCCGCAGCATACTCCGGCTTGATCACATATTCGACAGCTGCCTGGGTACCATAAGTCTCAATGCCAGCCAGAATCAAGAGACGGGTCTCAGGGTTCAGACCTTTCAGGAGACTTATGAGTGCATAGTCTTCCGTCATATTGCTAGAGGATGGACCTTCCTGTTTTGCAGTGTAGTAACTCTCTTCGCCAGCCTTGGGCTGGAGATTGACTATTCCATACTTTAGTTTTCCTGAAGCCGCCTTAACATTTCGGAATACAAACTGCTGTTCCTGAGGCAAGTCCCGAAGCAACAAGTTCTCGGCAGGTGAGCCCAGGAAGATGAAGTTCTCAGATTTCATATCCTCCCACGTTAACAACAAGCTCCGCTTGACTCGAACCGATCGTCCAAGCTTCCCAAAGTATTCTCCCAGGAGGTAGGCACCCATTACTTCTCCCACTCCCGTGTAATGCTGGGTGATGACTGTGTCCCGCATTGTCGATGTCAGGGCCTGCAGGGGTTGGGTCAACCCGGGCCGCAGCCTAACTGAGTCGAGCGGGGTCAGTAGTTTCATACCGGTATCGGCGGTCCCCTCAAACAAGGTATTGCTGTAGGCCACCAGTACGGGCTCCGGCGATTGCAGGAAACCCTGCCAAATGGGACGCAGGATCCTCATCTCAACAGAATCACCTTTTGGCGTGGGGAGCGCCACATAGTTATTCTTGGCTCGAACATAGAAAAAGAGCGTTGATGACACAAGTGCAATGCAAAGCAGACTCAACCCTAAGATAATCCGGCGCTCTCGCTTAGGAGGTGCCGGTTCTCTTGCTTCCGTGGTTGTCTTCTTTATTTCCCCCGATGACACCTCAGGCTTGGGAGGAACAGTCCCCACAATGGGTACTTCTGGGCCGGCTATCTCTGGGGGCTTCAAATAGGAAAAGGAGGGGGAATAATGGCCTTTGGGCAATTCGATAAGGATCGAATCGCCCCTCCCCTCGGTCGTGTAGTATTCCTGGACTTTGGTGCGCAGCCTCCCAGCTTGAACCCGAACCACCGAATCAACCCGAGGATCGAAGGCCCCATCCCGCCCAAAAACCTCGGTGGCTATAGTATATTCTTTGAGCTGATTTTCCTGTTTGTCGACAGCTTTGGTTACGACATATTGGAGGAATAACCTCAGACTTTCCGATCCATGAAGGCTCTCGCTCTGCAGGATCTTCTCCAATTGCTGGAGAATCTCCGCTCGTGATGGAGTGTGTACTTGTAACATGTCGGGATTTAGATGTTACAACAAACAACGAAAGCCCATGGGCTCGGGCACTTCTGAACAGGTAACCGTATTATACATCTGTTAAAGCATTCAGGAAAGCAAGGCTTTTGTTTCCCCTGAAAATTAGTGCCTCTATGAAGATCAGGAACTTCAAAATCAAGACTATTTGGACCCTCAGGCTTGATCCACCGACTGTTCTTAATTGGAATCTGTCCTCTTTTGCTTGGGTGAATCCCTCCACTCTTTCATGTCGGAGATACTTAATTGGTCACTCAAGATTCTTCTGCTGCATTCTATTACTATAAAAATAAAGAAGTTGTATCGTCGCTGGACTATGCTTGCCTGACTTGAACTCAGCAAAAATCGGCGTTTGGGCCCGTGTTTAAACTCCTGTCGATAGATACCAATTCTCGTAGTTCGGCTCTCGAATTTCGGAAGTATTCCGCTCTAAACATCTGTTCTTAATTCAATTTAACAGTGTCTAACAATTCTTAACATGCGCATAATGATCACGATTCGGTGGTGGCAGAATGGTGAAACTTCGTTGGCCAGTGAGGTGCAATGACAATTCCATGACAATTCTTCTTCACCAATTTTCAATAAAATAAAAGGAGGGAGTTCAATCATGATGAGAAGATCGTCGTTGTGGTTGTTGGCAGCCTGTCTTCTCCTGATCGTGACACCGGTGGCCAGGGCCCAGTCCCAGTTCGTCAATGGCACCGTGGTTGATCAGACTGGCGCGGTCGTGGCTGGAGCGCAAGTCAATTTTGAGGATCAGGACAAGAAGGTGGTAGTTCGGCAATTGACCACTGACTCGAGTGGTCGTTTCCAGGCCATGAACCTGCAACCCGGGAACTATTCGATCACGGTAGAGATGGCGGGGTTCAAGAAGGCCCAGACTTCAATCAAATTGGACGTAAACACCAAAATGGACGTGGGGCTGATCAAACTCGAGGTCGGCGAGGTGACCGCGGAAGTGTCTGTTTCCGCAACAACACCGTTAGTTCAAACCAGCACTATGGAAAAATCCTTCCTCGTAGAGTCCCAGCAAATTCAGCAGTTGCCAATGAACGGCCGAAACTGGGTGGCCCTGATGAAGACCATGCCTGGAGTCGTCAGCGACATGACCAATGACTTCGACATGAACTTCAACGACGTGAGCGGGTTCCATGCTTTGGGCGGCCGCGGTTCGCAGAACAACTTCTATTTGGATGGTTCTCCGAATCTGGATGTGGGTGACAATCAATCTCAATACACCCAGCCCAGCATCGAGTCGATTAACGAGTTCAAGATGCAGCAAAGCAGCTTTAACGCAGAGTACGGCCGCAACTCTGGCATGGTGGTGGCCGTGCAGACGAAGTCCGGCACCTCCAGCTTCCATGGCACTGCCTACGACTATCTGCGTAACGATGCTATGGATGCCAGCAATCTTTTCACAGGAACCAAGGACACTCTGCGCTATAACTTGTTCGGCGGCAACGTCGGTGGTTGGCTTCCGATTCCCAAGGTCTCGACTAAGGATAATAAGAAGGTGTTTTTCTTCTACAATCGGGAAATGACGCGCCGGAACATCACCCCGTCAGGCACTTCCTTCTTAGACATGCCTTCGCCGGCTTTGGTGTCCGGTAATTTCGCATCTTCACTTCAGTCCGATCCCATTAAATATACGGATTCCTCCGGGGCTACCATCCTCACTACTCTGGATACCCGTACCAATGCACCGGCTTTAAGGGGGTCTGTTTTCCAGCCCGGAACGGTGGTCTACGATTCGGCTGGGAGAATTGTGAGTGGTGCTTCTTTTCCTAACAACATCATTCCGACCGGCATGCTCAGTCAGGGTGGATTGAGTTACTTGAAGCTGCTCTCCAATATTCCCGGCTATTCCAGCCTGCCACCCACACCTGGCTCAAATAACACGCAAGTCCGTTGGTTTTACCCCAACTATGACAAGCTAACCAAGGATCAAAACGTTGCCCGCGTCGACTATAATGTGACCAACAAACTGACAACCTACTTCCGCTGGGTGGATGACTATCAAATGGAAGAATTCCACCATGACATTTGGGGAAACGGCAACATGGCCTTTGTCCAGCAGCAGCGGCCGAAGCCCGGCAGTTCCTGGTCATGGAATGTTATCTACACCATTAGCCCAACGTTGGCTAGTGAGACTATCTTGTCTTACAACCATCAGTCGCAATATCTACGGCCAATTGGCGATTCGGGCACTCGTACGAGCCTGGGGCTAACGGATCAGAACTGGCCTCAGCTGTTCTCGGGTACCAATGTCTTTAGCTATGTTCCCAATGTCGATGCTAGCGGCAACGCTTCCGGACAGGGTAACTACCTCCCCGGCATCAATTATGCATTTGGGAATCCCGGTTGGCACAATACGGGAAAGGATTATGCTGCTACGGAAAACTTGAGCTGGGTGAAGAGGGCCCACACGCTCAAGTTCGGGTTCTATTACAATCGCGACAACAAGACCCAGACGGCCACATGGCCAGTGCAGGGAAACTACATTTACAATAGCACGGCTAGCGGCAACAATGGTAACCCGATGGACACCACAGTTGGTTTGGCCAATTTGCTGTTAGGTAATGTCCAAGAGGTAAATCAGAACAATGCCGCGATTTATCCGTGGTTCCGGTTCGAGTCGTGGGAAGGTTATGCCCAAGACTGTTGTAAGGTTACTTCTCGCCTTACCTTTTAATATGGTTTGCGCATACAACGAACGACTCC
>JBGOTQ010000134.1:0-17915 GCA_041476565.1 Terriglobia bacterium | reverse complement strand
GTGTCCGATCCACGGGTACGAGTGCCTGCAGCGCATCTTGGGACACATCGGTGGCGAAGGTGGGATTGAAATCCCCCCTGAACCACAGCCGCTGAGGTCTACCATTGAAAGTCAGCAGTAGACGTTCATCCGCTGATAAGGTGGGATCACCCTGCAGGTAGTCGTTAGCGGTCACGCTCCTCCAGAAACCACCGCGCCAGTCTCCAATGAAGGCTACCTGCCAGCCCCCGATCAGGTAATCTAGACCTTTCGAAACACCTCCCCCAAAATGCTTGCCCTGGCCGAAGGGGAAGTCGTAAATGCCGTTGTAACGGATGCGGTGTCCGGGGATGTTGCTTGAGTTCTGGTAAATCAGGCGGAGCCGTTGATCATAGCTAAGATTGGGTTGTCCCAGGAGTTGGATTTGTTCAGGAACTGTATTCTGACCATCCGTGGCATTGATGCCACCCCCACCGCCGTTGGTGAAGCCCCCCGCGTCGGTGGTGGTTCGAGAACGAGTGAAGGTGTAGAACCACTGGAAGGCAAGGCCATTCGAATACTTACGTTCGATCTCCACTTGCGCCGAGTGCGTATTCGAGTAACCAGTCCGGTTCTTCGAACCGCTCAGGTTCCAGTTTGGGTTGACACGTTCCAAAGCACGGACTCCTGGAGGTTTCAGCCCAGTATTTAGGACATAGCTGTAGTCTACCTGCGAGTTGATATCGAAAACTTGCTCGAGATCGCTTCCGTGGTCGCCAATGTAGCTCAGTCTGAGAGCCGTATTGCGCATCACTTCGCGTTCAAGCGTCAAGTGCCAGGATTGAGAGCGGGCATCTTTCCAACCCGGACCGTCAAAAGCCCTCATGCCTTGCGCAGCAGTCGGGTCGATCAGGGAGCCTGCGCCGACATCGACCGTGGCATCAGGGATAAACATATTGGCATTCGGCGCGTGTTGAAGCCCGTAAGTGGCGGTGCCGTCCAGCCTGCTAAAATGGCTAATGTAAAGCAGGTTGAGAGGGGGATTGGTCCTCGAGGCCTGTAAGATTTGAGACAGTGGCATGGGCCAGAAGAATTCGCCGTAGCTTCCGCGCAAAACCGTCTTGTCTGTAATCTTGAACGCAGCTCCCAGACGCGGTCCGAAGTTGTTGTTGTCGGCCGCCCACAAGGCACCCGGGAAACCCAACTCATTGGCCGTCTTCCAGGTCAGTCCTCGTGCGGCCCAGGAATCAAGCACCCCCGCGGGAATTCCTGGAATATCTTCCATGCGGACGCTGTTGGGCGTGATCACCTGGAACGTGTTGGCAAAGGAAGCGAGATCGAGATTCACTAACCTGTTGTACTTCTCGTTGTAAGGCGTCCATTTGTCCCAGCGGAGACCCAGGTCCAGCGTCAATCGTGGGGAGACCTTCCAGTTATCATGGAAATAAAGGCCAAATGCCTTTTGTCGAAAGTAGTAGTACCCGTGGTTGTATTGATTTCGCAGAGTAGTGGGGAGCCCCAACGCCATGTCCGCGAGACCACTTCCTGTATATGGCAAGGCCGCATCATTGGGTGCATCATACAGCGCGGTCCAGTCCGGGCCAAAATCGTGAGACCCTTGAGCCTGCTGGAGTTCACGAACGTTATTGTATTCCTGACGGAACCTCCCGCCGAACTTCATCGAGTGCTTGCCTTTGATCCAGGTTAAGTTATCTTCGACGACATAGGAGGTCAGTTGCTGGTCATTCCGATTGTCGCCGTCGAAGGCAAAATAGGTGTAATTCACCTCTGAGGCGTAAAAGGTTGGCCAGCCCGTCACGCCAAACGGATTTGGCAAGCCCAACTTCCCAGCCCAATCGGTGAGATCACCCAGAGTCCCTGAACTATTGTTAGAGCGGTGCCCGGACACAAGCAATTCGTTCAGAAACGTTGGTGAGAAGACATGGGTATGCTGGATGGAGGGGTCATAAATCTTAACGTCCTGTCTCAGGCTTCCATAAGCATTATCCACGTTGAAGGCTGGGTTTCCGTAAACGCCTCCTAAGGTTTGGCTCAGTTGATGGCTACGCGTGAACCTGACCGAGATGCTGTCCTTGTCAGAAAACTTATGGTCACCTTTTATTGTGAACGTGTTGGCGTCTGTATTGGCCGGATAAAAATGGTCAAAGTTGGGCCCTTGTGTTGGAAGAGTGTTGCTGGTAGGAAGAGCCGTCAGCGATTGCATCGTCTTAAAGAAGGGATTAATCCTGTTCGCGGGGATAATGTCATTGGGGAATTGCTGGCGCACGCCGTTGGCGTCGGTGGTTAAGGGGTCATAAATGTGGGTCCGGTTCCCATTATTGTCAATCAAATTACTGAAGTCGCCCCCCCACATGGCGGGTGTCGGTACGACATCCTCTGTGAAGTGTGACTCGCGCTGCTTTCGCCCTTCGAAGGCGGCAAACCAAAAACTCTTGTTGCGCCCATCGTACAAACTTCCCAGATAGATAGGTCCTCCTGCCGAGACCCCATACTCGTTGCGGATCAGCTTGGCTGAGGTGTCCCCATCCTGGCGTTGGCGAGCCCGCAAGCCATCGGCATTGTTGCGAAAGGTTTCGAAGATACTGCCATGGAGCGTATTGGTCCCGCTCTTGGTGAGAAGAGTAATGGTTGCCGGCTGAGTATATTGGGCATTGGAACCGACGGTTTCAATCCGAAACTCCTGCACCGTATCCAACGCCGGCTGAACACGGGCCATGCCTCCTCCGAACCTGTCCACAATGGAGACACCGTCAACCAGCATTTCCGCTGATCCGACCTTCATACCGTTGACCCGGGGATTACCAGCCCCCTCAACTCCGGGGGTCAGATTAAAGAGGTTACTGATAAAGCGTCCGTTGAGCGGCAACTGCTCGATTCGCTGGGAGTCTTTCACTCCTGCTATCTCAGCGCTCTCGGTGGTAATGGGAGGAGATGCGCCCGTGACTTCTATCGTACTTTCAATATTACCGAGCTCCAGTTTGGCATCCACCACCGCATTCTGTCCCACCTGCAGTTGCAGCTTGCCTTCCCATTTCTTGAAGCCTGTCAGTTCGACAACCACCTTGCAGGGGCCGGGCTGAACAGCTCCAAAATAGTAGATTCCTGCCTCATTGGTCTGCGTCTTAGCCGAGATATTCGTATTCTCGTTGGTGAGGGTCACCTGTGCTCGTGGAACCACTGCTTGATTCTGGTCAAACACAGTGCCCTTGATGACCCCGTTAGCCGTTTGCGACAACCCCGGCTGAGAAGCCAAGACGATGCAAAGCAAAAAGAAAAAGGCACAGCAGAACACTCTCTCGCGCGTCTTGTTCTGATCCAAATATCTCATTGCGTCTCTCCTCGTCAAAAAGACTCCTCCCCTTCATTCGCAGGATTCAGGCTCCAAATCCAGTCCTCAATCCACCGACTGATCGATAAATGGGCTATTACCCTTGGGCGTTGGCGACCTCAAGGAAGCCTAAGAAGGGCGATTGGACTCAGGTTCGCTTAAGGTTAGGTCCCACGTTACTTGTTCTTAACAAAAAACCTAAACAAAAAAGGAGACAGTGTCAAGCCTTTTTTTCATTTTTTGTACTGGGTCTGTCAAAAGGGGAAATCTGGAGGGCTGAGCTCCGCGAAGCCGCAGAAAACGTGGCAAACGTGGCCTCGCAGGGTGACAGCGGTCACCCGCTCGGCCCTCCACTCCCAAAGACTTCGCCCCAGTGGAGGGGATACGCTCATTAGTAGATGGGATTTTCAGAGGAGGGTTATCTCGTCTTCGAAGTAGACTCAAGGTTTGTCCGGAAGTCGGTCCGATCAGGAGCTAGCTGGACCGCGGCAGAATATTCCTCAAATGCCTTTTCTGGTTGGCCAAGCTTCAAATAAATGTTGCCCAACAAATTCCGAAGCTCTGCATCAGCAGGCTGAACAGCCTTGGCCCGTTCCCCATACTGGCGGGCTAGTGCAAACTCATGAAGGTGGTAGTAAAGGTAGGCCATCAGGAAATTTCCTTCTGATGCATTGGGATCCAGTGCCTCCATCTTGATGAGGTAGGGTTTAGCCTCCTGCCATTGGCCAGAGTTCAAATGGATCTTGGCCAGATATTCATTGGCTTGCCAGTTATCGGGATTGACCTGGAGAACCTGCTCAAATAGAGCCTGGGCCTGCGACCGATTCCCTTGCCGCAATTTCTCTTCACCCAGCGTGACCAAGCTCGTTTCCTCTTCTTCCCGGATTTCCTTCTCCCGCTGAGCCATATTGCCTTCCTGCACCTTTTTCAGGTTCAAATATCCGGCGGCTTTGGCCCGATCCCCTTTGCGCTGGTAGGCTTGCGCCAGCGCGTACGAGATCTGGGGAAGATTCGAGCCAATGTGCTCGGCTCGTTCCAGGTAGCCAATTGCCTCATCGACTTGGTTGAGAGCCAAACAAACTGCCCCCAACTCGTGCAGATATTCGGGATTGTTTTCCCCCAGTTTCAAGGCCTCTAATAAAGCAGCCTTGGCCTCTTGCGTTTGATTGCGTTGTTCCAGGATCTTACCCAGTTCGAAATGCGCTGGTCCGTTTTTCGGCGATTTATCGAGGCAATTACGGAAAGCTTCCTCGGCCTGATCCAGATTTCCTGTGAGTTTCAACGCCCTGCCGCGGAGTAAGTCGACATTGGAATCTCGCGGTTCGCGTCGCTGGATGAGTCCCAGGATCTTCAAGGTCTGCTCAGCCATTTCGAGACGATAGTAGACGTCCGCGAGTTGCCATAACCCGGCCGTGCTCAGTCGATCAGTGTTCGCGTCGTTCTCAAAGAGAGCAAGGGCCCGGACGGCCAGGCTCTTCTGTCCCAGGCGGGTCAGCACATTAGCGTGGGCCAGCAGGTACTCCGGCTGATTTGGGTCCAGGCGCACCGCTTCAGAAAGCTCGGCTTCCGCCGCACTCAGGTGTCCCGCCTCTGCCAGGGCGATGCCCGAGAAGAAATAGGGACGAGGGTCCTGGGGAGCCGTCTGCTTGAACTGGTTGAAAGCCGCAACAGCTTCAGCGAAGTGTCCTTCGGCGATTTGCTTCTTTCCCTCGGCCAGCCAGTCCTTGGTCGGTATTTGTTGGCAGAGGTTGTCTTGCCGGAGCACAAGAATGAAGAACCCCCAAAGACACAAATGATATCTACGTAAAGAAAAAGGCAAATGATTTCGCATCGTTGGAGAGATATTCTTGTTGATATTCTGAAATATCCAGTGCGCCATTTGAGCCTTCGATTGACGTTTATCAGCGTTGATGAGCGGACGTCTGCCCGCCCAATTTTCTCTGGGCCTCTGCGGCTCTGCGGTCAAATTTTGGTCGCGGCCGCAGGCCAGGCTGCGTTTAACAGCCACATTGGGGCTTTGTGGTGCTTACGTTCTTGACCATCACCGTGAGATGTTGAACGGTGAGAGTCGCTTAGCGCACCGTAAGATCTGCCCCCTTTCCTTCTTCCAAAACGACAATTTGATTAGCTTTGAGCTTCTGAAAAGACTCTTTGCGCCCACTGGGCCAACTCACTTCGATCCGGTCAACGTTCGTTGCATCTCCGAGCCCGAAATGCAGTCGCATGTCGTTTTGCGAAATGTAGCTGCCGCCACTTCGTACTTCGTCCATCTGCCGGTGCTCGCCGGTAAACAAGGTCACCCGGGCTCCGATTCCATCCCGGTTCGACTTAGTGCCAACCGTCTTGACGAGGATCCAGTTCTTTCTGTCGCCATAGTTCTTGAGCAGACTGGGGGTATCGTTCTGATTGTTGACCACGATTTCTAAGCTGCCATCGTTATCCAGGTCCCCCACAGCTGCGCCATGAGAGCAACGGGACTCAGATATCGCTGGGCCGGCCTGCCTCGAGATGTCACGAAACGTCCCGTCCCGCAGGTTGTAGTAGATCTGTCGGCGTTGTTGATAAGTGCGGTTCAACTTATGCTCTTCCACTTCCGGATAGACGTGGCCATTGACTATGAAAATATCTTTCCACCCGTCATTATCGATGTCAACGAACCCCGTGCCCCAGCTCAGGTAATAAGTATAAAGTCCCAGGCCTGCCGGCAAAGTCAAATCGAGGAAGGTTCCATCCCCATTGTTATGGTAGAGGGTAGGGATGTCGCTGTCGAAGTTGGTCTTCACCATGTCAAAGTATCCATCCCCATCGTAGTCCGCTGCCGAAACTCCCATGCCGCCTTGTTCTCTCCCGTCCTTGTTATAAGCAGTCCCGGTCAACAGGGCCATTTCTGTGAAGGTCCCGTTGCCTTCATTATGATAAAGGATATTAGCAGTGGAATCGCAGACTACATAGATGTCAGGCCAGCCATCGTTGTCAAAATCACAAACGAGCGATGTGAATCCGTAACACACCCCCGTCTTTGTGATGCCGCTCTTTTCAGAGACATCAGTAAAAGTTCCGTCGCCATTGTTGTGATAAAGAAGATTAGTGCCGCCGGGAAGCCCTTGAGGACCGCAATAGACAGGGATCCCCTTCCAGAGGCATTTTTCGCTGCTTTTGGGCAGAGTTTTTGCGAGGTCCAAATAGACATAGTTGGCCACAAAAAGATCCAGTTTCCCGTCCTTGTCGTAATCCAGGAAAGAACAACCAGTATTGTAGCGGAGTCCTTTCTGCAGCAGGCCAGCCTTCTCAGTGACATCTTCAAAGCTGCCGTCCCCTTTGTTCCTGTAGAGCACATTTTGACCGTAATAAGTGACGAACAGGTCGTCATTCCCATCGTTATCGTAATCTCCAACACACACGCCTTGTCCCCATCCAGCATGCACGAGATGGGCCTGTTCGGTTACGTCACTGAAGGTTCCATCCCCGTTGTTCCGATAAAGGCGATTGGTCGGTTCTTTCCCCTTAGGGAAACCTTCCAGCGTCGTTCCATTCACCAGGAAAATGTCCAGGAATCCATCCTTATTATAGTCCAGCAAAGCGACGCCGCTCCCGGTAGACTCCAGAATGTACTCTTTACTCCGTTCTCCACCTGTCACATGGTGAAAATTCAAGCCGGCCTTGGTCGCCAAGTCCACAAACTCCACCTTGGGCACGAGTTTCTCTTTGCCGGGCGCAATAAGGGCCCCGTCCTTTCGAGTGGATACCGCAGTTTCTGAGCGCAAGCTGTTTAACACAACGCAAAACAACAACGCTGCACCTCCTATCCATACGAGGAGGCGGTTGAGAATGAATCCTGACTCTTTTTTCAGTTGGGGTCTCCGGCCAGGTCCTCGCTTGCCTATCTTAGAGTGCTGGCTAATCGAAAGAGTTATGTCCATGTGGATCTGCTCGAACCCACCTCCCATTTCGTTTTGTCGGACCGCAGTCATAATCCTGAGAAAACGTTACTCTCTGGGGGTCTCCTGGGTAGTTTACTATGGACTACCACCGATGAGGATTCAAATTGGAGAGATCACGTTGTAGTTTGGTTTCCCTTAATTTTCCCCACAACCATAATTCAGACCCTTCACCTTGAAGGAATCTGACGACGGGGGACCATGAACCCTGTTTGTTTTCCGAATCGAGAGCAAATGAAGTCCGGTCTTCGGTTTGTTTCTGTTCAGCAGGAACCAAAGGCGAGGTGGCGGTGGGCACAGCCGACCGAAGTGCCGTGGGACTAGATTTTCGAGATGGAACTCAACCACACCGATCACCAAAGAGCAACTTATATAATGCCAACAATTGCACAATGTTAACGAACTTAGTGAGTTTTCAATGAAATAGAAAATCACTGCCGCTCCAATATCATCGGTTGACGAAAGGGGAATCCTCTTTGTTTTCCTTTCGAAGTTAATTTCTCTTGACAAGGAACTTGCTTTTGCTCTAGCGTAAACGTGTTTCAGGAGTTGTTTTCCTTTCTTATGCCATTTTTCTGGCGTCAAGCAACTGTAACTAAATCTAAATGGAGGAGTTATGAATAGGAAGCTTATTGCATCTATTCTGTTGCTGGCGTACGTTTGCCTGATTTCGCTCAGGCCGGACGCGTGTGCCCAGACCTCTCTGGGTAAGATAAACGGACTCATTCGGGACAGCTCTGGGGCTGTGATTCCTACGGCCACCGTAACTTTGAAGAATCAAGATACCAATGTGGCCAGGACCACGGTTAGTACCGAAACGGGATTGTACACTTTTGCCAGTGTGCCCGCCGGGAATTACCTGATCAACCTTGAGCACAGCGGTTTCAAGAAATTCGAGGGCAAGTTAGTGCTTATGGTCGGGCAGGAGGCGACGGTCAACATTGAATTGGTTGTGGCCACTGCAAGCGTCACTGTAGAAGTCAAGGACACAACGCCGGTGATCGAAACCAGCAGCGGTACTATCTCCGCTAGTATCACATCGGAACAGATTAGGTTACTGCCTTTGAACGGCCGTGAACTTACCAGTCTCTTCACCCTCACCCCCGGGGTCACCCGCAACGGCGGGACGCAGGTAAACGGAATGCAGACGGGTAGTGTGATGTTCCTGGGGGATGGCATCAGCATGGAAGATAGATATACAGGTGATATGAGCCGCGTCAACCCGGCCTTGGAAGGTGTCCAGGAATTCAGGATTGAAACCATGAATTCTTCGGCCCAGTACAGTAAGCCGGCCACGATCAGCTACCTGACCAAATCGGGCACCAATTCGATTCATGGCTCGGCATTTGAGACCTACCGCAGCAACCACTTTTATGCTCGTGATCCCTTCTCCCAGAATGAACAGCCACCTCTCCAGCGAAGAGAGTTTGGCGCCTCAGTCGGTGGGCCAGTTTACATCCCAAAGGTTTACCACGGGAAAGACAAGACCTTCTTCTTTTTCACTTATGAAGGATTGCGTCAGCCCCAAATGAACACCTACCACGTGGGTTCGCCTCCGCAAGAACTTCGGGATGGAAACTTTTCCAATTACATCCCCTTCGGGGAGAGCAGCGTTTTCAAAATCTACGACCCATTGACGACCCGTCTCGATCCTGCGACGGGAACCTACATTCGGGATCAATTCCCCAACAACATCATTCCGCAGGACCGGATTTCCAATCTGGCCAAGAAAGCCCTCACTCGTTTTCCTCTACCCAATGTTCCCGGCGCCGCGCAGGATCAAAACCTGGAGACGCACTTGTCTGCCGGTACGACGCGGAACAAGTTCACAACAAAGATTGACCAGCAATTCAGCAAAGACACCATCAGCGGGAGCTACACATTTACCGACGAGAATCGGGACAATCCTAAGGGTGGTGTCAGCGAGGAAATTTATTTCAATAAAGTCACAGCCAAGACCTGGCAGATCACTCTGGCCGATACACACGTTTTCAGCCCCACGATAGTAAATGAATTGCGCATTGGAGGCACCCGCCCGAATAGTCGTCGAGGGCCCACTATCAAAAATCCCGTGATAACCGACTTCCTGGGGCTCCAAAATGCGACCGGAGATTCAGGTTGGCCTTGCCTTTATCCTTATACGACTTCTGAGGGTAGTGAGTTTGGCAACTTTTTCTTTGATGACGATAACCCGCAGACTGCACCGCAGACTTTTTATACCCTTGCGGACAACCTATCCTGGACCCGGAAAAACCACTCCATCAGAATTGGTGGCCAATTCAGAAGCATGGCTATCAATTCAAACGAAATCGGGCAGCCGCGTGGCTGCTACGAATTCCCAGCAGACTGGACGGCTCTAGCGGCAGATCCCAGCGGCGTCTGGGCTTCAGGAACGGGGTCGGGCTTTGCCAGTTTCCTGCTGGGCTATTCCCTGGCCGGCGAATTGCGAACGAACAAAGGCTTTTTTTACCATCGCCAAAAAGACTTTGCAGGTTATGTTCAGGATGATTGGAAAGTCAGCCCAAGGCTGACCCTGAACCTTGGTTTGCGGTACGAGTATTATACACGCTTGAAAGACAAGAACGACCAGATTGCCAGTTACGATCCCGCCAGCGGCGCCATGGTGACGACTGGGCCCATTGAACAGGCCTATCAGGTTAGTCCGGCCGCAATTCAGGCTTACGAGAATGCTGGAGTGGTCTTTAAGAGCGCCAGTGAAGTAGGCTTTCCCTCAGGCCTTTTGAAGCCGGACCGCAATGATTTTGCGCCGCGAATTGGTTTTGCTTATTCATTGGACAGCAAGGGGGCAACAATCCTTCGAGGGGGCTATGGAATCAGTTATTGGACAATTCCGTTGATCTCTCTGCAGGCACGCAGCAGAACGAATCCTCCCTTCGACTTCCGCCGCCTGATGGTAGATTACCCTTCGTCTTATGACTATTCAGGAGTCGGACAGACAGAATTTACCCAGGGCATTCCCCCCTATGTGCTGGGCGGTGGCACGCTTGCTTTTGATCAGAACACGCTGAGCAAAATTGGCGTTCCCGTTTCCATGGCGCCCTTTGACCCGAATATGAAGGACTCCATGGCTCAGAGTTGGAATGTGACTTTGGAACGTCAGCTCTTTTCGAGGACTGGATTGCGCTTGAGTTACGTGGGGACGAAAGGCTCCAATCTGCAAATCATCGAGCCGATCAATACCGCTGCTCCAGCGTCTACAATGCCCGGTATTGCCACTCAAGCTCGCCGGGAAAATCCGATTTATGGCGATGTCGGCCGTCTGACATTTCTCGGTTATTCCATCAGCCATCAGTTCCAAACGGAAATCAGACGGAATGTTTCGCACGGTTTGACGCTCGGGGCATACTATGCTTTGAACCGTTCCATCAACACTTCTGATTATAGTGCAGGGAGCGCTGGTGGACTGCCAATTCTGGGGGATCGACAAAGTGGCATTGCTAGCGAAGCGGACCGGATCCGTCTGGAACGTGCCACTTCCAGTTCCTACCCGATCCACCAATTCACCTTCAACTTCCTCTATGATTTGCCCTTCGGTCCCAACCAGCGTTGGGGCGCTACCAGCAATGGGGTCGTATCGCGAATCGTCGGGGGATGGCAGGCGGCTGCATCGGGTGGCGTGCGTTCCGGCCAGTTCATGTCTTATGCGTTCCGGAACACGACTAAATGGGAGGTGGGAAACCCGAATCTCCCAACGGATCAACAGACTGTGGCAAGGTATTTTGACACCAGTGCCTTTGTCCCCGCGTTGGATAGCAATGGGCACACCATCGATTACTACACGGCAGGGCGACCTGGGCGGGACAACATAGTGGGCCCAGGATTCAAAAATGTTGATTTCTCCGTGTTCAAGAATATCCGTATTGTGGAGACGGTGAGTTTGCGGTTGACTGTGGACATGTTCAATGTTTTCAATCATCCCAGTTGGAACATGCCCAATGCCACCAGCGGGGCCATCACCAGCATGGCCAGTTCTCCACGCCTCTTCCAGTTTGGGGCAAGGCTAGACTTTTAAGGGAGCGCCGTTCTTCCTCCCCGCCAGGGAAACTGAACGATCACCTGGCGGAGGGATTTTGCAGAGGTCAGGGTGGCGCAGACATCGAGCCTTATTCGATGTCTGCGAGCCACAGAAAAGAAAATCTTCAGTTGTGCTCGACGGATCTCCGTTGAAGGATTGAAATTCATGGCAGGTTTTCTGGCAAAGAAGACCTGCCTTTTTTTAGGTATTTTCATTCCGGGATAATTGTTCAACCGAAGCCTGTAGCGCAGAGTCGCACGAGCGACTCTGCGGCATATTGGTAGGCGGGCCAAGAATGGATGCCTGGTTAAAAGCCGCAGACTCGCTGGAAGGCGCGAGTCTGCGCTACGGCTTAGTTCACATCTTAAGTTTTTCCACGAGGTCATTATGTTCCGCGTTTTATCATTGCTGATTTTCCTGCTGGTCTGTCTTTCTCCTTTAGCCGCACAGGAATTGGAGGTTTATTCGGAATTTCAAAGGCCCGACCCCTTTGGCAAAATCGTGAGGGCGGATCAGCTTAAGGTAAGCGCCACCCCGGCACAAGGGAAGGGTGCCACGCTGATTGACCTGAAGGCGGCCCGCGCCGGTTATGTGTCTTTTCAGCTGGCAGCAGAACTGCCCAAAGGTGGGAACTATTCGTTGGCCTGCGACTTTCTTCGGGCTGGGGGCAAGGTTCAAGTTGACCTTTTCAAAGCCTGGTTTCACCATTTGCACAAGGATGGACAATACATTCCCGATGCGCTGATCCCGGTTCAAAATCCGTATCAAGGAGCATTGCCTGATGCGGAGAACCAGATCAAGGACCAAACTACCCAAGCCTTTTGGGTTGACCTATACATCCCGAAAGAGGCTAAACCGGGCCGTTACGAGGGGCAGGTCACGCTGAAAAGCGGGCGGGGACACTCCATCGTGAAAGTTCAGCTGGAGGTTCTTGATGCTATTATTCCCGACGAAGATGCGATTGTCGTTGATCACAACTCTTATGGGACGGAGTGGCTGGCTCAGCTCTACCCGAAATTGAGACAGTCCAGTGGCAGAGATTTTTACAGCAGTGACGCGCTCTTCAACCTAATACACGCTTATCACCGGCTGTTTTATGAACACCGCGGCGCCTATCATCAGCTGGGTTACGGCCATGCCGGCAAGGTCGGGCCGGAGTTCGCGCCGCAACTCAGCGGAACCGGGCGAAGCAAGCACATTGCAGGTTGGGATCTGTTCGACCGGCATTATGCTCCATTATTGGACGGAAGTGCTTTTGCCAAAACGAGGCGCGGTCCCCGTCCCATTCTTTTTGTCTACCTGACCATCAACCCCGAATGGCCGGCTTCCTTCCTTTGGTGGGGGGAACCCGGCTATGAAGCAGAATTCACCCAGGTCGTAGGGGAGATGGAAAAGCACTTTCGAGAAAAAGGCTGGACCGGGACTCACTTTGAAGTGTTTTTCAACCATAAGAAGCGTTACAAAGGGTTCCCCTGGGATGGCGACGAAGCCCGCTTTCCCAAGGATGATGCCTTTTTCCGGGAATATGGCCGGCTCTTGAAAAAGGCCATTCCACAGGATTCCCCGGTGAAATTCGTATTCCGGAGCGATGTCAGCTGGAGAATGGAAGACCAGTTCAAAACTCTGGCCGGTGTGGTGAATTTCTGGATTTGTGGAAAGTCCATCCTCAGTTGGTTGCCGGAGTCAGTGAAGCAGGTAAGACAGCGTGGCGATATTGTGTGGATCTACTCCGGCCCTCCTTCTGTCTCCGAGAGCGCCTCGGCCATAATACAGAGCCCGCTCCAGGCTTGGGTTTGGGGGGTTGATGGTTACGTTCATTGGCAAACCGTCGATCCTAGCCGGGACCCCTGGTTTGCTTCAGAAGGAGAGGCAACCTGCCTGGCTTATCCGGGTGAGCGCTTCGGGGTCGAGGAACCCATTCCCAGCATTCGCTTGAAAATCCAGCGCAACTTTGTTCAAGACCTCAACCTGCTCGAACAACTAGGGAGGAAACATTCAGCCGACTGGGTTCGCTCCCAGGTGACGCAGCGAATCAATGGCACTCAGCCTGCCGCATGGTGGACACCACGTCCTGCGGGTGCCAACCTGCCAGCGGAGGATTGGACCAACTACAGTCCCGAAGGGGAAGTTGACCCGGCTTTGCAGACGTTCTTGAAACGACCGCCGGCCTATTGGGCGGAACTGCGTACTTTCATATTCGACCAGTTGAAAGGAGGAGCCCAGTGAACCAGCACTTGAATGTAAATACAGTCCTGGGTAGCCACGGTTACGGCGCTTTGGGCAGTAACCGTGGGCCTTTTGAACCTTCTGAAATGCCCACGATTGATTCAGAAAACGAATCAATCGTGGCTACCAATGCCTTTTTCATCGACCCTATTGACATGAATAGGTCATGGGGCATTCTCTTGAAATTCACAATGGGAATGGTGCTTTCCACCTTCTTCTTCCTCATTTCAGGATCTGGGCAGGGACGTGACCAGCAGACACTGGCTAAAGATCTGGAGGAGATCGGCCGAGTGGCTACCATTCTGGTCGACGGGGACATCTGCCAGTGGATCATGACAGACCGAGCCCTCAAAAAAATGTTTGTCATCGATCCCAAGGATCCATGGGCAGGGTCCGACAATTTTGACGTCAATGCCGAACCGTACATTCAAACTAAAAAAACATTGATTCGACTGGCTCGGCTGGTGGACTATCCGGTCGACTGCAATTTGTGGATGCCGTTCAAAGAGGAGCCGGGAAAAATCCAGGTCCTCATCCGCAACAAGTACGAGATGAGCCAGTTCTGGAGTTTTGGAGAGTTATATACCACCACTCCTCCGGAAATGAAGGAAGTCCTATCCACCGGAAGGCGACTCACTGTCCAAAAGAGGGGGAATATTATCTCCGTGCTGACGCCGGTATACAATAGTCTCGGAGACATCGTCGGACTGGTAGAGGTCGTCAGCCGGGCTCAATTCAATCCCCAGGAGAATGTGAAATAGTATGACGAGTGATAGAATCAGTAAGAGCGGCTTGGCGCTCTGGGATAATACAGGACTTTCATGAAAAAGCGGTTCTTGGTGGAGGGTCGCGCTCCGTCGCGACCGCGGCCCCGACAAAGCGGGGCCCTCCCGCATTTTCATCCGCGGTGGTGAGCTTGAAAAGGTCATGCGGCACTTTCATAAGATAGTCGCGCTGACACGAGTGGCTTCCCAAAATATCCCTCTTACAGGATGAGGCTAAAATACGTTTTCCTAATGGGTGCTTTGAGCATTTTTCCCGCGGAAGCAGCTTCCCGCTCAAATCTGCTCCTGGTTACCATTGATACGCTTCGTCCGGACCATCTGGGGTGTTATGGTTATAAACAGATCCGGACCCCCAACATCGACCAGTTGGCGGGTGATGGGGTCCGTTTCAAGACCGTCGTATCGCAGGTTCCATTAACTCTACCCTCGCATTGCACGATTCTGACTGGCACCTACCCGGCCTACCATGGTGTCCGCGACAATGTCGGGTACAAACTCTCAGAGTCCAAAACCACCTTGGCTGAGGTCCTTAAGACTCAGCGCTATCAGACCGCAGCCTTTGTCGGGGCTTATGTGCTCAACGCGAAGTTTGGCTTGAACCAGGGTTTCGATGATTACGACGATAAAATTGAAGGCTCCTCCAATTTCGGGCCTATTGTCAATTTGAACCAGGTGGAGCGCCGCGCGGGGGAAGTCGTCTCTCGGGCCATGGACTGGCTGAATACTCACCCGCAATCTCCCTTTTTTATTTGGATCCATCTTTACGATCCTCATGACCCGTATGAACCGCCTTCACCTTTTAAAGAACAATACAAAGCCAAACCTTATGATGGAGAGATTGCTTATACTGACCGCGAACTGGGGAGATTCCTGGACTTACTGAAACAAAAACGGCTTTATGAAAACACTGTGGTGGTTTTGGCCGGCGATCATGGGGAAAGTTTTGGAGAGCATAAGGAATGGACTCATGGTTATTTCATCTACGACCCCACTATTCTTGTTCCACTGATTATCAAGCCGGTGGAGAAGGAGATGACGGGGAGGGTGGTAACCGAGCAAGTGAGATTGGTGGATGTGGTTCCCACGATCCTACAACTGCTGGACTTACCCCGGTCATCAGAATTGCAGGGACTGGGAATGTTGGGGCTCATGCTGGGAAAACAGCGAGATTGGCCGCGGCAGGCCTATTGTGAGACCTTCTACCCAGCCCAGTTCGGCTGGAGTCCACTAATGGCTGTCCGTCGTACAGATGCCAAGTTCATAAAAGCCCCCAGGCCTGAATTGTACGATTTGCTGACGGATCCGGGCGAACAAACAAACCGGATGCTGCAACGGAGTGCTCTCGCCCATGAACTGAAGGCAAACCTGACACAGATTGAATCTACTTATAGCGACCGGAATGCCAGCCAGGCGGCCAGCCTGAGTTTGAGTACGCAAGACTTGGAAAAGCTAGGAGCCCTGGGATATGTGGGAATGTCAAGAGCCCGCGGCACAGGAGAAACTGTTTCTCCCGGGGCGGCTGATCCCAAAGACAAACTGGCAGTCTACCAAATGATTTCTGCGGGCAGCCGGGACGTGGCTGCAGGCCGTTATCATCAGGCTATGCCCGTACTGCAAAGAATAATCCAAATCGAACCAAGCATGAGGATGGCCCGGTCCATGCTGGGTCGCTGTTATTTTCAATTAAATCAATTTGAGCAAGCAAAAGACGCCTTCCAGGAAATTCTCAAGCTACTGCCGCAGAATTTGGATGCCCAATTCTATGTGGCTGCCTGTGACTATCGACAGAAGCACTGGGCTGCGGCTGAAGCCGGTCTCAAAAAGGTACTGGAACATGATCGGGATTTTTCGGCCGCTCACCTTTATCTGGGTTTTCTTTACCAGGCCAAGGGGGACCCGAATTCAGCCCTGGCATCATTTCTGCGAGTTCTGGAATTGGATCCTGAAAATGAGGATGCTCATGCCAAAACCGGGTTTCTGCTTGCCTCCAGCGGTAAGGTGAAGGAGGCTGTCCCGCATTTCCTGAAAATCATTCAATTGAATCCGCAGGATGGTGAAGCCCATTTTAATCTGGGTGTGGCCTATCAGAAGCTGAACCAGGAAGAACTGGCCCGCCAGGAACTGGCTGAAGCCTGCAAACTGGATCGGAAGTATTGCGGGCGGGGAGAGAAGGTAGTGCCCCCGGGAAATGAGGACGGAGTTGCTGACTTTTATAGGAGATCGTTGCCGTAAATGAGAAGGGCAGGGTGCGACCACCGGATGGGCTACCGAGGATCAAATGGGCTATTTTCAAGCGCTCTGCCTGAGCGCATTTTCATAAAAGTGCCCCATAACCTTTTTCAGGTCACCACAGTCGATGAAAATGGGAGGGGTAGCCACGGTGAGCGTATTGGCGGCAGCAGTCGCCGCGAACCGTGGGCTTCTTCCTAACAACCAAATGCCCACGCCTCCCGGAAAAAGCGGTCGGCGTGGCTACCAAAACTCCCATTTTCATAAGAGAGCATCTCCGTGCAAGTAGGGGACACATGCGTTACTATGTTGGGCTGAGTTCACACATTGCGCCCGATGGGTTGCTCATACCTGTAGGAGTAGAGTTCTGCCTTAGCATCTGAAAAAATGATCATACTTGAGAGAGTTCGTATCGCTGTCCTATTTGCGGCCCTGGTTCTGGGGTTGGTCGGCTCGACTGTATCCTGCAAAAAGAAACCTGCACTGCGCCAAGTCAAGCAGGAGCTCATTATCCTGGGTTTTGATGGAGCGGATCCCCATCTTCTTGAACAATGGATGAACGCTGGCCATCTTCCAAACATTCAGAAGCTGGCTGCCAGAGGGACTTTCCAGCAACTCGGAACCACCACGCCGCCTGAATCTCCTGTTGCCTGGGCGACATTTGCCACAGGCCTGAACCCCGGGAAACATGGCATCTTTGACTTCATCAAGCGCAATCCTGAGAATTATCTTCCCGAGATCGCACTGGCTTCCCCAATCCCTCCCCGTTTCTTGTTTGGGCTGTTTCCAATTCGCGGCCCGAAAGTCGTGAATAATCGGCAGGGGATTCCGTTCTACAAAACCCTGGCTGACTCGGGGATCAAGACTACAGTTCTCCGCATGCCCCTGGAGTTCCCTCCGGTTGAACTTCCAAACGGCAAAATACTCGGTGGGCTGAATATTCCGGACCTTCGTGGAACCTGGGGGACTTTTTTTTATTTCTCCACGGATCTGACACGGTGGGAGACGGGCAGTTCCGAGTATGGCGGGAAACTAGTAAGACTGGAAACCAAAGACAATGCTGCGGACACCCAGGTAGAGGGGCCGGTCAATCCAGCCAAAGCGGGAATTTCGCGGATCAGCATTCCACTCCGTTTCGAAGTGGACCGGGAGAAGAACCAGCTCAAGATCTCATTGCAGGGGCAGGAAGAGACAGTGCCGGAAGGTCGTTGGAGCCACTGGTTTCACTTCACCTTTAAAGCCAATCCTTTCTTGAAGCTCCATGGAGTCGGCCGATTTCATGCCCTTCAGACTTTCCCGGAACTGAGCGTCTATCTCTCTCCAATCAACTTCGATCCGGCACAGCCCCCTTATCCTATATCATCTCCAGCTAACTACGCCGCCCAATTACAGGC
>JBGOTQ010000133.1:0-18033 GCA_041476565.1 Terriglobia bacterium | reverse complement strand
AGCCGAAGCTGACCATGATGGTCCAAGTGACCACATAAATCCAGCCCATCTCCCCGGGAAGGGACGGGGAAACCAGGTCTGCCGGAAGCTTGTGAATCAGCCCTGTGATCCCTTCCACCCTTGACAAAGCCGTCCCCACCAAGACCAAGCAAAAAGGCATCAGAATAATGGCCTGGAGAAAGTCGGCAATGACCACCGCCCAGAGCCCTCCCAAAAGGCAATAAAATAGAATGATGGCGCCAGATGCCAGGATTGTTGGTTCAATGGGAAGGCCGCAAATCGAGCCGACAAATAGCCCCAGACCATACAGCGTGCTGGCCCCCATAAAAAGCTGGAAGAAGACTGTGGTCAATGAAAAAGCTTGACGGGTCCGCTGATCGAACCTTTCAGACAAGTACTCCATTGTGGTTGTGATACGTGTCCGGCGCCAGCGCACCCCGAAAATCCAATAACCCAATAAGAAGGTGCAGGCATTGCCAATGTACAAAGCGATTGCCACAACTCCTTGGCGGTAAGCAATTCCAGCAGCCCCGGTGAAAGTGAAAGCACTGAAACCGCTCATAAAGGAACTAATCCCCGCCACAAGCCAGGGGATCCGGTTCCCTCCTTTGAAGTAGTCGGATGCCCCTTTATTAAAGTGCATGAAGTAGACGCCAATTCCCAGCATCAGAAGCATGTAAATAACAATAATGGCATAGTCAATAGTTGCGGCGGTTTGCATAGTATTCATCGCCTCAGTCTGAAAATAGTGAATTACCGAACACGATAGACGTTGTAGCTGTCAGTTTGGTGCACCAAACGCAATTCCGAAATCCTATCTTCCAATCCCGTAACGACAAAGTCTACCGGCAGGTATCTCAACCGGTTGCCTGACCCCTGCCTTTGATCTTCCGGCATCGCAGTCTGCCACCGGTGCCACCACTCCACGGCAAACCGGCGAGAGAAGTTCACCTGTCCCCCACTTTTCCAATCTACGTATACCGCCCGTTGAGATCGGTAACGGAAATACCCCGGAACCTTACTCCGTCCTGCATCTGGAAAAAGGAAAACCGAATCTTCCGGGGTGCTCATTTTCGCCCAGTCCGCCAGCTCATATACTTTTAAAGGCTCCTTGGGGTGCGGAGGTTCACGCAGAAAACCAGGAATGACAAGGAAAACTGCCACAACGACAATGGGAAGGAAAAGATCAACCCCCCGGATCGAGAATAACCGAATTGGCTTTGGGCCCAACCCCGGCGAAAAGGTGATTCGCCGATCCTGAAAATGCCGCAATATAGTTTGCATAGCAGCTGCAAATGCCATCAGGAATGCCAGTTCAGTTAGACTCCTGGCGGATAACCCGTTAAAACCATACGGCTCCGCTGCCACCACCCAGATCGCTGCCAGCAACTGCAACAGGAAATTTGAGATACGGATCGCAAGGAGTTTGCCTGGGAACAGCGAATTCTCCAGTATGAGCCCCCTAATCACAGATAAACCAAGAAGCGGCCAGAGCAGCAACAGGAGAGACTGGTCTACCAAAAAGGCAAGGGCTGTCATAATCCAAAGACAACCTTCCACCCAGGATCTTTTCTCGAGAGCGACGGTCACGGCCGATGTCCAGCTAAGCAACAACATCCACTCTACTGGAAAGAGTACGGCCCGTGCCGACTGCACCTGGGTCATAATGGCCATCTTGAAATGATCCAGCAGAAGCCAGGAACTAAGCAACATCACTCCGGCCCCCAGTGTGGTGGGCCAAACCAGTCTTTTCAGAACACCACTTACTATCTGACGGCTGCGATTGTAAGCAAGAGGCAAGATCAATGCTGTCCCAGCTAGCAAGGTATATTGAAAGTTGTTCCAACCGGAGACGAAATCATAGGGGGTCCGCAGCCAGAGCAATGCTTCCCACTCAGGATCGAGAAAACTCCAGAAATAATGGGAAGGTTCGCTAGGAGATCTCGAGGCGGCGTAGACCAGGACAACCATGGCGCTGGTGGGCAGCGTGGCCAGCAGCAGTCTCTGCTTATTGCCCATTCGCAAATGCCCAGTCAGTATCACCCAGAGCCACCCCACCCAAAATGGAAGCGTGGTTGTGGGGTGTAACACGTAGCCCAGGCAAGCAAAGAGAGTTCCAGCATAGAGGTGCCTAAGGGCGATCAACCCCATGGCCATAACGACCGCAGACAGGGCCATCATCCGTGGGATTGGCTCCAGTTCTACGACATTAATCGAGGGCCCGGGCACGCTTCCTCCTAACAGCATCAAACCAGCGACGGCTACCGAAATCCAGTCGCTGAACCGCATTCCTTTGCCTATTAGGAAAAACCCCAATGCAAAGAAAAAACGGAAAAGGAACTGAAAGTCTACCATCACGGTCTTGAGGTCCAGTCCGGAATCCCGCGCTACTAACACGATCAGCTCGTCGTAAAGGGTAAACTGGGTATGAGGGTATTGGGTGATCAGGTCCTGGCGCAGCAGTGAAGGGTTGAGCACCCGCTCAAGGATGGGCAAGTAGATCTGAGTGTCTTCTTCACAGAAGGTTGAACCAGGATATAGCGAGAAGCTAAACCATGTGGCCAGGATTAGGCTGAAACCGATCCCGCAATATCGAGTGAGGTTCTTCATCCTCGGCTGTTCTCAAATCGAAACGGAGTACCCTGACCCGCACGTTCGATTCTCGCTCCAGGAATGGTGCTGAACCCTGGGCCGCCCCATCGGGAGCCAACAAGTCCGAGTGATTCTACACGAAATCGAGATGTCACCCCATGACAAAAAGGGGCGAGGTCAGCCGAAACTAAGGCTGGATTGCCAATGGACGAGCTGGCTGTGGTAAGATGCTGGGACAAAGAATCCAGGATGAAGGAGCAATATGGCAATCCTGAATCTGATTATGCGATGGCTGCATCTGTTTTCCGCCATTACGGCTGTGGGGGGGGCGGTCTTTCTGAGGGTGGCGTTGCTCCCAGCAGCTTTACAACTCTCCAACGAAGCTAGGAGCGCTCTTTTAGAGAGCCTGGCTAAGCCCGTTCGACTTCTGACCCATGCCAGCATAGGGGGCCTCTTGCTTTCTGGACTCTATAATACCCACGTTCAGTGGGCGACCGCAGTCTTCCCCTACCCCCTTGTTTATGCAGTCAAAGTGTCTCTGGCCCTGACTATTTTTGTTGTTGCCATCCTGCTCACTTCTTCTGATCCTCGATGGGCAGCCTTCCAAGCCAATCGCAAGAAGTGGCTCACTTTGAATGTAGCCCTGGCTGCCGTCCTGGTGGCCCTGTCCGCGTACTTACGAACATTGCATCAGTAATCCCGGTGCGGGATTTGCGCCTGAGATCTTTGTCTTACAGCAAAGCCTCCCCGCAGGAATGACATGGCACAGCCAGGAACCGCTACACAGGAGGATTAAAGTCCCTCCCCAGGCTAGACGAATTAAACAGAAGAGTCCTTGAGGGCTCGCTGGCCCAATATATCTGATCGATCAGGACATCATGGAAACTATCATCTTTGAAAAGAGTGAACACTTCGCTCGAATTGTCTTCAACCGTCCGCCTGTCAATGTGATGAACATTGAAATGATGCAGGCAATCAACAAGTTTCTGGAGGGGCTCCATAACCAGGATCATGTCAAATTGATCATTTTCAGTTCCGCTGGGAAATTTTTCAGTGCGGGAGTCGACATGGCTGATCATGCCCCTCAAAAAGTCTTCGAATTGCTCGAGGCGTTTCATGGGATTTTTCTCAATCTCAGAGAGCTGGCCCGACCCACGATTGCAGCAGTGAATGGTCCGGCACTGGGTGCCGGTTGTGAGTTGGCTACTTTTTGTGATCTTGTCGTGGCTACTGAAAATGCCAAGTTTGGACAGCCGGAGATCCGCGTGGGGGTGTTCCCTGCCATCGCAGCTGTCGTTTTCCCCCACCTGCTGGGCAAGAAGAAGACCATGGAGTTGATCCTCACCGGTGATACGATTGGGGCTCAAGAAGCTTTGGCGCTGGGACTCGTTAACCGTGTTGTCGCATCCGACAAGTTGGATGCAGCTGTCGATGAACTCGTCAAGAGAATTATTGTGAACAGCGGGTCGGTCTTGCAGCTGACCAAGAAGGCTTTGGTGGCCAGTGAGGGACTAAACTTCCAGGATGCCGTCAAGAAGGTTCAAGACATTTACCTTAATCACCTCATGCCTCTGGAGGACACCAACGAAGGGTTAAAGGCATTTCTTGAAAGGCGCTCTCCGGTATGGAAAGACAAGTAGCTCCCCCTAGCGGTTCCCTTCACAGTCGTCCTTAATGAGAATCGAGTTTTGGTAGCAACGGTTACTGCAGTCCTGGCAGTAACCGTGGGCATTTGCGGCCGTTTGAAAAGCCCACGATTGATTCAGGAAGCGAATCAATCGTGTCTACCCCTGCCATTGTCGCGGAACAATTGCGGTTTCCTAATCTTGCCGAGTCGAGCATAATAGCCCTCACAAATTGGATATCCCATAACCGGGAGATATTTATGATCGGATTTGATCTGAACGAGGATCAACTCAGCGTTGAACGCCTGGTGCGGGAGTTTGTCGCCAAAGAAGCTGCTCCTACGATTGCCGAGGACGATGCCAATCACCATTTTGATCGGTCGATTCTTGAAAAGATGGCCGGGATCGGACTCCTCGGAATTTGCATCCCGGATGAATATGGCGGAGCCGGGTTCGATTACATTAGCCTTGGCCTGGCTTGCGAAGAATTGGAGTACTGCGACACCTCCTTACGGGTCATCCTTTCAGTTCATGTGGCCCTTAGTTCCATGACACTGTTGGCGTGGGGCAACGAAGAGCAGAAACAACAATACCTGGTGCCTCAATCTCAAGGCCGGAAGATTGCAACCTACGGATTAACTGAACCTGATGCGGGAAGTGACGTCGTAAACCTTCAAACCACGGCCCATAGAAAGGGGGAGGAATATGTCCTCAACGGGGAGAAAATCTGGATTTCCCTGGCTGACGTGGCAGATCACTTTCTGGTAGTGGGATGGACTGATATGGAAAAGAAGAGGAAGCGAGACCACAGTGGCTTGAGCGCTTTTATCGTGGAACGAAGCATGCCGGGGTTTTCGAGCGGGACCCTGAAGCAAAAGTGGGGCATCCGCGCCGGAAACACCGGCTTCTTTTCGATGAGCGATGTTCATGTGCCCGCCGCAAACAGGCTTGGGAACGAAGGGGATGGTTTCACAATTGCCATGTTTGCATTGGAACAGGGCCGCTACACCGTGGCTGCTGGTGCCACGGGTTTAATTCGGGCCTGCCTGGATGCCAGCCGGAAATACGCGCTGGAACGTCGCACATTCGGAAAGCCCATTGGCGAACATCAGCTGGTGAAAGAGATGATTGCCCAGATGGTACTGGATTACGAGACATCACGCCTGCTCTGGCTCCGTGCCGGCTGGCTGAAAAATCAAGGAAAGCGGAACAATCGCGAGACTTCCCTGGCCAAATGGCACGCCACGGTTGCTTCTGAACGGGCAGCCTCTGATGCCGTGCAGATTCACGGAGCCTACGGCTATTCCGATGAATACCCGGTCGGCCGATTTTACCGGAATGCCAAAGGAGCCGTTATCTACGAAGGGACTCGGGAAATCCATAAGCTGATCCAAGCTGACTACGCGCTGGGATTTCGATCAGATAAGCCTCTCCGTTGTGAACTGCCGCAGTTTGAGAGTGAAGAACACTGATTGGTCGCATTGGAAGCGAATTGTTGCAGCAGCCAGAATGGATATGTCGATCACTCCTCGCCACTGTCACTTTCTTCTCCTCACGATCTCCTTACTCTGGTGCGGCTCAATTCTTTCCTTTCCGTTCTTGCTGCATTCAGCTCACCCCTTACTAGCCTCGGGGATCTTTCTTGTCTTTGCAAAAATCTGCCACCAGGACCCGGCTAGATCCTTCTGGTTTGGCGGGGTTCCGCTTCCGGTGTGTGCGCGGTGCACGGCGGTTTACCTGGGTTTTCTAGGGGCGGTTTCATTCTGGCCGCTACTAAAACGAATAGCCGCCAAAGGCAATAAACTCCAGGGTCTGCTCATGGCAGCAGTTGTACTGATGACCGTGGATGCCGGTTTAGACTTCGTTGGAGTTCGGAACAGCACTCTGGCAACCCGGACTCTGACTGGGAGTCTGCTGGGTGTCGCCGTGGGTTGGATCATAAGTTCCATTGCCACTCGAAAAAATTCGTCGCTCAACCAAACGGTGAACTATGAATGACGCGTCAAGGGCTCTGTTGAGGCTTGGAACCTCCTCGTGGAGCGTCGACAGTTGGGTTGGAGTCTTCTATCCGCCTGGGTCCCAACCATCACAATATCTCTCCCTTTATGCTCGAAAGTATAATTGCGTAGAAGTCGATAACACCTTTTACCGGATTCCTTCTCGGACCATGGTGCGGAAATGGCATGAGGACACGCCGCCGGGTTTCCTTTTCGCAGCCAAGGTTCCACGAATCATTACCCACGAGAAGGTACTCGAGAACTGCCAGGAGGACCTCACCGCTTTCCTCAAGGCCATGGAAGCTCTGGAGGACAAACGGGGGCCTCTGCTGCTTCAGTTTCCCTACTTCAACAAGACCGTTTTCGCTTCCGCTGATGATTTCCTGGCGCGGTTGTCTCCGTTCCTGAAAGAGCTTTCACCTGATTGGAAATGGGCGCTGGAGATCAGGAACAAATGGTGGATCAACAGGAAGTTGCTGGATATGTTGCGAGAGAATCAAGTGGCATTTACTTTGATCGACCAGGCCTGGATGCCCCAGATTGGTCAACTCCTGAAAAAACATGATCCGGATACGGCCGACTTCATCTATCTCCGCTGGCTGGGAGACCGGAAAGGAATTGAAGCCATGACGACCGCCTGGGACAAAGTTGTGGTCGACCGCCGAGCTGACTTGCAGGAATGGGTGAATCCCGTCAGGAATTGGCTTCAAAAAGGCCGGGTGGTCTATGGTTTCTTCAACAACCATTATGCCGGCCACGCACCGGCCAGCCTGGAGATGTTCCACCAGATGCTGGAGTGAACAGACGCACGAGGGTCATCCGTCGGATAGATGTCCTTTTATGAATCGTTCTCATCGTCGCCCTTGACCTAGAACGTTCCGAGTCCGACGACGAGAACGAGCACGAAATAGATCCACCTACATCTTCCCTCTCAGGTTCTTGGCTTGTTCGATGGCAATTTCATTGATCGCGCTAAGGGCCTTTGCACCGGAAGCACCCTCGATTGCTTTTATCGCAATGGCTTGAACCTGGGTATTGGCATCGTTGAGTTGACGGCTCAAGGCTTCAACTTGGACCAACTGCTTTGCCACACTCTCTTCCAGCGCTTTAATCTTCAACTCTGCCACGCGCCTGTCTCCCTCAATCGCCTTCCCCAGAAGCTGGGCTTCCACCTTGGCTCGGTTCTCGGCGCGCGCCGTCGCTTCCTTTTCCACTTTTTCCACGGCCGCAGCCAGTTCCGCCGGGAAGGCTGCTACCTTCTTCCTTAATTCGGCGGTCTCTGCCTCCTGCGCCACAACCACAGCTTCCCGAGCAGCGAGCGCCTTTTCCTGAGCTTCTTTGACCTCAGCAAGCTTCTTCGTCAGGGCCGCTTTTTCCGCCTCATAGTTATCCTTGTCTTTCTTGCGGGCCAGAGCCAGGTTGTACTCATATTCCTCTTTCTCCCGTTCCCGGTCTTTCTTAAGTCTGGCTTCGTTTTCTTTTTGAACGGCCGCGTAGGCTTCTTGCTCCTTTTTCCAATCCAGCCGTTTGGCAGCCATTTCATCTTCGAACTTGGTCTCACTCTCTTCCATTTCCTTTTCGAAACCCGCCTTCTTTTCTTCGTGATCCTGGATCAGCAGGGCCAGCGTATCGGCAGCCAGACGGATATCATGAAGCTCTTCGAGAGTTCGGGTTTCGATCGCGATGGCTTGCTGAAGTTCGGTTAACTTATTAGCCTCGCTCGTCAACTGGGAAGCCAAATCGGTCAGGGCTCTTCCGAGGTTGAGGCTGAGGTCAGCCATACCCTTAATGATGGAGTCAACGGTGTAGCTTGATACCTTCTCCACGACCGCCTCTTCAGAGGTCTTCCGCATTGTCTCGGCCTTCTTTTCAGGCATGCTGGACGCTTTTTCCTGATATCGGCCTAGAAGCTCGTTATAGGCCTTCAGGATTTCTTCCTTGGTGCTTTTGGAGGTAAAGCGCGGCAGAGGCTTGTCCATGAGTCACTCTCCTTGAGAGGAATTGAGTTGCGAGAAAATGACAATTGGCATCATATTTTAAGAAATCTGCTTTGGGAAGATAGAAACGGGATGAATTTTCAGATTGAGCACATGGAGGAGAAGGATTGGAGCCAAGTTTGTTCAGTGTATGAGGAGGGTATTGCCACCGGAAACGCCACCTTCGAAACCCAGGCCCCGTCCTGGGAGAAGTGGGAAGCCAGTCATCATCGGGCAGGCCGGCTCGTAGCAAAGTCTGGGATAGAGATCCTGGGTTGGGCCGCTTTGAGTTCAGTGTCAGACCGTTGCGTGTATAGCGGAGTGGCCGAAGTCAGCGTCTATGTCTCAGCCCAATGTCGAGGGCTGGGTGTAGGAACGACATTGCTGAAGGCCTTGATTGAAGCCTCAGAGCAAAGCGGGATCTGGACGTTGCAGGCCGGGATATTCCCTGAAAATGAAGCCAGTATTGCCCTGCACGAAAAGCTAGGGTTTCGTGTAGTCGGCAGGCGGGAGAGAATAGGCAGGCTGAACGGAATTTGGCGCGACGTTCTACTGTTTGAGCGCCGCAGTCCCGCGGTGGGGGTTGAATGAGTCCTCAACGAGAGGCTGCGCATTCCCCTGGCGATAGGATCGTTCCACTCTAAGCCCTAATTCCCGGGGGGAACGGATTTCCCTTCCTTTCGCATGGTATCGACATCCAGTCCGCCGGAACGAGGATCCCACCAGAGCAACTTCTTCTCCGCGGCAACAAAGCCGGTGGGACGGATCAAACGCACCGAGAGCTTGAGAGACCGGCTGGAAGGTACCTCCCAACTGGCTTCCACTTTCTGGTCCTGCCCCAGATCAGGCAAAACCTTATCTCCTGATTTAATAAGTTGGTCATTGCTATCTCGAACGTCCCAAACCAATCGATATCTCCTTAATTCGTAAGATGGAATCTCTCTGGCCATGCGCCGAGACACAACGGCTTGAAACCCTGCAGGGGCTGGAGATCCCTCCTTCCACTCCAGCAGGAGGCGAGCCGGAACGTTTTCCTCTTTCCAGACAGAGTAGGAAGGCCGTCGCTGACGGTTTTCGTCCACGACACCCATTTCCACGTACCCTTCCGTTAGCCCAGGCCACAGGTTGCGATGCGACTTGTAGTCCTGATAACACCAGAAAATGGCGCCGCCGATCCAGTCGTATTTGCCGAAAACCCGCATTTGGTCCCGGATAATCTGTGATCGAATCCGATCGCCCTGCTCGGAGTCCTGTCCAAAGAAACCGGCAGCACCAAACTCAGAAATAATGACCATCTTGTCCGGGTACTTCCGACCCACCGCTTCCAGTCTTGGCTCCAGGTCAGAAGCCGGGCCATGCCAGGTTCCGAAATATTGGTTCATCATGATGAAGTCGGCCTGGCTGGCCGCATTTTCGGAGGGATTGTCCACGAAGGCAATCCGGTCATCGGCGTAAGACACAAAACGATCAGGGTCCAGCGACTTTAACATCTCGTACATTGTTTTGAAATAGGCACGCCCTCCGGTTGTGTCGGTGGCGCTCTCGTTACACACGCTCCAAGCAAAGATGCTGGGGTGGTTGTAAGCCTGCTCCACCATTTCCTGCATCATGTGTTGGGCCAGGGTAACCAGCTTGGGATCCTGCAGTTGCTTCTCGCTGAACTGCCAGATGGGAATCTCCGGAATCAGCAGAATCCCCTGGCGGTCGCAGTAGTCCAGAATGGCGGGATGCTGAGGGTAATGAACCGGCCGCGTCAGTGTCACTTGTAAGTCTTTCATCTCATCGTAGTCATGCCGAATGGTCCCGGCGGTCTCGGCAAGCCCTTCCCAGGGCGAGTCTTCATGCCGGGTCATCCCGGTCAATCGCACTTGCTCGCCATTCAAGTACAGATGCCGATCCCGGATTTCGAGAGTCCGGCAACCGAATTGGTCAGTTATGGAATCCACTTGTGCGCCTCGAGCGTCGAACAACACCGCTTCGAGCCGATACAGGTTGGGCTGGTCGAAGTGCCAGAGTAAAGGTTTTTCGATCCGCAACGCAGCGGTCAATTGCTGTTTGCCGGGGTTTAAAACCACCCCCTTTTCGAAGCTCACCGCCTCGGCTCCGCCGGAGTCAGGACAGACCTTCAGCAAAACTCGTCCGGCAATGGGTTTCCGGGCATTGTTCTCCAGGAAAAGACGGTCAGTGACTGTAACAAGATTCCCTTCGACTTTCACCCGCAGAAGCTGGCGCCGGATCATGGCGGGCTCGTTGATCTGTAGCCACACATCCCGGACAATTCCGCCATAGTGCCACCAGTCGTACCAAGTATTTTTCCCTTCCCGGAGTTTCATAGACCACCCGGGAATGGTTGCCAGACCAGGCTGGTTATTGATTGCGATGGCCAGAAAATTGGAAGGCTTCAGATGAGTTGTCAGGTCAAAGAAGTAGGCCGTGTGCCCCCCTTCATGCTGTCCAAGTTCCACGCCATTGATCCAGACACGGGATTGGTAATTGGTGGCACCAAAGTGAAGCTCCACATGCTTAGTCCGAAATTCATCAGGCAGGGTCAACACCTTGAAGTACCACGCGGTCCCCTCATAGTCATCGTGCTTGCCAAGATTCCAGGTGTGCGGGACGGTCACTGATTCGGTTGAGTCTGGAAGTTGGTTCATCCAACCGAGTTTCTCGCCCTCGCTAGAGCGGTCTATGGCAAACTGCCACTTGTCATTCAGATAAATTCGAGTGCCCGCGCTGGCAACGGAAGCCAGTTGAAGAAAAGTGCAAAGGAGAAGTGACGCGCAAGGGACCCCTTGTTGGCCTAAAAAAACAGACATCCTACACCTCCGTAATCACTGCGTCCATGACTGACGCCATAAGTTTACATGGGTAACGGAAAATTGAAAGAGGAATACGATGAAGATCGCATGAAGCCAGGAATTCCATTCGCCTGAAGTTCCAAGCACTGCCCGGTTTGTTGTTATTTCTCTCTTTTCGTTCTCGCTGTCCATGCTAGAATGGCGGACTTTGTGGCGCCGCTCATCTTCAATTCTGAAGAGGCCCCTCAGCTTCATTGAGTCCCATGAATAAACCTCAGTCTGCGCGTCTCGCCTTCCTCGATCTAATGCGAGGATGGGCCATCCTGCTCATGACGGAAACGCATGTCTGCAACACCCTGTTACAACCCTCCGTCAAAGCCACCCAGTGGTTTGGCTACTTGACTTTTATCAATGGCCTTGTAGCCCCTTCGTTTTTATTCGTCTCGGGGTGGGTTTTCGTGGCAGGGTGCAGCCGAAAGCTGGACGATTTCCGGTCATTTGGCCCGGCGTTTCGAAGACAATTCGGACGGATTGTTCTAATCTGGGGGCTGGGCTATGCGCTGCATCTTCCCTTCTATTCCTACTCTCGCACAAAGGCTTGGGCCACATCTGGCGATTGGTTGAAATTCTGCCAGATGGACATCCTACAGTGCATTGCAGTGGGACTTCTGCTTCTCCTGCTGGGGAGGATCTCCATTAAACACGACCGCTTTTTCGAGCGCACACTGTTGACTGCCGGGATTGTCGTAGTCGCAGTTGCCCCACTCCTGGGACGAGTCGATTTCATGAGCTTTTTACCTGCACCTATTGCCCTGTATTTTCAGGAACAAAGCTTCTCTTATTTCCCCCTCTTTCCGTGGCTAGGGTTCCTGCTGTTGGGAGGAGTTACAGCCATGGCCTATCAAAGAGGGGTCGTCCGAGGCGACGAGAAAAAAATGATAGGCCTTGTCGGCCTGGTAGGGTTGGAATGCGTTTTGGCCGGAATCGTTTTCTGGGACCTGCCTAACCTGGCTCCCTGCACTACAACTAAAATCACTGCTAACCCTTTCTTTTTTGCCTTACGCCTGGGTTGCGTCATGCTGCTCTTGTTCGGCTGCTGGCAATACGCCCGGAAGTGGCCGGGAAAAGCAATTCATGTGCGGGAGATCAGCCGGGAATCCCTGCTTGTTTACATTCTTCATATCCTGATCATTTACCGAGTCTCACGAAATAACCAAAGTCTCTCTTCTGTCTACGGGAATTCATTGACCTTGTGGGAATCTATGGCCATTCTGACAGGACTCGTTTTCCTGATGTGGCTCGCTGCCAGCGTTTGGACTTTATTTAAGCAAAAGTCCCAAAAGAACTCGAGGAGAATAGCCTATTCGATGGTTGTTCTGGCCATATTGCTGTTCTTTTTAAATTGAATCCGAATTGCATGTGTCTGTAGCGAGGATCCTCAAGCAGGGAGTTCGATCCATGGACAGACGAGGAGGTTCCCAGATCGTCACAATGCAGGAACTCCTCAATTAGGTTTCTATACCGCTAACAAATATGAGCCTTAGTGCTGGACCAATGACAAATCCCGCCGACTTTGGATGGAACACTATGAAGAAATCAATTGGAAACGTGGGCGAGTTCCGAGTCTTTACTTGTCGACACTGTGGTTCCACTTTTGAGAAGTTTTTTTGCCATTTTGAAAGGCCGGAGAAATTCCCGATCTCGGAATGCATCATGTGCAATCGGGCGGCGGTGCTGGAAGGCCTAGCTACCCTACAAGTCGAAACGGCAATCCAGGTAAGCTGAGGTGGCTGTCGCAAATGAGGCTTGATCGGAGGCGGGCAAGCCCACTACTCCGGCATTTTCCACTGGTTGGAGGCGCGGAAGGGTTTCGAACTCCAAATGCTTGCGCGTAGGGTCATCAGCCTCAACTTTTAATGACAGTTGTTCTCGCGGAGGAATCCCTCCAATTATAGGGTGTTCGACGAGGAGTATCTGCGAGCAATTCCTTCCGAATCGTTATCTCGAGAAAGTCCTACTCGGGTCAGTCAGGTCGTCATCGCTTCTTCAAAGTCACACCCAACCCATTACCCTCCATGTAAAAGATGGTCTCAAGGTTTGCATTAGTCGTCACTGTCTTTACGTATTCCGGAACCATCTCCACGTTGTGTGCCAGGATCACACCGCCCGGCCGCACGAGTGGCAGGATTTTGTTCAGATAGTCGACGTAGCCCTCCTTGTCGGCGTCGATAAAGGCGAGGTCGATCTGTGTCTTCAGCTTTGCCACTTGCTCGTGAGCATCACCTTCAACGAGGGTGACCAGATTTTCCACCCCGGCCTGTTTGAAGTGCTGGCGGGCCTCCGAAGCTCGAGAGTGATCGATCTCGAAGGTGGTCAAATGCCCCCCTGTCCTCTGAAGGGCCAGGCAAAACCAGAGGCCCGAATACCCCGTCGACGTACCGATCTCAATCACAGTCCTGGCGTCGGCAACCTCGGTGAGCAACCGTAACGCCTTTCCGTCTTGCATGGGGACGCTGAGGTAGGTCTGGTGAGACTTCTCCATTTCGTCGAGCACCGTCAGGATCTTCTTTTCCATTTCGGTATTGGCAATAGGCGGAGTGGATGAATGGGGCTTTTCTACTCTGGGCTGTTGGGAAAAGACCACCATTGCCATTGCTGATAGAATGCCTGCGATAGCGATCATCATTTTCATCACTCTTGTGTCCTTTCACGTTTCTTGTACCTTGCCTGAGTCGTGCCCTTAGCGGCCTGTCTCAATAGCAGGGCAAATTGTATCAGGAGTTCTTCGAGAGAGTGCTACACGGTCCAGTCATTGCTACAGTCTAGCATTTTTGAAGGATCAATTTTGGCAATCGCGCCGGGTAAATTCCAGGTAATCTCTTAGCTCCGAGTTTTAGCGGTACAGATCCACTCCGTATCGTTTGACCATCAGGTCAAAATACTCCTCGTCAGTCATCGGCCGGCCGTTGGCCACCCACTCCTCGTCCGTGGTCTGTTGCCGCCCCTTGAGAAGGATGCGGGCGTCCTCCCCAACGAGATAACGCAGCTGCGGGCGGTCGGTTGTCACAGCATGCTCGATCACTTCGGCTACGGTTGTCGGCGACGTTGGTTGTTGGAGCTGTTTCTGGAATAGCCTGCGCAGCCTGCGAAGGTGGTCAGCGTAATAGGCGGAAATCGGATTGGAAGGGAGAGCTTCTCTGGACTGTCTGCCTTTAGCGAATATGGGGGTAGGGACGACTCCAGGCTCAATGATGGCGACACGAATGTTGAAAGCGCACACTTCTTGCGCGAGAAGCTCACTGGCGGCTTCGAGAGCGAATTTCGAAGCACAATAGTGCCCATGCGTCGCCAGGGCTAAGCGTCCAGCTAGTGATGTGACGTTGATTATACTCCCACTGCGCCGCGCCCGCATCGTGGGGAGGACGGCCTGGATCACGCGGATAGCCCCAAAATAGTTGGTTTCAAATATCTGTTTGGCGATGGCAAGCGGGACTTCTTCGATCGCGCCAGAGTGGGCGATGCCGGCATTGTTTACCAGAACATCAATGTGGCCAGCCTTCTCGAGAACGCTGTCCACACCGCGCTGCACCAAGGCGTCAACGTCGACATCGAGCGTGACAAGCGTCACCGGAAGCTGTTCTTCAGCTACTGTTTGGATGAGTTCCTCTGCCGTATCGGGACGTCGCAAACTCGCATATACCTCATGCCCTTTACGCGCGAAGTGCAACGCCGTGGCGAGCCCGATCCCCGAGCTTGTTCCCGTAATGAGAATGACAGCCATGTTAATTCCTTTCTCGTGAGACTCAAGCCTGACCCTCGGACACGCCCGCCACATTCTTGGACGCTGCCAGCAGTGGCTTTGCAGATGGCCTGCCACGCCAGAGAGTATTCATGCCGTCTGTGCCAGAGATGTGGTCTTACTTCTCAAGGGGGATCGGTTTCGACAACTCCTAACTCACCGGCCCGGTTGTGTCATGCGGATAGGATTCGGCTGGGGGGGCTGGATGAGCCTGTGAAGTTGTGGGGGTGGAGGGAGTGGCGGGCTCGGACTCAATCTTACGGACTTCCTCTTCCACGGTAGATATGAGTTCGCTGCGGGCCCTTTGAAATTCCTTCAAAGCCTTCCCCAGTGATTTTCCTATTTCTGGGAGCTTACGTGGTCCAAACACCAGGAGCGCCACCACGAAAATGACAATGAGTTCAGGAACGCCAATGTTACCCATATAACTCCTTCTCTGTCTTCCCCTTCTTTTTTCATCGTATCCTTCCAGTTTTCATGCCTTGCCCGATCCCCTTTCCGACCTCCCGGAGCTTGTTAGCTCCGGAGAGGAAAGAGAGAACGCCAAAATGACCAAAAGCTCAGGGAGTTCTACTCTGTCTCCCACACTTGCCGCCAAGGTTAGTCCGCTGGAAATTCATCGAAAACAAGTCTAACACCAAATCGGCAAAAGGTCTCCATTTTTAGTTCGGGGGAATGATTTCCATGTCAGAACCCAATTGCCCAATTACATGCTTGCAGTTGAGCACTTTCTCAATCAAGTCCAGGGGCCGATAATAGTAATGGTTAGAAGCTTTGTAGGCGATTCTGGAATCTTGTTTTGCGATATCATACTGACGTATAGCCAGTTCAATCTCTTTCTCGGCGATTTGGGTTAGCTGAGCGGCAATGTCCGTGTGGCCTTCCCTTTTTGCCAATCTCATTTCCAGTTGCATCCGATAAAATCGGATTTGATTTGCAACACTCTGGAAGTGAAGGTAACAGGTCTCTGCGATGCCGAGATCTTTACGTGCGCTCGCTTGCTGGTGTGGTGGAACGAAGGTCAACGCCTTTCGGAAGTTCTCCAAACCTGGCTTCCACAGGTTCGCCATTTTTTCAAACTGCTTTTCCACAATTTCAACTGGATACCTTCCAATCCAGCTTTTGTAGTCATCATAAGGAAAAAGCACCATAGTCGCTTTGAAACCGGTGGGATCAACACGAAGGAGGTTAGCCGGGCCGTGTTGCATTGGAATGTGGTAAACCACGTCTCCACCTCCCATGGGATATTCCTCGAAAGCCATGCTGAACGCCTTCCATGCGTCAAGGACCAGAGCTGCAGCTTCCGGGCCGTACCTGCGCACGGCAACCTTGCGCAGCGCTTGGCCGGCCTTGGGAAGGTGTGAGAAATAGTACTCCCTGGCCACTTCGAAATTGGGAGAGGGATAATCCCCAAGAGTCCACGACAACATCAGTCCATTGACTCCCTGCTTCAAGAGATTCTCGCAATTTTCAGCAACCAGCTGAGGGACTGGAATATAGGGGACGGCCGAGATCTCCCAGGTATTGTTGAACTGTACCTTGGCTAGGGTAACGAGTCCTCTCCGGCGTGCCCGCTCCCAGTTTCGGATGGCCCGTGGACCAGGCCCTACAACAGAAAGAGAATACTCGCCCACCTTTGTGGCAAAGCCGCCCCGGTTGATCGTTTGGTCCCATTCGCTGACGCTGAGCAGTGCCACGTCATTGGGAAGCCTTTGAATGACTGTGGCAGCGTTGACGCCGTTCCGGGCCCAATCCTCTCCCCAATCCCAGTCCCACGCAATGACCTCCGCATCAGGGCTGCTCCGGCGTACCCCATCCCGAAAGGTCTGAATCACCTCGGCAATCACTTCCGCGCCCTGACGCTTGGAGCAGCGCGGACAGAACTGGCGGAGTCCGTGGGAAAAGCAGTTGGTCAGGTTTTCCGAGGCCGTGATGCAGAAAATGCCCCCCAACTCCGGGACTTGTCCAAACACGTGTGCCAGGCTATCCGACAACCACTGGCGAACTTCAGGCGAACTTGCGCACATGGCGAAGATTTTTTCCGTTCCAGTGTCGTAGGTCCCTTTCATCCCGGTTCACTTCGGTCAACCAGAGGAACTTTAGAACCGAACGCCGAGCGGAGGTATGTCGCAAATTCTTCAACGAAAGAGATAGGAACTTCCGAATTTTCCGGAGGCTTCAAGAAAATCCACTCTCGGCTCAAATCGATTTCCTCCGGGGAAGGCTTACTCCACGGTGCGATTTCTGAAATCCGTCAAACCGCGCTGAGGTCTCCCACAAAGGTGAAAGCGGGCTCGCCCGCCTCGTCAAGAGAGGGGCCAAAGCTGGTGCGTACGATCTTCTTGATTTCAGCGGCCCGTTGTCGAACGTCAAGAGAAGGGCTTTCATATCTCAGCCTTTCACAGTGCGGCTTCACGGAACCCAACTTGATCCAGAGGAAATCGTCTTCCTTTAGAACGTACTCGTAGTGTTCGCGGGTCCAGCCCAAGAGTTCTATCAACTGCTCTTCAGACAAGATGTGCCAGTTTTGCCGGATCACCGTGATGTAAATCCGTCGGAGCTGGTTTTCGGAGAGTTCGATCTTCTTTGGAAGCCCCATCGAAGTCCCGATTTCAAGAATCTTTTCGGTGGTTGTTTCTAAGACCTGCGCCAACCGCTCTGTGTTGACCAATTCCCAATTGCGCCACACAAAAAGATGAAATCGATCCGGAAAATGGGGTTCCGGAATGGGCTTCGGCGAAGTGGGAACCCTCGAAGAATCCTGAGCATTGAGCCATCCTGCCCAGGGCGTTGCTAGCGATAAGCTGCACAGGGTAAATCGCCCCAAAAATCCCCGGCGGTTCATGGGCGTCTTTCCTTTACGTCCGGCGGTATTAGCTAAGGCGCGCGGAAAATCGAGAGAGCCGAAGAGTCCAGATTGCCAGATAACCTGCAGGAATCTGTCCGATCTTTCAGTTTGACTCCTGCGTGCCCCACTGAATTTGCGCAACAGAACCGTTGTTGAATCCCGCCACCAGGACATCGGTTATAATGCAGTTTCCATTATAAGACTATTCGGGCCGGCTTTTTCAAAAGAGCCGGCAGGAGGCGACTTTGCTTGGTGAGCGCGAATGGAGTGGCGACACCGGATTTGGCTCGAGAGCCTTATAGCGCGTCGAGAAACACTTCCGTCATCAATTGGGGTGAAACCGCAAGGAAATGCGGCTGATTGTGTCGTGCACCTTGATGCGATCCCCCAACTCAAGT
>JBGOTQ010000132.1:0-18040 GCA_041476565.1 Terriglobia bacterium | reverse complement strand
CATCATATGTTTGTCAGCGGTTTGAGCCCCTATTCAGCCATCGCCTTTTCAATGTTGACCCTGACCATTGGGGTCCCATCAGCCATTAAGACATTCAACTGGCTAGGAACGCTTTGGGGAGGCAGGATTCGCTTCACTACCCCCGCATTATTTGCCCTTGGATTCGTTTCCCTCTTTGTCTCTGGAGGACTAACGGGGCTGTTTCTCGGGCAAACTTTATTGGATCTTATGCTCCACGACACGTGGTTTGTATTGGGCCACTTTCACATGATCATGGGGGTAGCCGCTATCTTCGGAATCTTTGCGGGAACCTACTATTGGTTTCCCAAGATGTTTGGCCGGATGATGAACGAGTCTTGGGGGAAGCTGCATTTCTTTCTGACCTTCATGGGGGTCTACGCCATTTTCCTGCCCATGCACATCATGGGAATCATGGGTCATCCTCGGCGTTATGCACAGGCTACCGAGTTTCAGTATTTGGCTGCCACACAGCCTTTTCACAAGTTCATTACCATTGCCACCCTCATTACAGCGGCAGCACAACTGATCTTTGTGTTGAATTTCTTCTGGAGCCTGTTTAAGGGGCGGAAGGCTCCGGAAAATCCGTGGGAGTCCACGACATTAGAGTGGATTGTCCCCTCCCCGCCCCCTCATGACAATTTCGGGGGGAAGCATCCAGTGGTTCATCATGGCCCTTATGAATATGGAGTTCCCGGCGCGTCCAGGGATTATATCATGCAAACGGATCCGCCAAACTCTTAAAGGATGATGCAACTGAACTATGCCAGCAGCAATCGCGGCGCCTGAGAAAGAAACCGAGCAGAAGACCCGTGATGGGTCTATTGGTGGTGGTCACAATTTTGGTGACAGTCATTCGGGAGGGGGGGATTCAAACCGCTGGGGCCACTATGGTCCTTACGACTATGGCAACTCGTCACAGTCGAGTCGCCTGGCCATGTGGTTGTGTATGGCCTCTATCACCATGCTGTTCGCTGGTCTGAGCAGTGCCTATGTGTTCCGCCTGGGACTTTCTTCAAATGTGCGGTCGATTCCATTGCCGCCTGAGTTAGTCTGGAACACTCTAGTACTGTTGGGTAGCAGTTTCACCCTGGAGGTCTCGCGAAGGTGTCGCCAGGACTCCCGCAAGGCCGCATTTCGCCATTGGTTATTATTGACGGCCATTTTGGGATTAACTTTCCTTTTCCTCCAGTTCCAGATCTGGCGGCAATTGGCTTCGCGGGGCTTCTACTTGAGCTCAAGCCCCCACGCCTCGTTTTTCTTCTTGTTGACGGGAACACATGGAGTACACCTTTTCGGGGGTATTTTGGCTCTCGGGTATTCCCTATACCGGGCATGGTCTGGTGGTGGGACTGCGAATTCCGGCGGGACTGCCCTGGAAGTAACGGCCATGTACTGGCACTTTATGGCGGGGCTTTGGGTCTATCTTTTCTTATTGCTCTTTTTTTGGAGGTACTGAAATGGCAGAGGCAAGCGAAGCGAGGATTGAAGACATCTCTGTGGCGGAGTGGGGTGGAGGGTCTCTGCCCTATTCGGTCGGACACAAAAAGCTGGGAATGTGGCTGTTTATTTTGTCGGACTCTCTGACTTTTTCCGCGCTGCTGATTGGCTACAGTTATGTCCGGGTGGCCAGCCCGAGTTGGCCAACCCCCTTTCATTTGTGGCCAACCATCGCCATGGCCTCGCTGATGACCTTTTGCCTCCTTTCCAGCAGTCTCACCATGGTGCTCGGGGTCAATGCGGCCAACCGAGATGACCGCCGGGCTGCGGTTCGCTGGATCATCTTCACTCTCCTGGGAGGAGTTGCTTTTATCTTCTTGCATGCTAATGAATGGAGAGGACTCATCGCAGAGGGGGTCACTTTATTTCAGAATCCCTGGGGGACACCGTTATTCGGGGCCACGTTTTTCGGGCTGACTGGGATGCACATGTTCCATGTGGCAACCGGGGTTTTGTATTTGGGTGTTATGGCCGTAGGGGTGAGTACACGACGATTCGGTCCAGAACACGTCGAAATTTGTGGCCTGTATTGGCATTTCGTGGATCTGGTCTGGATGTTTATCTTTCCGCTGGTTTACTTGCTGTCGGTGAAGATGCACTAGGACTAAGATAAACGGGGCGAGGAACATTTGGAGGATTCATCTATGGCTGCTAATCGGGAACAACACGAAAGTACAATGATGACTGATCGCCTGGTTGTGAGTATCTGGCTTGGGCTCCTGGGGTTGACAGGAGTGGAAGTCTTTTTGGCGTATGAGCGATTGTCCTTGCACTTGATGCTTACCCTGCTGATGGGAATTTCTTTCATCAAGGCGGGACTGATTATGGCCTATTTCATGCACCTGCGATTTGAAAAGCGGAGCCTGGTGCTGACGCTGGTTCCCACCATGATCATTGTGATTTCGCTCCTGACTGTTTTCTTTCCGGATAGTGTCAGGTTGTTGCAGATGCGTCCTCGATGAACCGGAATGCAGCGGACCCCGTATTGGAGTGACCATGATGAGACTATGGCGGCGCTTGAGACAACGGGAACGACTGGCAGGACTGTTGGCTTTATTCCTGGCTGTCTTCTTCTTGCAGTGGCAGGCTCCGGCGTTGGCACAGGGTTGCCCCATGTGCCAACTGGCCGCCAAGGCTCAAGCCCCACACGCCCAAAAGGCGCTTGACCTTGCCATTTTGATCTTGTTGGTTCCTCCAGTCGTCATAATGGGGGGAATCCTGACCTGGACCTTTCGATATCGGAACTCTTCCCTCCAAAGGTGACGTTACCGCGCAGGTGTCGAAAGTGATGAGATTACCCCTTTTCAGTGATTTCATCAGACCATGCAAACTTACAATTGAGCCCTGACTCCGGACAGAGATTGATCAAGCAGTATTCCTTCGGTTAATATCCGAATATGCAAGGGGAATCGAGAGATTGATTAAGAGCCAGGAAACAAGAGGTACGCTGCAAGTGATCGATCTCGACAGTGCTCCTCGGCACTTACGCTGTGATCCTGGATCCAGAGACTTTTAGAGGGAGGCTAGAATCTTGTTGGAGGATCTTTTTCTCTTGGTCTTCAGCTTAGTGGCGGCCCTTGGCAGCCTGGCATTGGCGGGCTGGCTGGCCATCACCGGGCAATCAACGACTTTTGACGGGTTGTTCCTGACCTTCGTGGCATTGGTGCTTTCATTGGTTTTCTTGCTCATTATTTCCTGGACCATGCGAAGCCAAGAGTTTCGTCAATGGATGGAAAACCGTAGCCCTCTGGGAAAGGACACAAACCCTAAAATACAAGCAAAGCCGCACCCCTCGGAAAAAAAGAAAACAGCTTAGAGGAGGCACTCATGATCTCGAAATCGTCGCACCGCTTGAGGAGGGTCCTACTGGTTTCGTCGATCTGCTTGCTGCTGGTTTCGCTGGCTGGGTTTGTCTGGCTTCATTTGTTGTTAAAACAAAGGATCTCTGCCAACAGTCGGCAAGAAGTTCTCCCCATTTATGGTTATCTTCCTTCATTCGTACTCACCGAAAAAAACGGAAGACCGCTAAGTCTGAATGACATGCGAGGAAAGGTCTGGGTTGCCGACTTTTTCTTTACCACTTGCCCCGGTCCGTGCCCACGAATGAGTGCCCGAATGGCGGACCTGCAGCGAAGCCTGGCCAACTACCCTGAAACCCGGCTGGTTTCCATAACCGTTGACCCTTCCAATGACACGCCGGCTGTCCTTTCCGATTATGCCATCCGTTTCCACGCGCAAAGTGACCGCTGGTATTTTCTCACCGGGGACAAGTCGGATATACACCGGCTTGCCAAAGAGGGATTCCTGGTGGGAGGGGTGGATGATGTCCTGCTTCATTCGACGCGTTTCATGCTGGTGGACCGAATAGGGCGCTTGAGGGGGTATTACGATAGCTCTGACGAGGAGAGCCTTGGAAAACTTCTGGCTGATGTCCATTTGCTCTTGAAAGAACCGATCTCCTCATGACGTTGCTTTTTCTTCCCACCCTGAACGCCATGCTGAATGGAACCAGTGCCGTCCTGCTTCTGCTGGGTTACTATTCCATTCGGCAGAAGCGCATCCCCGCTCACAAGACCTGCATGCTGCTGGCTCTTACCAGTTCGACTCTCTTCCTGATTTCTTATTTGATTTATCACTGGCAGGTTGGTTCGGTGCGATTTCGCGGCACTGGGATTATCCGCGTGGTTTACTTCTCCATATTGTCCAGTCACACGCTACTAGCTGCTGTCATAGTCCCTTTGGCTCTAACCACCCTGTATAGAGCCTGGAAAAAGCGATTTGACAAGCACAAGCGCATCGCTCGCTGGACATTACCCATCTGGCTTTACGTCTCCATAACGGGCGTGATGATCTACTGGATGCTGTACAAGATGTGAGACAGGAACGAAGGACTCGCATCAGACCGGAGACCGGACAGCAAGTTTTGATGCGGGAGTTTCCTCCCTCGATAGGGAAAGAACATGAATCAGAATAGAAAGCGGAAACATTTGTTCCTGATCTACGGGACTGTTTTCCTGATGGTACTGGTTCCCTATTTATTCTGGAGAGGCGTCTGGTTTGGAAAGCCGTTGACTGATAGTGAAATCGAGGGGTTTCTTCACGATGCCTCCAAACCTCGCAGGATCCAGCATGCTTTGGTCCAGATTTCTGACAGGATGAGCCGGGGTGAGTCTGTGCGACGATGGTATCCGGAGGTCGAGCGACTCTCCACGGTCTCCGTCCCGGAAGTAAGGGCATTGGCTGCCTGGCTGATGGGTCAGGATAATCAATCCAGTTCGTTTCACCAGAAACTTACGTCTTTGGTTCAGGACGCGGATCCTCTCGTGCGTCGCAATGCCGCACTGGCATTGGTATGTTTCGGAGACTCGCAGGGAAAGCCGGAGATCTTGTCAATGCTTCGCCCTTACCTGCTCACAACTCCTCAGGACGGTCGTATTTCCTTTCAGTTGAAGGAGGGTGAGCGGGTGAATACCGGGACCCTCGTGGCTCGGATTCAAACATGGCCCCACAGAACACTCGACGTGCACTCGCCCACGCCGGGTTTTTTTTCGAAAGCAAGCGTCCAAGACAAGAACCTGGTGACTTGCGGGGAATCAATTGCACTGATTTCTCCGTCTGAAACTCAGGTTTGGGAAGCTCTGAGAGCACTTTTCCTGGTGGGAGAACCTCCGGATTTGCCCGAGGTCGAACGTTTCGCGGGCAGGATACCTCAGATGAGTGAAAGGGTCAGGCAACAAGCAGTGCTGACCGTCAAAACCATCAAAGAACGAAGCAACTTGCCTGCCAGCCCTGTCCGGATTCAGTAGCTCATCTTACCAATGACAGCCTCTATTTCCTCAATCGGCACCATTTCAATGGCGTCCCAGGGGCATCCATCCAGAAATGAACCATCCGGCCCTTTGCTGGTGCATTTCTTGCAGCCGATACAGAGTTGCGGCTCCACCTCAATATGTCCGAAGGGGGGATGATCCTCGTCCGGAACCCAGAACATGCAATCGGCCACCGGACAGTAAGGAACACAAGCGGGAGAACCTGCACAACCCGTGCAGCATTCGGTGATAAGAGCGATCTCCTTGGGCTTTTTCTTGCGTGGCGTCTCAATTCCGACAGATTTTGGCTCCAGCTTGGGCAAAGCTTGAATGGTTTCAAGTGGCAACATCAGTCCTCCAGCACCAATGCGAGTCAGGGTCCCATGGGCTTAGCTTCTTTAACTCGGTGTTTATTCTATCAAAAATGATAACACAGATGGGCCACTGCCCGTCAATGCCCGTGATCCTGATGGGCGCGAACTCAGGAGAGTTAACTGCTTGCGTGCAGATTCGGAGAGGAATGTAATCCCTGGGTGAATCATCTCCGGCACAATTCACGGTCGAGGACACTCACCATGCGCCGTTGCAATCCGCCCATTTTCTTTTTGAGGCTAAAAGCTAAAGATGTAAACTCGTTGGGGGTCAAAGGAGGTCTCGATGGATAAGCTGGTCCCGTCACTGCTCCTGGTCTTAGGTCTGGGCGCACTGTACTTGGGAATCGGAAGTTTGGTCGGATTAGGTCGGAAAAGCACCGAATTTTGGGTTTTCGGTCTTGGGGTACGAACACGCTTCGGAGCGCTGAAAGTCCTGGTGGTTGCCGCGGCCATGTTATTCCTGTCCTATTCCTCATACAAGAAGGGCTCGCTGACGAAAATGCTTCAATCTCCAGTTGCAGTCGATCAGGAGATCTACCTGAATCTGACTCAACAATTGAACAAGGCCGAAGAAACCATTGCCTCTTACCGGAAAGAGATTGCAGTCCTGACCCAGGAGAAAACCGATTGTCAAAACGCCGCCTTCCGTCTGGAAACTGGTGTCGCCAATAAGAATGACTTGGCTGGGGAACTAAAGTCGATTTTGGCCATCCGAAAGAAAGAAATGGCCGGATTTGAGAGTTCACTCGGCAAGATGAGGGATGAACAAAACAGGCTCCAGCAACAATATGATCAACTCTCTCAGTTGTACCGGCAAACTCAAGACAAAACGGAGCAGCTCCAATCTCAGCTAAGCTCTCTGCAGTCCGACAAGAGCACTTTGGAGACAAGCCTCTCACAATTGTCAACCCAAAAGGAAGCTGAATTGAAACGGTTGCGCGACGAGAACGGAAAGCTCAAGGGCCTGAACCGCGATACGGAGCGACGGAACAATCTGCTGCAGCAAGGATTGTCATTGCTGGAAACAAATGAGTGGCAATTGGAACAAGATATTCAACGCTTGGCCAATTTTCTGGCCAGTCAGCCGGATGTCAACACTCCTTCCCAGAGTGAGGTCTCCCGGGCCATACAGCGAATCCAGCAGACGCTACGCGAGGGAACTGCAATCACCAGGCAGACCAAGGCTGTCGAACCCTCTTCCCCTCATCAGAACCAAGGCAAGCCCTCGGATCAGCAAAAGAAATAAATCATCCAACTGAGGAAACCCAAAGGGGGTATTGGGAGTTTACATTTCGATTTGGATTCTTAGTCCGTACCCCCGATTGAAGATAGCGGGAATGCTATTGACCAGCCCAAAGAAGAGTACGCGGGAACTCTTACCAGCTTCCAGCCTCTCATACTCCCATTTCAACCACTCAGTAATATTCACCTCTTTGGGTGACCTAGCTTTGGAATGTTTGGGGCGTCTAATGTTTCTATAAGTCTTCTATTATGGGGACAGAGGAAGGTGCCTATGGACAAGAAACTCGATTCGGAAAACCGTCGTCCAAACCCGTCACTAGTGCCAGCCTATCACCTCGAACTCAGTACACGAAGGTGCCAGTTCATTTTTGAAGTTACCTTTACTTGCACTTGTTATTTTCCAAACCAGACATAATGATTCAGTGAATTGGGTGTATTGTATGCCATACCATTTACCGAAAAGGTTTGGTGGACAAGGATGAGATAATACTTCGCGCAGCAAATCGGTCCAGGTTCCTCGGCGCTCAGAAGGTTCTTCGGCTTAGCCGGCCGAAAAATTCCTGAAGCAGGGAAAAGTCTAATGTGGTAGGGTATAGGATTAAGATGCTGCCAGCCTAGTTATATCGTTCATCTGCTGGCCCACAGGCCCTGGCTGGGAGGATTTCTCATGTGGAGAACCAGGAAAACCGAAGAAGAAAAAGATCCCTTTGTCAATCGAAAGGAGGAACCCCCATTGAGTCCATTTGAGGAGAAAAAACCTATGGAACCACGCTTTGAACCCAGACCGAATCCTATTCGGGAAGAAGTCGTCAACATTGGTAAATCTGTTTATATCAAGGGAGAGCTAAGCGGGGACGAAGACCTTACCATCGAAGGCCGCGTGGAAGGAAGAATCGAGTTGAAAGCCCACAACCTGGTAATTGGACCTAACGGGAGGATCAATGCGGAGGTATATGCTAAGAATGTGACTATAATCGGGAGTGTAGTCGGAAACATCACGGGCAGTGAAATTGTGGAAATACGGGCTTCCGGTTCGGTCGTTGGAGATATCAAGTCGCCACGGATTTCAATTGCGGACGGGGCCCATTTTAAAGGAAGCGTGGATATGCAGAAAGGCTCGGAAGAGCCCAAGAAGGTGGAGTTTTCCAGGCCTGAAACTGTCAAACCCAGTGTTGATCCCGTTCCTTTGAAGACTCTAATCAAATAATGCTCGAGACGGGCTGAAGTGAAATCGCTCGCAGGGAATGAAAAATCTCTTTGATCGTTTCCGCCAGACGGGACAAGCCTCCTCGAAAGCTCCGGTGGCAAGCCCGTCTCGCGGCAGGGCGCCGGAGATCGACCGAGCAGGTTCGAGACCGGCCAATCCAATCTTTCCTACAAAAGTCTTCAGAGAATTCCTGGAGATACTCTCCCGGAAGGACCGTCCGGTCATCCTGGATCTCGGGGCACTGATCGGCTCCAATGTGGAATACTTCTTCAACTTGGGGGTGAAAGTCCATGTTGAAGATTTGGTTGGTTCCTATCAGAATCATCGCTATTGGAATCTGGTAGAGGGCCAGATGCTGTTCGATGAGCCCCGATTTCTGAAAGAGAATCTGGACTATCCTGAAGGCACTTTCGATGGAGTCATTATCTGGGATCTTCTGAATTTTATCGACCCGAAATTTGCAAGATCGTTCGTCCAGAGAATCACGCTTATGACAAAGTTGGGGGGGTGCGTTCTGGCCTTTGTCCACACCCAGAACCCACCGGGGCTTACACCCATCAGGAAGTATCGTCTGGTCGAGGATTGCTCGCTGGAGTATATTCCCTCGGGGGTATTCCTTGAGTTCAAAAAGACCTATCAAACGAGGGATATCACGCAGCTTTTTGTCGACTACCCCGGGATGAAGTTTCATTTGCTCAAGCACAACATCCTCGAGGTCTTACTAAAGAAGGAATAAGCCCTTCACAATCTTTGAACTTTTGGTCGTCGTGCCTCGTTTATGATGGGTAGAGGGTCATATGAAAAAGACCCCAGAGCCTTATGGGGAGGACTTATGCAGTGTTCCCAGCATCCTGAGACGGCCGCCACGGCGTATTGCACGAATTGCGGGATAGCCATTTGCGCTGATTGCCAGCAAACCATCGACTCCCGAGTTGTTTGTCCGATCTGTGTTGCACAACTTAGTTCATCGCCCTCTCCTCAGCGCCCACCGAGTCCAGTGGGGTCGGTCGCGGACGGCCAAAGTTCAGGGGGTTTGCCGGGAGTAGCCCCGCCTTCACTCATTCCGCCAGAAAGAGGTTACCCTTACTGTTCTCCCGGTGTCTGTTTTGTCTTGGGGCTGATTCCGGGTGTGGGAGCAATCTGCAATGGAGAATATCTTCGGGCGTTCCTTCAGGTGCTGGTCTTTGGAACTTTAGTTTCGATCGCCAGTTCAGGAGAAGCAGAACAATATAGCCCCATGCTGGTGATTCTGGCTATTGCTCTGTACCTCTACATGCCCTTGGAAGCCTATCATATAAGCAAGAAGAGAACCCTGGCCTTGAAGGGGGTCATAGTGATGACGCCTTTCGATAAGCTTCGATTTTCAGAAATCTGGTCCGGGGCGCTTGCTATTGGACTTGGCACGATGTTCCTAGTAAATCAGTATGTTCCGGGAACGATCCGTTTCTTTTTGCGAGGCTGGCCCTTCTTGCTCATTGGATTGGGAGCTTACAATCTGCTCCGCTACTTTAAACCCAACGCGACGACGACCTGATCCTCACTGCGGGATGTATGTTGGGCTTCCTTTTTGGCGGTTTTCTCTGGAATCCTGTAACCGGGTCCCACGTATCGAGCCTGTCATCAGAAAGATTGACGCAGACCCACCGTGGCGCGGGATGCCAAGGATGATAACTTCTCCGCCTTGTCGGTCCTCTCCCAAGTGAAAAACCCGTCATCAGTAGAAGGGCGCCCGAAGTGGCCATAGGCTGCGGTGGCTCGGTAAATAGGACGCTTCAAATCCAACATGTCGATAATACCTTTGGGACGCAAACTGAACGTTTCTCGCAGGATCCCGACGAGTTCGTCCTGGGGTAACTTGCCAGTTCCAAAGGTATCCACCAGGATGGATACGGGCTCTGCAACGCCTATGGCATATGCCAATTGGACCTCGCACTGGTTGGCTAATCCGGCAGCAACGACGTTTTTCGCGACATAGCGAGCCGCATAAGCGGCACTGCGATCTACCTTCGAAGGGTCCTTTCCTGAGAAGGCCCCTCCGCCATGGCGAGCCCAGCCGCCGTAGCTGTCGACGATAATCTTCCTGCCTGTCAGTCCCGTGTCCCCACAGGGACCGCCAACGACAAACTGTCCGGTCGGATTGACAAAGTACCTTGTCTTGCCGTCGATCAAATGACCCGGGATCACAGCTTTGACTACAGATTCGACCATGTCGCCCAGGATCTGGCTGTGGGGGATTCCCTCTGCATGTTGGGTGGAAATGACAATGCTATCAACACGGACAGGGTGACCATTCGCATATTCGACGGTGACCTGACTCTTGCTATCCGGACGTATATACGGCAAGGTCCTATTCTTGCGAAGCTCCGCCAGCCTTTGAACCAGCTTGTGAGCAAAAATGATCGGGGTTGGCATCAACTCCGGGGTCTCATCACAAGCGTATCCAAACATCAGACCCTGATCGCCCGCTCCCTGCTCCTTGTACAGTCCTTCTCCTTCTGTGACTCCTTGGGAGATATCGGGGGATTGGGGATGGATCTTCACATCCACTTTGCAGGTCTTATGACTGAATCCGACACCTTCCTCAGTGTATCCTATTTGCCGGATCGTCTCGCGAACCACGCCTGCGATGTCGACTTCGGCAAGCGAAGTGATCTCGCCCGCCACAATGCAATAGTCCGTGGTGACTAGCGACTCGCAAGCGACCCGTGAATTGGGATCTCCAGCCAGAAAAGCATCAAGAACAGCATCGGAGATCTGGTCCGCCACCTTGTCAGGATGACCTTCAGAAACGGACTCACTGGTAAACAACATTCGTTCGGAACTCATAACTGGGAAATCCACTCCTTAACGAAAAATCCATGCCCTGCCATTAGCCTTTCCGCATATCCCAACCCTGGAGAGCAAAAGCTAGATCTAGCGGAGGAAGCTGCAGCAAAACAAGGGAAATCGTGATGTTCACTACCCGGCTAATCGCAGCAGAGATTGACAAACTTACGAAAAATACCTTTCCCTTCCCGATTTGTCAAGCGAATTGGAGAGCACGCAATGGGTCAGTTATAAGTTGAGGGCCGAGCGGGTGACCGCTGTCACCCTGCGAGGCGACATTTCGCCACCTCAGCGGCTTCGCAGAGTTCAGCCCTCCATATTCCCCCGTGTAACGCACTACAGCACGATTTAGAGGCGTCGTAGGGGCCCCCAAGGCGTTTGCTGGCACCAACCTAAAAGGTCAAGGGCCTCCCACCTCCAACCTCGTCACGATTGTATGCCTCTGTCAATTCACGGCCAGGTTTGAGTTATTTATCTATCACACTTTCCACCGTACCCCGCCCTTGCCCATGCCCTGCTTTTGTGCCATGCTTCCTTTATGCCAACCACGACCTGTCTCCACCGTCCCGTTGGGGGGTGTTTGCTTCCGGAACAAGTACGAGGACAAGTGATGCTAAAGATCAGTCATCACAACAGAAAGAGCATTCTTAGAAATGAGAGTTGACCAAAACCGTTCAGTAGATGCGGCTGAACGGATGCAATGCCGTCGCGCTATCCTCATTTACAATCCCGCAGCCCGCCGTCTAAGCTACAGCCAAGGAGACCTGAGAAAGCAGATCCAAGAAAGGTTGAGTAGTTATGAGGTCGCTGTCGATTTCTGGGCTACCGAGCGGAGCCACCATGCCATGATGCTGGCAAGGGAAGCCGCAGGGACCCGGCCTGATTTAATAATTGCAGCCGGCGGTGACGGCACCGTGAACGAGGTGATCACTGGGATGGCCAATTCCCGTGTTCCTTTGCTAGTTATGCCGGGAGGGACGGCTAATGTGCTGGCGAAGGAAATTGGGTTGCCTTCGGGATTCACTCAATCCCTTGACCTGGTAAACACTGGAGTAGTCCGACGGATAGCCCTGGGGAAGGTTGGAGAGCGGTACTTTGTCTTGATGGCCGGAATAGGCGTGGATGCCAGCATTGTAAGCGTGGTTCATCCGCGCCTGAAACGGTTGTTGGGAAAGGGAGCTTTCTGGTTCGCAGGCTTCAGACAGTTCTTTTTTTATTCTTTCCCTTCATTTGAGCTATCAGTCGGGGAAAACTCTTACTCGGGTACTTTTGGTGTGATTGGACGCGCAAAAAACTACGGAGGACCATTTTCGATTGTGCCCAGAGCCGACTTGTTCTCAGACCGGTTTGACATTTGTCTCTACCAAAGCACGAGCCGATGGCGGTATTTGAGCTATCTTTTTCTCACAGCCTTCGGCTTGCATCCCTCTCTTCCCGACGTGAAATATCTAAGCGCAGAAACCGTTGATGCCAAGGGGAATCCTGATGTTTTGTTTCAAGTTGATGGGGAACTGGCAGGGAGGCTTCCGCAGAGGTTTACAGTCGAGAGGGATGCTCTGTCGCTGATTGTGCCACGCTCGGTCGTTCCCGGCCTACCCAAGGAATAAACTCGGACTGTTACCAATTCGCTCAAATCGTCTTCAAGGTCGTTGACGAAGGTCAATTGCTGACTTTTCAAAATTGGAGGAAAGCACATGCAGATAGAGATTGTGCAAGAGCAACTCGCGAAGATGGGTTCGGATGGCTGGTTGCTTTACGACTTCCAGGGAATGAACCCTATCGCTAGAAAGCTGGTGGGCTTACGAGGAAATTTGCTGACCCGCCGCTGGTTTTACTGGATTCCCCGAAGGGGAAAACCCTCCATCGTGTGCCATCGGATCGAACAACACGGATTTCAATCCCTTGATGGACGTCTTCACCCATTTAAAAGCTGGGACGAAATGATTCAAATATTGAAAGAAGTTCTCCAAGGCGCCACCACGATTGCCATGGAGTATTCTCCCAACGGCTCGATCCCTTATGTGTCGAGGGTCGACGCCGGGACTCTGGAGATGGTCCGAAGTTTAGGGAGTCGGGTGATCTCTTCGGCCAATCTTGTCCAATATTTTGAGGCGAGCTGGAGCCAGGCTCAATTCCAGATGCATTTGGAGGCCAGCCGCTGTTTGATGGAAATACTGGTAGAGACGTTTGAAAGGGTCAGGCATAGTCTTGGGATTGGCTGCAGAGTGACAGAATACGAACTGCAACAGTTCATGTTAGAGAAGTACGGCGAACATAGTCTTTATTCCTTTTCGGCTCCGATCGTGGCCGTAAACCAGAACAGCGGGAACCCCCATTATGAGCCAAGCCGGGAAAACTCATCGCCCATCCGAAAGGGGGATCTCTTGCTGGTCGACTTCTGGGCGAAGTTGCAGAAACCGGAGGCCGTTTATGGTGATTACACCTGGGTCGCATACCTGGGTGAGGTCATTCCGGACCGGTACCTTGCTATCTGGGAGATTGTTAAGGGGGCTCGGGATGCGGCCTCTGCCTTTGTGAAAAGCCGCTACCCCACTGATCCGCTTCAAGGCTGGGAGGTCGATAGCGTAGCCAGGGAATTCATCCAGCAGAGGGGATACGGGGAGTATTTCATCCACCGCACGGGGCACAACATCGGTGAAGAAGACCATGGCAATGGCGCGAATATGGATAGCTTGGAAACCAGGGACGAGCGTCTGTTGCTCCCTCACACTTGCTTTTCCATCGAACCCGGTATTTATCTACCCGAGTTTGGGATTCGCAGCGAAATCAATGTCTACCTGGACGACGCTATGGTTGTGATTACGGGAGAACCAGTGCAGCAAGAAGTAGTGAGGATCTACTAGAGGCGAGGTAATAAAGGGAGGGATAGGATGAAGTGAAGAACGGGGTGTCTCCTTGCGTCCACGTCCAGACACCGAGTCTCAATCCTCACCTTTGATTGCCAACGCGCTATCTCCAATCCTCCCGGTCTCTAATCTCTCTTGAGCTCGCGATCGACCCGGATGAGGGTTCTTATGAGCTTTCGGCGCAGATGTGCCGAGAAGGAGTTCTCCAGTTGCATGTCCCGGAACAGTTGAGGGGAATCGTTCTGCACATCCTGGAATTCCGCGAACATCCTAGACGGTCCGGGGGTTGAAATTGGGCCAAGCTTGATCTTCATCAACGCAACTCCCCGGGCCAAAAAATGGAACAGCGCCTGCGTACGAGCCATTTGCCGGTCGTGGTTGGCGGCGCTGGTGACGATCACTTTCAGCCCCAGAGCTTTCAGGTAGCGTGCTACCTTCTGCTGCTGGGCGCCTCTGCCGGGGCACAAGACGATTCTGTGCCCCTCAATTCCCTGACGCGCGCTGTCCGGTCCGAACAAGGGGTGGGTTCCCAGAACGTTTACTCCTCGCGGTAAGATTTGTTTCATCAGACGAAGGGGCTTTTCTTTGACAGAACAAGTATCCAGGACCAACTGGCCCGGGGTCAGGTGCGGTTCTAATTGCAGGCAAACCGCCTCGATGGCAGAGATGGGAACGCAGAGCAAAAGGGCAGGCTTTCTGGCGGCCTTCGCCAGCGGAACAAGACGGATGCCTTCCTCCAGAGGAAGCGTCTTTCTGTCATAGACTGAGACCTCAAAGTCTCTTCTCAAAATCGTGGCAGCCAAACGGCCAAAGCGGCCGTACCCGATGACCCCGAGCTCCAAGGACATACCTCGCTTATTTCATCTCCGCAGTTGCTGCTCGGACAACGGCATCAAGTCCCTCCAGCGAGCCATTGTGGAGGCCTTTATAGAGAATTTCCATCCGCTCCCTGCACATCTTAGAGTACTGCTTGTTCAGGGAATACCCCTTGGCAAAAGACTTCAGGGCGTTGAACGTATCGTTGGCGCCCCAGTAGCCCATCCCCAGATAGTAAAAAGCCTCATCATTTTGCCGGAAGAGTTTCAGGCTGTTATTGTAAGCGGAAACGGCAGCCCCAAACTGCTTCCTGTCATAAGCATTCCTGCCAATGATCGAGTAAGCAAATGCCTTCTCCTGACCCCAGCTAGTGGCGTTGTAACCGGGGGGAACCTCTTCTCCATAGGCAGATAGGGCCTTCTGAAAATATGCAGCACTTCTGCCCACGTCTTTCCGAACAGTCACGTAGTAATGAGCCAATTTCACCGAGTAATAAAAGCTGTCTTTAGCCGGCAACTCTGCCGTGCACTTCTCCGCATACACGGCAAACTTAGGTTCATTCTTCAGCTGGTCGTATGATTGTGCCAGCAGCTGAGCAATTTGCACTGTCGGCTTTTTTTCATACAAAGCTTCTCCATACTTGGCTGCCTTGGTATAGTCCTTCTCGGCATAGAAGGCCTCTACCGCATATCCCAACGCGGCCAGGTCTTCCGGTTTCAATTCCAAAAAGCTCTCTGCCACGCTGCCCAAGGCACTCATGTTCTTTTGCTCATATAGCTGCGGTAGAATCGTTGGGAGAACCGTCATCCCATATTCGCCAAGCTTCGACTTGGGATGAGCTTTGATGAACTGGATTAACCCTTCGGCCCGCGCCTTGAGATCAGGGTTGTTCAAGTGCTTCTGAAATTCTTCATATTCTTCCTTGGTATATTCTCCCTCACCCTTGGCCTTAGCGGCCTGTTTCTCCGCATCTTCGATGGATAATACCGGCTCTTCCCCCCCTTTCTTTTCTTCCTGCTGGGCAACCAACGCGCCTGCACACATGCAGAGAAGCCAAAGAAGGCCGCCCAACAACACGATACTGGAACGCACAGCGTGATTTCTCATTGGAACATTACCCCTCAAGATACTCTGGTCTTTACCTGCGGGATTCACGAAGGCAAGAACGAACACTGAAACAGATAACCTGATTATGGAAATTTGGAACTGGTGTGTCAACAGAAGAATTAGCGCGCCTCCAAGTGGGATGATCCGGGGCAGGCTCGGAAGAAGCTTGAAAAATGGGGCTTCCCCAGCAAAAATCTTCGGGAAATGGCTTGACAAGCGGATTTCGCTATTGTATAACTCTGGCGCGCATGTCAGATGGCGATTACAGCGAAATGACTTATTAAAGGAGAGGACAACGTGAACAAAGCTGATCTAATCGAGAAGATCGCAAAGGACGCGGGGATTACCAAGACCCAGGCTGATGCAGCTATCAATTCGGTGCTGTCTGGAGTCGAAGGAGAGCTCAAGAAGGGTGGCCGTGTGACTCTGGTGGGCTTCGGGACTTTTTCTGTTGGGGCACGGAGTGCCAGGACGGGACGGAATCCCCAAACCGGGAAACCGATCAAAATTCCTGCCAAGAAGGTAGCCAAGTTTTCTCCCGGTGCAGAATTGAAGACCGCAGTGAACAAGGGAAAGAAGTAAACTGGCATCAAACTCGGTCACAGGGCAGCCTAGGCTGCCCTTTCTTTTTTCTTGAATTCTCCCGGTCTCTGGTTTGAAGTCGCATAAAGCCTGCCTCTCCTTGGTCCTCGATTACCCTTCGCTTCCAAGCCAGATAGGACTCTTTGGGTGTTGAGGTCCTCGTCACCCATGACAATGTCTGTCACCCGCAGTCTGACAAATTTGTCATTTAAGGTGCAACAGTGAAGGCCGTCTCAGCCTGTAATGCCGCTCCAGTGGCTGGAGTCGTTGAAACGAGAGAGGTTCCCCTAGCCGGTTAAGAGGTATGTTTTGGCCGAATAATTGCTTTGGAAACTGGCATAGGCTGACGCGAGACCCAGCCATCCGCGTGTCGCGTCTGCATGCTTCATCCCTCAAGGGCCGGGCGAGTCCCGGCCCCTTCCCTTTTTGCGAAGGCCGGATTTCAGAATTGGTTCAATCCAAATCGACATACAGATGTGGCATCAAGAAAACGGACGGTAAGACTAAGCCTGAAAGCCAGGGTCTTGTGTGTACACTACTTTTGATTCCGCCCCGTTTGAATGGTCTCCTTGACCCTGCCGCTGTGGTCTGATATTTTGAGCTTAAGGAGGTGAGCGGTGACTCTCAGTGCATTAAGACCTTCGGGCGGCAGACAGGGTTTTTGCAGGCAGCCTTTGTATCTCCTCTCAGGCCTAGTTATCCTTATGCTAGGACTCTGGCCGCGCTTGCCTTTGAAAGGACGGCCATCCGCCAACCCCACTAAGGAAGATTCTCCAGTCGTCTCGTTTTATTTCTCCGTTTTTGACAAGAGTGGAAAGTCTATCGAGACTCTGACACAAAGGGATTTTCAAATTCTGGAGGACAAGATCTCTCAGACAATCACCTCTCTGAAGTTCGAAAAGGATATGCCGGTGTCTATCGGCATTCTCGTCGATATTAGCCGCGGAATGGGAGCGGGAGGTACCAATTTAGCTCTCGGCTGGGTCAAGTCTCTGGCCCAGAGGATGAAGAGCCCGGACGAGATTTTTGTGAATTCTTTTAGCGATGAATCTCAAGAAGTCATCGATTATATTTCTCCGGAAGACTACTTGGACGATCCCCTTGAGAAACTCGGAGCAGGTGGTCAATCCCGGACTGGACTTGCTGTTGACCTGGCACTCATCAAACTCAGAGATGCCCGGAATTCCAAGCGCGGCCTCCTGATGATTTCGCCTGGACGTGATATTGCCGGCAGGGCTACGATGGAGCACATCGCCAGGTTCCGTTACCCGGTTTATGCCCTGGGTATTGGCGGGACCCAGGGCTTTGGCGGGATATTCGATCGGCCCAAGTCAGTCAACGTGCGAGGGTCCCCGTTGTCGCTCTATGCCGAAGCATCAGGGGGGAACGTAGCTTTCGTCGATTCGCCAGATGTGGGCGAGCAATGGCTGGAGAAATTCTATTCAGAATTCCGAAGCCAGTACCGGGTTGAATATCACTCAACAAATGCCAAGAGGGACGGCAAATTGAGGAAGATTGAAATTCGAGTGGCTGACCCTGAATATTCTCTTCGCTATCTCCGTAAGTATCAGGGTCCGTATGGTCCCGGTCCTAATACGAGGTACTAACCTGCCTTTCTCACCATTAAGGCATTAAAGTAAACTCGCTGGCATAGGATCGAAGCCCAGTGTACACCCCCGATATTGTCAGCCT
>JBGOTQ010000131.1:0-18196 GCA_041476565.1 Terriglobia bacterium | reverse complement strand
GATGAAAATACTGGAGGTCGCCGCCATAAGGGTCGCGACGGAGCGCGACCCTCCACCAAGAACCGCTTTTTCATGAAAGCCTTTCATGCCCCTGCCAGGGGCACCACGTATGATGAAAATCCCCTCCGACGGAGGGGACGGCGCGGGCGACGGCGGTCGCCAAGCGCCAGGGGTGGGTTTGAAACCGAAGTCCGTAACTTCCAACCCATCCCGGCAGACCTGCGGTCCACCTCCCCTCTAAGGGAGGGGATTTTCAATAGAGTCCTTCGGCGAGGGGGGATCCATTTCCTGTTCGGGGCAACGATAATTTTTGGTTTACTCCAGCCAGTCATGGCCAATATCGGGGCAGGGGCAGTCGTTCTGGTCAATTCTCAAGCTATGGACTTTCCAGAATTTCGTCTGGTCCTCGAACCCTATCTAATTCAGTTCGGTATCCCTTACTCGGTCCAGGATATTTCCCAAAAGCCACTGGGGAGAGATTTGCAGGATACGGCTCTGGTCATCATTGGTCACCGGGGGTTCGACGTGCCTCGCCGTTTCCTGAACCCGCAAGATGAACAACAATTGCTGGAAGCCATTCAACATGGAACGGGATTAGTCAGCTTTGACGGGCTATTGGTTGCCTGGCAGAACGACAAACCGCATCAACCCTATCGGTTCATAGACGAGATTTTTGATTTCGCCTATCAATCCCCTGAAATAGCCGAGTCTATTACCGTCGGTTCTGCAACCGGGACTGGGGCAGGCCAACCATCTGCACACTTTATCGTCAACGTAGAGCCGACCCCTCGGAACATCAAGTTGAAAACACCCATTAAGGTCCCTGGTTTCCAGGTCCGAGAGAAGGGGGAAGTGCTCGCCTTTGCGGGCGGTCAACCACTGCTGGTCAGTGCGACATATGGGAAAGGCAGCGTTGTGTTGTTCTCGACCATCGAGTGGGGCCGGCCCGACGTTAAGGGAAGGATCTACGGGCTGGACGACCTGATTTGGCGCAGCTTAGTTTGGGCCGCACGGAAGCCTTTTGTGATACGAGGCATGCCCCGTTTCCTGGGCTTTCGAGTCGATGATGTCTCAGGCTTTGGGAAAGAAAGCAACCAGCATCTGGGTTGGATTGCCCCAGCCCTCAAATACGGGTTGAAACCCTGGCTGGGTCTTTTTATTGATGATTTAAAGGAAGATCCTGAAGCTCTCACACAACTTTCTCGGCTTACCCAGCAAGGCCTAGCCACTGCTTCGGTCCATGCCCGGCGGTGGAAAGACTTCTTCTATCTGGAGGAACCCCTATGGACGGACCTGCAGGGCCGCAACGTGGCCGGACGTCCCTGGCCTAATGACAAGATTGACAGCAACTTTGCGGAGGGGGAGGCCTTTTTTGCCCGGCATGGGATCGTGAAATCTAAAGTCGTTATTCCCCACTTTTGTGAATCCTCAGTCAACGACTTCAAAGGATTGACAGATTGGGGATGCGAATTCGTGGGTGTCTTGCTTGAGCCTGGACATGGGTGGGGCATGAGCACCGTTTCGGCAGGCCCTTACCTTCCTAGTGAACCTCCAAGGCCAACTAATTCCATCGATCCGGTCTATATTGCAGATTGGTTGACGGTACCTGATCATCCGGAGTATGAGCATCGGTTCTTCAACTTTGTAATTGAAGTGCACGATGTGGCCGGTTACGAGTGGGCACCCAGTGGTGTACCTGTCGAAGAAGCCATTCGTCGGGGCGTAGAAGAGACCCGTCGCGAGTGGGATAGCCTTTTGCCGGGTGTTTTATTCACTCATGAGTCAGATCATATTCAACACCTGACACCGCAAGACTGGGACCATATCCTGAAGGGGGTCATGGAAGGGTTGCAGGACTGCCAACCCATTCCTGTCACCCTCGACTATCTGAGCCAATACTTACGGGCACTTAAGACCTCCAAAATTGGCGCCGCCAGCTATGATTCGAGCAGCAGCGAAATCGAGGTCGAATTTGAAGGTACAACCGATATGCCGACCCGGTTCTCGGTCTATAGTTCGGACCACGGAAAGATCGGGAGCGAGTATTTTGAGGTTGGACCCTTTCAGGAAACAATTAAGGTCAAACGCAAACCATTCATGCCCCGGGCGGAAACGGCGTCGCATTAACTAATGTGGTAGGGAACGCTCGCCGCAGCATTCCCCGTTGCGATGATAGGCCCTTTCTTGTCAAGGCAACCCAACGGCGTCCATTTCTTAGGAATTAACAATTTTAAAGAGAGAGTGGCCAATGACCTTTTTCAGGTCACCACGACGTATGAAAATGGCAGGGGTAGCCACGGTGACCATATTGGCGACAGCAGTCGCCGCGAACCGTGGGAATTTTTCCTGACAACCAAAAGCCCATGCCTCTCGGAAAAATGCGGTCGGCGTGGCTACCCAATCCCGATTTTCATAAATGAGCCGCCCTCACAACCCGTAGCTGGGCATATCCCATCCTTTTCGGTAAGGGCGCTTGATCCACTGGTTGGCTTCCGGGAAGTTGGAAAACTCCATCTTCTCTGACTCCCAAATCAGTTTTCCTTGGTACCGGATTGCAATCGTACCGAGCAGAACCCACTCCGTAAATGGTCCGGCATAGTCAAAGTTGGAGAGCGGCGCCGGGCCGCCTTTGCAGGCTTGAATCCATTCCCGGTAATGACCCGGAGAACGAGGGAGCAGGGGACTGGGGAATTTATACTCCTTCATGAGCCCTTCCGGGAGCAGCCGAGGTTCATCTCCGTAACAGCCGACGGTGGTAATCCCCTTGCTGCCGATGAACAGTGAGCCATTATCACCGTCGCCCAGCTTTGTCTTTTCACTAATCCCCCTGGGCAACGGCGGCAGAAATCCGCCATCATACCAGTACAGCACAACTGGAGACATGGCGCCTCGAGCCGGGAATTCGTACCTGACAATCGACCGGGTAGGAAACGTCTGGTCATTCCTTCCTTCCTGGCGGACGCACTCTACGCCGGTCGGCGCGCCCAGTTGGAGTGCCCAGTTGGCGGGATCCAGGATGTGACAGGCCATGTCGCCCAGGGCCCCGCTGCCGAAATCGAGCCAGCCGCGCCAATTGGAAGGGGCGTAGCCGGAATTGTAAGACCGTTTTGGTGCGGGGCCTGTCCAGATCTCCCAATCCATAGTCTGGGGGACCGGCTCCTCAGGCAGCGGTTCTGTCATGCCTTGAGGCCATATAGGGCGGTTGGTCCAGGCATGAACTTCTTTAACCTCTCCTATCGCACCAGACCAGATCATTTCGCAAAGCCTTCGAGTTCCTTCGCCCCCATGCCCCTGGTTCCCCATTTGGGTGACCACTCCGTACTGACGAGCTGCTTCTGCCAGAGCCCGAGCCTCCACGACAGTATGGGTCAACGGCTTTTGCACGTAAACGTGCAGGCCCCGCTCCATGGCCCAGAGCGCGGCCACGGCGTGAAAGTGGTCAGGAGTGGAAATGGTGACAGCATCCAGGCTCTTCTCCCTGTCCAGCAACACCCGAAAATCTTTGTATGGGCGCGCCTTGGGGTACTTGTTGAAGGTCTCGGCTGCGTTTTTCCAATCGACGTCACACAGTGCAACGATGTTCTCACTCTCACACTCAGCGATATCACCCGCGCCCTGGCCTCCGGCGCCGATGGCAGCAATGTTCAGTTTTTCATTGGGCGAACGGTATCGGGCCCTGGTTCGCGTAAGGGTCTGCGCCAGGAGACCCCCGGCAACCATTGAAGCTGTACTGCTCAGAAAGAAATACCTCCGGGTGATCTTAGACGTGTTCATTAATGCCTCCGATACAGGAGAACACCCAACCCAGCCGCTCTGCGGCCGCTGGAGTTTGGACATTATTGAGGTGGCATCGGCGCCTTCTATGGAGTGCGCCGGCAGAGCATGGGACGGCGGTCCCACGCGGCGACGGCGCTTTGGCTCTGGGCGGCAAAAGAGACTCTAGATCGACTGTCCTGTCTTGCGACCCCAATCCAAACCGGTGTCGCGCGTGGAACCACTGTCCCGCGCTTGCCGCCGCAGTCCAATAAACGCTTCCGACCGGGGAACACGCTTCGATTACTACCAATCCGCCACGGATCCATCCTTATGGAAATAGGCCATTGTGACCTCGGGCTGGAAGGGGTGCTTGGCTGCCTCGCTTTCGTTGATATCGATGCCAAGTCCGGGATTGCGCGGAGGTTGACACACTCCCCCTTCCATCTGGATCGGTTCAGTAACTATGTCATGGCGCCACTCCACGTCCTTGCAGACAACCTCCTGGATCAGGTAGTTGGGAGTTGCAAATCCCACATGCAGGGAGGCCATCGTGCTAACTGGTCCTTGAGGGTTATGGCAAGCCACCGAGATCATGTACGTTTCAGCCATGGCGGCAATGCGGCGGGCCTCACTAATGCCGCCACAGTGGGAAACGTCCGGTTGAATGACGGCGCAGGCCCGCTTCTCAAGAAGCTCCCGGAATTGGGACCGAAATACAAGCCGTTCTCCGGTGGCTATAGGCATGGGAAGTGCTCTGGCTACCTCGACCAGCCCATCCACATGCTCCGGCCAGCAGGGTTCTTCGTACCAGTACAGATTGTAATCCAGCAACAGGCGTCCAAACTGAATGGCCGCAGCCGGCGTGGTTCGTGCGTGGAGATCCAGCATGATGTCAATCTCATCACCGGCGGCTCGGCGTAGGGCCTCGACACAACGAGCTGCATGTTTCAATGTCCGGGGGCTTTCAATCGGCTCACAAACGGGAATGGGCATGGCCTTAACGGCTGTGAAGCCTCTGGCTAGGCTGTCTTGCAGGCGATCAGCAAATTCCTGGGGCTCAATTGTCTTGTACATTCCTTCTAGGGCCCCGCCTCCCAAGTGGTCATAAAATCGCAAGGTGTCCCGAACCGGTCCGCCCAGCAGTTCGCAAACCGGTCTCCCAACATCCTTGCCCTTAATGTCCCAGAGGGCCTGGTCAATTCCGCTCATGGCACTGGCATTGACTATGCCTCCACGCCAGAAGTACTGCCGGTGCATGATCTGCCAGCAATGCTCCACCCGGCGGGGATCCTGACCAATCAGCAGCCGGGAAAGATCCTCAATGGCGCCCACGACTGCTTTGGTCTTCCATTCTAGAGTGGATTCCCCCCAACCATAGAGACCGGGTTGGTCAGTCTCCACCTTTACGAAGACCCAATTGCGCATGCGCGCATGGACAACTCGGGAAGAAATCCTGGTGATTTTCAAGGAAAATCAGTTCCTTTCTTTTTCAAGCGCTGGACTGAATTCCTTTGCTCCCGCCGAACTGGACTCACCCAATCCATCGAAGACCCGCAAACGAATCCCAGCCGCAGTGAAAATTTGTTTTCCTAACGCACCTGCGCCGTTGATTTCCTCAAACAGGACCCGGCAGTTAAATGTGCAATTGCCTCTTCAGGCGCGTCGAACAAAGAGACTCGAGATCAAAGAACTGCGAATACTGGGGGAAATCATACATCCTGGCAGTGGGCTGTCAAGCCTTTAGGCTAGTTTCGTTCTGGTGGAATTGCTCATCATACCGCTAGTGTTGCTGCAAACTCGACTTGAGACACAACCCATCCACGGTTGCCTCCACGGCGGCCAGATCTTCGTCAGAGGTCCGAGTTGCCGCCAGATCGGTAGGCTTGGCTCGATGACGCGGCGAGTTATATAATGGGTCACGAAGTCATAGTCAAGCGGTTTCTCCTTCTCAGAACTCAAGCAAGAACGGGTGCAATCAAAAGTACAGGAGGGATTGAGTAATGTCTAAGATCGATCGTCGTAAATTCATTGGATCCGCCGCGGCATCCGGCCTCATTACTATCGTTCCAAGACATGTCCTGGGGGGACCCAGATATGTGGCCCCGAGCGACAAGATCACACTGGCCCACATCGGCATGGGCACGCAGGGCATCAGCGAGCTTGGCAGCCTGCTCGCTGACCCGGGGATCCAGATCGTTTCAGTCTGCGATCCCAACACGGACAGCAGCGATTACGTGGAGTGGGGCAAGGGCAGTATCAGGGAGGCAATACGAACTTACCTGGGTAACCCTTCTTGGAGAGAAAACGACAATGGTTGTCCGGGCGGCCGGGAAGTTGGGCGCGAAGTCGTGAACACCTACTACGCCAGGCAGAGGAGCGCCGAGAAGTTCAGGGCCTGCGCCTCCTATGCCGATTTCCGGGAGCTGCTGGAGAAGGAGAAAGACCTGGATGCGGTGAAGATCATGACGCCCGACCATCTGCATGCGACCATCTCCATCGCGGCGATGAAGAAGGGCAAGCATGTACTGATGCACAAGCCTATTGCCAACCGGATGTACGAAGCGAGGCGGGTTATCGAGACGGCCCGTAAGACGAAGGTTGCCACACACCTGCTAGCCTATGGCGCCGGAGACGGCAACGAGAGGATCACAAACCAGATCAAGCAGGGAGCCATCGGCGCGCTCCGCGAAATACATAACTGGTCGAATAGACCGGTCTGGCCCCAGTACACGGAGATCCCGACCGATACGCCACCGGTCCCAAAGGGATTGGATTGGGACCTGTGGCTGGGGCCTACCCTCGACCGCCCCTATCATCCGCACTATACCCACGCGGTATTTCGCGGCTGGTACGATTTTGGCGGCGGGTCCATGGCAGACATGGGCATCTACAGCCTCTGGCCGATATTCGTGTCGCTCAACCTGGGCTCCCCGCTTAGCGCTGAGGCATGGAAGACGCATAGCTGCGAAATTGTGGACAACGTGAGCCGGCCCAAGAAGAACGACTTTTCCTACCCGACTGCCTGCTCCATCCACTTCACCTTCGCGGCACCTGCGGGCATGCCCACCTTGGAGCTATTCTGGTACGACGGTGGCATGCTGCCGCGCCTGCCGCAGGAGATCGCTGCGCACAACATCGAGATGCCCATAGAGGGTATATTCTTTGTTGGCGATAAGGGAATGATCATGGCCGGTTTCACGGGGGATGATCCGCAGCTTTATACGCAAGGCAAGCGCCAACCGCTCTTCCCGCCGCAACCGCCCCAGCAGGGGGGCCAACAAGAGCAGAGGGGGCCCGACGAACACAACCTGCCTTGGCTCCAGGCATTCAAGGGAGGGCCGCAGTCACCCGGTAGTTTCCTAAACGCCGGACCGATTTCGGACGCCGTCACCCTTGGGACCATCGCCTTGCGGGCCGGTCAGAAGGTGTTACTCGACAGCAACAACATGAAGATCACAAATTTCGCCGAAGCCAACCCATACCTGTACCGGGAATATCGAAAAGGTTGGGAAATATGAGAAGGATATGTTGCCGGCAAGGATCGGCTTGTTTTGAATTGACAGCACTTCTTAGAAGCGAGAGAGTTTGAGCCCAACGAGAATGCAACGCCCGACGGATTCCCGTCCAATGGCCTGTGAAACCTCTCACGGTCACCAAGGCAAATCCATCGTGCGACATGGATTTGGGTATGAATGCGATAGAGCAGGAAGGTAGTACCGCCTACGTATATCTGGTTGCCATCATGGCAGCCGTGAGTGGCCTGTTGTTCGGCTTTGACACTGCCGTGATCAACGGAGCGTTGCCTTTCCTTAAGGTCTATTTTGGTTTGACCGACATTCAGATTGAAATCGCGGCCAGCAGCCTCCTGTTGGGATGCGTGGTGGGTGTCAGCGGTGCCGGACCTCTGAGCGACCGCTATGGAAGGAAGCGAATTCTCTTTGGTGCTTCCGGGTTGTTTCTGCTTTCAGCCATTGGGGCGGCGATCCCCAGACATCTTCACGAATTCATCCTGGCGCGGTTCATCGGCGGCCTGGCAATCGGTATGGCCTCCATGATGGCGCCGCTGTATATCGCGGAAATCGCGCCAGCACACATTCGAGGACGCCTGGTTTCCCTGAACCAAATGGCCATAGTCAGCGGTATCCTTAGTTCCTACCTGATCAGCTGGTTGCTTTCAGGAATCGGTGCTTCCAGTTGGCGTTGGATGTTCGCCATAGCCGGCCTGCCATCGGTCCTCTTCATGGTGGGGATTTTCTTCATGCCGGAAAGCCCTCGTTGGCTGGTCAAGCAGGGGCAGGTGGCACCTGCCCGGGTAATTCTAAGCAGGGTGAGCGGAATACGCAGGGCTACAATCGAGCTGGAAGAAATCCGCGAGGCCATTGCCCAAGAGGAAGGTTCAGTGGTCCAACTCTTTCAGCGCGGTTTGCGCCGTCCCATGGTGATAGCGATCGTAATGGCTGTTCTCCAGCAAATCACGGGAATCAATACTATCATCTACTACAGCTCGATGATTTTGACGCGACCCACCGGCAACCAGGCGGCCTCTACAGCCGGAGATGCGCTTCGGGCTAATGTCATAGTGGGTATCACCGCCTTCCTTTCCACCGTGATTGCCTTATGGATCATTGACAAGATCGGGCGGAAACCATTGTTGCTTACGGCTTCGGGAGGGATGGGCTTGTCCATGTTTATGCTGGGCGCCGTCTTCTTCCAGCCGGCTGCCCCTCGAACCTTGATCCTTGTGGCGATCTTCTCTTATGTCGCGTTCTTCTCTGTGGGCATGGGACCGGGAGTGTGGGTCCTCATGTCCGAATTGTTCCCGACGAGGGTGAGGGGGCGGGCCATGGCCATTGCCACGGTTAGTCTGTGGATCGCATGTCTGGCGGTGACTTTGACATTCCTGTCTCTGATGAATGTCTTAACCCCTGGTGGAGCGTTCTGGTTCTATGGCGCCATGTGCGTCCTGACGGTCGTCTTCGTCTGGAAAGCCCTTCCTGAAACAAAGGGGAAAACGCTGGAAGAAATTGAGAAATGGTGGAGGCTTGAGCCACGTTAGCAATGACTCGCTAAAGAGAATTACACAATGAAGTGACACCACCCCCTCACCCCGGGCCCTCTCCCCCGGCGGGGGAGAGGGTGACCGAAGGTCGGGTGAGGGGACTGATGTCACTACCAAATGTAAGAGTCATCAATTGGATGTGTTACACAATCATGTTTTCATTGTCGGCGGCGCGCCAATCTGGCGCATAGACAATTTTCACAAAAATGCGCGTTTGAAGGTGGGCGCCGCGCTGCGCGACCGCTGTCGCTCTGTCGCGGCGATTCTTTCCGATATCGGAAAGCCGCAGACCTGGAAATCATCTGAAAACGTCATGGAGCACTGCCATGAAGAAACGAATTTCCCCAATCCTTTTTCTTTTGGGCGTTCTCACTTTGTCTCTTGAAATCCATCCCGTAACACCCGAGAAAATCTCAATAATTTGCCCGAAGAACCCGTCTTTCCTTGAGACTCTGGCTTCGAGAGAGGTCTTCCGTTACGTTTATCTAAGAACGGGCGCCTTACTTCCGATCGTTAACGAGGACAGCCTGACTTTCGGAGAATCGAGCGGAATTGTGATTGCCGGGAAAGACCGCGAACTGATGAGGGGGTTGGTGGATGCAAAGGATTTGGAACCTCTCGGCCCTCAACAGTTCCTTTTGAAAACCAGGCCGATCGGCACCCGGCAGTTGGTTCTAATCACAGGAGGTGATGCGCTGGGGACGCTTTATGGGGCCTATCGCTTGGCGGAGTACTTGGGGGTGAGGTTTTATCTGCATGGGGACATGATCCCTGATGAAAAGGTGCCACTCCAACTGCCGGGGCTTAACGAAAAAGGGAAACCGCTGTTTAGCCTCCGCGGTATTCAGCCCTTTCACGATTTCCCCGAAGGGCCTGACTGGTGGAACCTGGATGACTATAAGGCCATTCTCTCTCAATTGCCCAAGTTAAGGATGAACTTCATTGGTCTTCACACCTACCCTGAAGGTGGACCCAATGCTGAACCTACTACGTGGATTGGATTGCCCGGTGACTTCGACGGGCATGGATCGGTGAGTTTCAGCTACCCTGCCAGTTACCAGAATACCCTGCGTGGCAATTGGGGGTATCGGGCGCGGAAGACAGGAGAATTCTGGTTTGGCGGAGCAGATCTGTTTAACCGCGATGCGTACGGCGCTGACGTCATGCAGGACTTTCTCCCTTCACCAGAGTCGGTCGCGGATAGCAACCAGGTTTTTGATCGAACCGGCTCCATGTTGCGTGAGGCTTTCAGCTGGGCGCGCCAATTGGGTATTCAGACATGCATCGGGACCGAAACCCCTTTGACAGTTCCATCGATTCTGAAGGAACGTCTTAAGAAGATGGGAAAAAACCCGGCTGACCCAATGGTGGTCGAAGAACTCTATGAAGGAATGTTCAATAGGATCGTTCAAACGCACGGGCTGGATTACTACTGGCTCTGGACGCCGGAGGATTGGACGTGGAAAGGCGTCTCTGGGCGGGAAGTCGAGGCTGTCACGACGGATATGCAAGCGGCTTTGACCGCCTTGCAGAAAGTGCGGGCGCCTTTCCGGATGGCAACCTGTGGTTGGGTGCTGGGACCCCAGAATGATCGAGCTCTATTCGACAAATTCCTGCCCAAAGATGTGCCGGTGAGCTGCATTAACCGGGAGGTGGGGCATGCTCCCATCGATCCGAGTTTTAGCAAAATCACAGGCCGGTCCAAGTGGGCGATCCCATGGCTGGAAGATGACCCGGCCCTGACCTCGATTCAATTGTGGGTAGGGCGAATGCGGCGAGATGCGGCGGATGCGCTGCGCTATGGGTGTGAAGGGTTGATCGGAATTCACTGGAGAACGCGGGTTCTTGGGCCGGCGGTTTCTGCGCTGGCCCAGGCATCCTGGGATCAGACCGCCTGGATTCACACTCTCCCCCAGTCCAAGCCTCGTCCCTCTGTGGCAGGTCCCATCGGGGGTAAACATGTGACTTATTCCGCTTCCAGTTTTCAAGGCGTTGATGATGCACCACTCTACCACGGGATGCGGGTCGATGTTTCAGGTTATCGCTTGGGCGTCCCCAATGGCCGCTACAAGGTTATCTTGAAGTTCGCTGAATCTCAGTTTGATTCCCCGGGACGGAGGACTTTCGGAGTGGAAATCCAAGGCCAACGGGTCCTAGACAGGCTTGATATCTTTGCACGGGCCGGCCAGAACAAACCCTTTATCTATGAAACACCCGATGTGACGGTTACCGACAGGTGGCTGGACATCGAGTTCATTCCTGAAATCGATGTTCCTTCGATTGCTGCTATTGCCATCGAGGGCTCGGGGTATTCCCAGAAGATTAATTGTGGCGGCCCTGCCTACCAGGACTACGTTGCGGATTTGCCGTCCTCCAAGCCCGTCTTTCCGCCAGTGGCAGATTTCTACCAGGATTGGGCCGGCATTCAGTTCGGAGGTCCGGCGGGACCCCAAGCTGCCAGGATCTTCGAACGAATCGATGGAGACTTGCCGCGTCCTTCGGACTGGGTCGATGGGCCCGGCAATCTGAAGCCTGATCTTCGTCCTTGGGACGAAGTCCGAAAAGAATACGATTTTGTCGAAGAGTTGGCTGCCCTTCGACCGACCGTGGAGGGCCTTGGCAACCTGGAACGCTTTGATTACTGGTTGGACAGCTTTCGCTATCTGAAAGGGATGGCTCGAGTCAATTGTCTCTGGGCGGAATTCAACACGGCCATGGAAAAGGCGAGGTCCGAAAAAGCCCCCGCGATCTTGAAAGAAAGGACAAGAGAACTCGCTCTTCCCGCTCGAATTCGGCTCGTTCAGGCGGTCCGTGAGGTATATGGCTACCTCCTGGCTTTGGTGAGCAATTCCGGGGAAATGGGTACTGTGGCGAACTGGGAACAGCACATTTTCCCCGAACTGCTAATCAAGCCTGGGCAGGAATTGGAGAAGTTCTTCGGTGAACCGCTCCCCAAAGATGCCTGGCCCACAAGCAGGTACGAAGGTCCGACGCGGATTTTCGTGCCCACGATTCGGACGGCCATTACGGCAGAGGAAGCGCTGGCATTGAAAGTCATTGTTCTTTCCCAAAAGCCACCCAGTCAAATAAATCTATACTGGCGCACCGTCGGGGACCAAGGATTCAGCCGCGTTCCCGTTGGTCACATTGCTCGAGGCATATACTCAGCCCTGGTGCCGCCTGTGGCCTCCTCAATCAAGGCCATCGAATACTATGTTGAAGCCGTTCCGCAACAGGGCAAGCCGGTTCTATTTCCCGTGACGGCCCCTGAGATCTGCCAGACGGTAGTTATCGTGCCGGGCGAAAGGCATCAGTAGATTGCAATTGCTGGTCGATATCCAAGCCACACCAGGCCTGGCGGGAAGCGCAAAGCTTGCAGCGGTAGGAGAATATTTGATCAATTTACCTTGCCGGGAACTCTTGCAGCCAGGCCGAATCCGGAGCCTCTTCCCTCCAGAGCCGTTGGGCCTCCAGCTTCCCTTGGGGTTAGTGATCCTGTTCCTGAGCCTGATACTCGTCCCTTTATGCAGAGCACAGGCTCCCGGGAAAACCCCAACGCCCAAAGGCCCGGGCTCGGCGAGGGTTCAGGCTGCCCCCAAGAACCAACAGGCCCCGATTCTCTTTGAGAACACACTCCCTCGCTCGGGAATAGATTTTGTGCTGAAGAACAGCGTGACCTCAATCAAGTACTCCATCGAGACGATGATGGGTGGCGTCGCTGCCTTTGACTATGATAACGATGGTTTCCTCGACATTTACTTCCCCAATGGCGCCACTATCCCGGGCATGGACAAATCCAATCCAGCTTACTTCAATCGGCTCTTTCACAGTAATGGTAATGGGACTTTCACCGACGTCACGGAAAGAGCCGGTCTGAAAGGGATTGGTTATTGCATGGGCGTGGCTGCAGGAGATTACGACAATGATGGATTTGTGGACCTTTACGTATGTGGTTACAACCACAACCAACTGTTCCACAATAATGGTGATGGAACCTTTAGCGACGTGACAGAAAAGGCCGGGGTTACGGGGGTCATTCCGAAACACGGGAAGGTTTGGGCTATTACTGCAGGCTGGATTGATTATAACAATGACGGACTTCTGGACCTCTTTGTTAACAGCTACTTGAGCTACTCAATCCCTACGGCTCCTCATTGCACCTTACAGGACATTCCGGCTTATTGCTCCCCCAACAATTTCGAGGGTCTACCCAACATCCTTTATAAGAATAACGGAGACGGCACCTTCACGGATGTATCGGAGCAGTCTGGGATAGCCAAGCACGCCGGAAAAGGCATGGGTATTGCTTTAGCTGATTACGACAACGACGGGTTCGAGGATATTTTCGTTTCCAATGACACTTTTCGGAACTTCCTCTTCCATAATAACGGCAATGGCACATTTTCTGAAGTGGCCATCTTGAATGGTGTGGCCTTCAATGAAATGGGAAGGACCGTGGCCGGGATGGGCGCTGACTTTCGGGACTTGGACAACGATGGAAAACCGGAAATCTTCCACACGGCCATGTTTGGGGACACTTTCCCGCTCTACAAAAATCTGGGAGACCAGTTTGAAGAAGTCACCAGCATGTCGGGCTTGACTGTTCAAACCAGTCGGCTGACGGCTTGGGGGGTAGGGATTTTTGATTTCGACAACGATGGCTACAAAGACCTCTTTACCGCCGATGCGGCTATCCTCGACAACTCGATGGAAGTTGAACATCGTCCTTACGAGCTGCCCAACTCCTTGTTTCGGAACAATGGGAACTTGACCTTCAAGGATGTCGGTCCACTCGCCGGTCCGGACTTCAATGTCTCTATGGCCCATCGGGGTGCCGCTTTTGGAGACTTCAATAATGACGGGAAGATCGATGTGGTCGTGGCGGTCTTGAACTCCAAACCTCAGATCCTGATGAATCGGACCCAAAATGGAAATCACTGGCTGCTCCTCTCCCTCATCGGCACAAAGAGCAACCGGGACGGGCTTGGGGCGAGGATCAAATTGACTACAGCCGATGGGGCCCAATACAACCATGCCACAACGACTGTGGGGTACAACTCTTCCAGTGACAAGCGAGTTCATTTCGGCCTGGGAACGGCCAACAAGGTCGAAAGGCTAGAAATCCACTGGCCCAGCGGAACGGAACAAGTCCTGACGGATGTCAGAGCCGATCAAGTTTTGACGGTGACCGAGGGCAAAGGTGCCAATTGAAGCTGGATGTCGCTTAATGTACCGGACCACCCCCGTGCCCCCTCCTGAATCAGGAGGGGAGCATTGTGCTGCCAAGATCCATCTCCACCAAGATGACATCCAGTGCCCCCTTCATATCACAACCCGGAGTAGGCTTCAATCCGGCTTGGGCGATTGGTGCGATCAAAAGTGACGTACAGAGGGGGACCATCGGAGCCCTGGCCTGGTTTCTCCGTTGTCCGTCACTCTTGGTTGTACCCCGTGCGATAACCTTTGCCCATCCCGCTTCAATTTATGATCTAATTGATTGACGCTTCATGCCGGATGCCCTCGGGTGCTTAGAGAGCTGGCCCAATCGGCAGAAGCTTAAGGCGGGAGGAAGTGCGAGAGATGACCATGCGGCCCAATCAGCGGGAGTTTACTCGTGTTCCAGCCAGGGTCAAGGTCGAACTGGTAACCCGAGACGGTGTGATTTTCACGCAGCAGACGCGGAATTTGAGCATGAATGGGTTGTACCTGGAGGCCCGCGAAAAGCTGCCCTTGAACACAGAATGCCAGTTACGAGTGTTCCTGGGGGAGTCGAGGGACGCGGCCTGCATCGAGATCCTGGGCCGGGTCAGCCGGGTTGATGAGATCGGAATGGCAATCGAGTTCAGGCAGATCGAAGTCGATGGATTCGAACGTCTGCGCAATCTGGTGTTACTGAATACCAACCAGGTCCAGGAAGTCGAGGAGGAGTTCCGGAGTCACCATGGACTACGAAAGCCACAATAGTCTGGGGTCCGGGAGCAAGGATCCGTTGGAGCTTCATTTGAAGTACATGAGAACAGCCCTCGTTTTGGCCCGTCGAGCCTTGGAACGGGAAGAAGTACCTGTAGGCGCCGTAGTAGTCTGGCGCGACCGGGTGATTGGTCGCGGATGGAATCAGACCATTTCCCGAACCGATCCTTGCGCTCACGCAGAAATTGTGGCACTACGGCAGGCCGCGCGACGCCTGGGAAATTACCGATTGACTTCAGCAACGCTTTATTGCACGCTGGAACCCTGTGCGATGTGTGCGGCTGCATTGGTGCATGGCAGGCTCCACACGCTGGTTTACGGGGCACGGGACCCCAAGGCCGGCGCTGTTGATTCTCACTTGAGTCTGCTGGGGGCCAGTTTTCTGAACCATCGGGTCGAGGTGATATCCGGAGTGCTCCAAGAAGACGCTGGCAAATTGCTCAGAGAGTTCTTTCGACAAAAGAGACCGCGAGCACGGACTCATTAGGGGACCGAGCGACTCGACTTCCCCATTCCTTTGCGGAGAGGTACCGAAGTGGTCGTAACGGGGCCGCCTCGAAAGCGGTTTGGGGGCTAATCACTCCCACGCGGGTTCGAATCCCGCCCTCTCCGCCATAACTAACATCAATAAAATCAATAACTTATAAAAAGTATAAAGATTCGCGTGGGTAATACGCGTGGTTCGTTGTATACTGCAGCCATGTTAGTCATCTTTCGCAGGCATCTGAAGAGTTGCCCTCATACTTCAAGGAGGTACCGTCGTTGCAAGTGTCCTATTCATGTGGAGGGGTCACTGGCAGGAGAAAAAATCCGCAAGGCTCTCGACCTGAGTAATTGGGAGGCCGCCCAAGAATTAGTGCGGCAATGGGAAGCTGACGGAGGCACGAATAATCACACGGAAAAAGTCGCAATTACAGATGCAGTTGAAAAGTTCTTCATTGACGCCCAAGCCAGGTATCTCAAAGAATCGACAATTAAGAAGCTTAGTGTATTATTGAGAAAGCAATTCATTCCTTATTGCCAGGACAAAGGTCTCCGTTGCATTCATGAGATCACTGTCGATGATTTGAGAGCATTTCGCGCTGCATGGAAAGATGGCGCCATCTCAAGTCAGAAAAAACTGGAAAGGCTCCGTTCATTCTTTAGATTCTGTTTGATCAGCAAGTGGATTAAGGAAAACCCAGCTTTGGGTATGAGTCGGCCGAGGATAAGTCATCCCCCCACATTGCCATTTACGAAAGAGGAGATGCAAGCGATTCTTTGTGCTTGTGAGAAGTACCCGGACAGCAATCGAAAGACAGGGCAAGCCAACGCCAAAAAGCTTCGAGCCCTAGTTTTGCTCCTGAGATACTCGGGGATGCGTATCGGCGATGTAATTACTTTCTCCGAAGACCGGCTTAAAGGCGATAAGCTCTTCCTTTATACTCAAAAAACAGGTGTGCCGGTCTATTTGCCACTACCGGAGTTTGTCTTGGATAGCCTTAGAGGAATCGAAAAATCGAGTCGGAAATATTACTTTTGGACCGGCAATGGAAAGATCACGACTCGAGTCGGCAACTTCGCCAGAAGCCTGTCTACGCTGTTTAGTTTAGCTGGAGTCGAGGGCGGTCATGCCCATCGCTTCCGCGATACATTTGCCGTCGAATTGCTGCAGAAGAGAGTCCCTTTGGAACAAGTTGCTGTTCTATTGGGTCATAGCTCCATCAAGATTACCGAGAAACATTATGCCCCTTGGGTAAAGTCTCGTCAGGAACAATTGGAAGAGTCTGTCAGGAAGAGTTGGGATTCTTTTACTTAACGACCAGATTTGTTCGGTAGACACGGAGTGCCACGCTTTCAGGAATTCTCAAGGTCTTATAAGTTCTCCTGTGCGGTTTATCCTTTTTGAAGACAACAACGCCAGGCTCATTCTCGAATAGGCGTCGTACCGAGTCTCTGGAAAGATTCCAAAGATCTGACAGCTCTCTGATGCTGAAATGCTTTTCAGCCAATTGAATGTAGTGCATTTCCCGTCCCACCTTCGAATGGAATTCCCCTGGCCCCGCCTTATCGGAATCTATCCCTCTTTCCATTTCAGCAATTCACTCCTTGTTGGGAATCCGGCTAAAGACGAATCGGCAGGAGCAAATCCTGCGCCTTGGCCAACTCCTGATAAATTCTGTGTTGGGGGTTCCGCAAACGGGCTCTGACTGCCAGACCGGAGAGAAGGGGCCCGATGGGCCTGCTGTCCCCTGGCCGAGATTCCAGAGCAGCGATCCAAGAATTCGCTGATGATCAGATTCAGCCGCTCCAGCTCCGTGTGATACTCCTCGTCGAGTTGCGGAAGGGTGAGGTGGTGTGGAACCAGCTGCTCGCGAAAGCAGACGGCCGCTGACGTGGTTTCGTAGTCGGGTAGACATTCGCCGTCCTTAAGGTTCTTGAGGACCAAATAAGAAACTTGCTCCTTAAGGATACTGACCCAGTTCAAGAAGGACTGAACGCCATCGGGAGAACTGGTGATCGACCCCATACAGACAAACCTAACCCCGAGCGACCGGAGATCGCCAAATGGAACATCAAGGAACCAGTCGAGGGTCCCTGGTCCCCTGCCCGCTTCGAGATCAACCAGGATTAGTGGATGATCAGCGCTCAGCACCTTTTGTACGAGGATGTCGTGAGACGATTTCTTCTTGATTTCGACAGGCAGTGTTTTCGGTAAGAAGCGCCGGATGGCCTTGATCTCATCGTCAGGATCGAGGGGAAGGGGATTGGCCTTACGCTCACGGAGGCAGGCAACCAGAAATCGAGCGGCAGTTGACTTGCCCCTGCCTCCCTTGGAGGGGGTGGTGAATAGGGGTTTCGAAGACAAGGTCATTCTCGTTTGTCGATTTCCTGGGAGAGTTTTTTCTTGAAGGCCTCAGCTTCTTCGGGACTCAGACGAGTCAGGTTGTACTGGTTGCTGGGAATGAAGGTCTTCAGCAACGGCTCTTTCCTGGAATGACTCCGGGCTTGGGCATCTTTCTTGAGTCGCTCAATGGCCTCCCATGGATCTTTCGTCTGCAGACTAGAAGGCTTCAGGAGGGGGATGCTCGCTGTCAGAATTTCCTTTTGACAATTTTTGCTCGCTGGTTCACGTTTTCGAGCGAAGCAATAGACTTTTCGTCCCCGGGATCGGACTTTGACAAACTTGAAGATCGCCGCCCGTTGAATGGTGAGGCCGTGCTGCTGTCGAAGATACTCGACAATCTGCGCATAGGGCATGGGTGGCCTTCTGCTTCGGAATTGCAGGATCTCCTGTTCATAAGGAACCAAAAGGGACTGATAGGGTTTTCCAGCCATCGATAACCTGTCATCCTTAAAAGGGATAGAAGAATGCGAAGTGGAAACAGGTTTCCACAATGCTTCCACTGTGATGAGAGCGGCCGATGAGAG
>JBGOTQ010000130.1:0-18278 GCA_041476565.1 Terriglobia bacterium | reverse complement strand
ACTCAAGTAGAGCTGGAATTGAGAACTACATGGTATAAAGAGGAACACTAAGACTAGACCGTGAGTCTATTGGGACAGGGGGAACTCAGACTATGAAGGATTGGAATATTGGCATCGTCGGACTCGGTTGGGTCGCCGGAGCTCACATCGAAGCTTTCAAATCGGTCCAGGGCGCCAACGTAACTGCTGTCTGTTCCCGCCGTTCACTCAATGAGGCGGAACTGGAGAAGCAATATGGGTTACCGCTCAGGGCTTACACCAGTTATGAGGCTATGCTGGCTGATCCCAAGGTGAACATTGTAGACATCTGTACGCCTCATCCCCTGCACCCGCCGCAGGCCATTGCAGCAGCGAAGGCTGGAAAGCACTTGATCATTGAGAAACCCATTTCCCTGACCTTTGAGGAAGCGAAGGCAATGCGGGATGCCATCCATCAAACAGGGGTCCAAGCCTGTGTCTGTTTTGAAGTACGCTACAGCCAACATTTCAATTTGATCCACTCTTGTATTTCGGATGGATTGTTGGGTGATATCCACTTTGGAGAGGTCGATTATTACCACGGCATCGGCCCTTGGTACCAACTGTACAGCTGGAATATCAAGAAAGACTTTGGCGGGAGCAGCCTTCTGACGGCGGGATGCCATGCTTTGGACGGGCTGTTGTATTTCATGAATGAGGAAGTTGAAGAGGTGACCACCTATGGTGGTCGCTCCTGCAATGCGGTGTTTAAGCCCTACGAGTATGACACTGCGACTGTCACGATCCTGAAGTTCAAAGGAGGCAAGATTGGCAAGGTATCATCGGTAATAGATTGCTTGCAGCCCTATTATTTCCATATTCATCTGGTGGGGAGTTTGGGAAGCCTGCTGGATAACCGCTTTTACAGTCAAAAGCTGAGCGGCATGTCTAAAAATCGCTGGAGCACGCTGGAGACCGCCCTGATTGACTCCGGAGATGTCAGCGACCATCCCTATCAACCCCAATTCCAGGCCTTCATAGACAGCCTCAACAAGAACGAACCGATGCCGTTGACCGACTTTGACACCGCCTTTGAAAGTCATCGTGTGGTCTTCGCGGCCGACCTTTCGGCCAAAGAGAAGCGGAGTGTCAAGCTGTCGGAATTGAAGGTGTAAATCGGACTTAATCGCTCAAGACCGTTTGACCAATTTGAAGAAAACGTTTTCATTGTTGCGATTGTAAGAGAAGCGAACTATCCACTCCTTAGAGTGAACATGGAGAAACTTGACATGTTGCATGATTTGTTGCGGCGTCACCCTCAATGCCTTTGATATATCCGTGTAAGAGACATACCCGAGCGTAGGTCTAAGTCTTTCATAGGATTCCAAGAACCGCTGAGACTCTCCCGCATCAAGAGACTGGCTGGTGGTGTCCTTGTAGATCATGATATCCTGGTAGAATCCATGACGTTCAACAAATGAGGGAATTGGCCGGGTGTCTTTTCGGCTGGGTTTCATGGGTTAATTCGACGCGTCCCAACACTGACTGCCAAATCTTAGCAATACGCCTTTCACCATAACATTTCGACCAGTCAAGCACAATCATACCCTTTGTTAAGCCACTTCTGGTAACTCTTAAGTATCTGCTTTGTATGTTAACCCACCTCGGTGAAAGTCCGAGGTGCCAAAAGAGCCTGTCTGAAGGCTCCGACAACCAATCGAGATACCCATCCCGCGATGCGGGGGGGGAAACAAGAAAATGACGTTTAAGAAAGGGGGATAGCGTGAAAGAACAACTACTAAATAGCCTGGCGCGGTCTACTAACCGACGCTCATTCATCAAGAAAGGGTTGGTGGCAGCAGGAACGGCAACCGTTGGTGCCGGTATGCTGTCCAATAGTGTATACGTCTTCGGCAAAGATGATAAAGATGAAGAGGGAAAAGAGGAAAAGAGTGGCCGCCTCAGCAAGGGGGACGCTGCAATTCTCAGGTTCCTGGCTGCGGCCGAAATTCTCGAGACCGATGTGTGGCAACAGTACAACGAACTCGGGGGTGTCCCAGACAATGAAGTCCCAGGGGGGAGTGGGAGTGCTGCCTATATCGCTGCCCTGGAGGTTCTCGACGGCGACATGTCTCAGTATATCCACGACAATACGGAGGATGAGATGACTCACTTCCAGTTCATCAACGCGTACCTGGCTTCGAAGGGTGCCGACACGGTGAATCTGGACCAGTTTCGTACCTTGCCGAGCAGCCAAGCGACAGGGGCCCAGCAAATCGGGCGGCTCACGAACCTCATGCAGCTCACCGTTGACACCAGTTGGTGGACGCGGTACCGCGGCCGCTCGAACAACCCTGATCTCGACCCCGCTTTCAAGTTTCCCCAAGCAGTCCCGGGTTTGAGCACTGGGCAGTTTCCGGGAATTCCCCGAACTGATGCTGATATAGCCCCTTCTGCCCACATCCAAGCGATCGCCAACACGGCGGGATTTCACTTTGCTTTTATCGAGCAAGGTGGCACCAGCCTGTACCCGTCGCTGGCTCAGAGGGTAACTCACCCGGAGGTTCTGCGAATCTTGCTCAGCATTGGTCCAACCGAAACAGCCCACTTTCAGACTTGGCAGGACAAGGCGGGAAATGCTCTTCCTCTGACTGACCCCACGAATGGGTTGGTGTTTCCGGACCTCAATGCCACTCCTTTTGGCGGAGAGGACTTTCAGACTAACTTAATCATGCCTGAGCCATGCCCATTCCTCAGCCGAAAGTTCCCGGTATGTTCGATCATTCGTCCTACCGAGACAAAAGGGGCTGCAATGGGTGCGCTTAACGCTCTGACGGCAAACGGGCTTTTCATCGGTCAATCGCCCCAATTCTTTGAACTCCTAAAGGATCTGGCAGAGGATGCAGACGAGGCTAGGCGCGAGATGTAGGTGATGGGAGACCTTTTCACATTATCAGTGATCCGGTAAACAAGCACCTTGTCCGGAGCCACGACGGCTGCCAGGCAGGAGTCTTGGTCAATAGCAGGCTCTTCGTCTGGCAGTCTAAGGCCCAGTTCTTTTAACAACCAGTTGTCCCAATCTCACGGTTCAAGGTGGCTTTTTGCCTGTTCATGCTATTGCTCGGTAGATTCGTTTGGCACTGGGTTGTGGCGGTGTGTCAAAGCGGGCTAGGATAGAGTATGCAATTTAGAGAAGGGAGATGAGAGGAGGGTAGAAGTCATGAAGCCTGCAGATAGAACCCAAAGCCATATTCTAGGGGATGATCCAGAGAGGCCGCGATCCATCGAGCGTCGCTCCCTTTTGGGCTACATGATAGGAATGATCGCCACTAGCATTGCTTCGGTCCTCGGGATCACCATCGTCCGGTACACCGTCGGGCCAGCACTTTCACCTTCCGGAACATCTGAATGGACCAACGCGGGTCTCCTCGATGAGATACCGGTGGAAAAACCGATAAAGCGAGGCCTGGTCATATCCCAGGAGGCAGGATGGGGTCGTATGAATTCGCAGAAGCTAGTTTGGATAATCCGAAAAGGCAATGACCTCACCGTGTTTTCGGCTGTTTGCCCTCACCTTGGCTGCACAATCAACGAAGCAGCCGACGGGTTCATCTGCCCTTGCCATGGGAGTGCCTGGAACGCACAAGGTAAGAAGATCGGTGGACCTGCCCCGCGCAATCTGGATATCTTGGAACATCGGAGGAATGGGGACATCCTCGAAGTCAGGTATCGATCGTTTAAGCAGGGCGTTGCCGGCCAGGAAGTGGTGAGTTGAGATGACCCCCACAAGATCATTGAGGCTGAAGATCTACGACTGGATTGACGAGCGGAGTGGCATTAAGGAGAAATTGCATTCTTTGGCTGACGAGCCCATACGAGGTGGGGCCCGCTGGGCCTACGTTTTTGGAAGCTCCCTGGTATTTCTCTTTGTGCTCCAGGCTGTCACTGGTGCGTTCCTTGCGCTGTACTACGTCCCAAGTGCAGATCACGCCCATGCCAGCGTGGCCTACATTCAAAAGGCGGTGCCCGGTGGGCAGTTGCTCCGGGGCCTCCACCACTACGGCTCCAGCTTGATGGTCATTCTCGTGGTCATTCACATGGCGCAGACATTCCTATTCGGCGCGTACAAAGGGAAACGTGAGCTCTTGTGGGTCCTTGGAATCCTCCTTTTCTTATTGATCCTTGGCTTTGCCTTCACAGGCTACCTCCTGCCCTGGGACCAAGCAGCGTATTTCGGGACAAAAGTCGGGGCATCTATTGTCGGGGAGGTCCCCATGATCGGCATGATAACGCAGCGAATTCTACTGGGAGGGGTCGAGCTGACTACTCTTACGCTTTCACGCTTTTTCATGATGCATGTTTTCCTATTCCCAGTTTCAATTGGATTGTTCATCATCCTTCACATTTACCTTTTCCGGCGAGCAGGCGCGGCAGGCCCTTTTCACCATAACGACGACCACCGGGTGGAACCCTTCTACCCCAATCAACTATTCCTAGACGCAACATTCATCCTGCTGGTCTTCCTTGCGTTGGTTTTCATGGCTGAATTTTGGCCCGCAGAACTGGGACCGATGACGGATCCTACCTCAGATTACCTGGCACGGCCGGCTTGGTACTTTCTCCCCTTGTTCCAGCTCTTGAAGTACTTTCCTGGCGAACTCGCGCTGATTCCTGCGGTGGTCTTGCCGGGCGTTGCCATAGGGCTCCTCTTCCTGCTCCCTTTTATCGATCGGAACCCGGAGAGGAATCCGGTCAGACGCCCCGCTGCTGTTTTTCTACTCTGCCTTTTACTGGCAGGCCCCACAGGATTGATCGCACTCTCCAAGTACCAGGACCGATCCGACCTCGGGATTCGCGGCACCCTTGAAAGACAACAGAAGGAGTCCGATTCCTTTCTAAGAGCAGCTTTTCACCCTCAAGAGATCGGACGCTCGATCCCGATCGATCCCCCCCAGATTTCCCACCCAACCGAAAGAGCTTCAGTTCCACTGAAGATTTATTTCGCGAATTGCGCCAACTGTCACGGCGCAACCGCAGCAGGCGGTCCAATGGGACCCTCTCTGGTAAAGATTGCGAAACGACGAGGCCAGTCCCGGGACGCGCTCGGGACTTGGATTCAAGGTCACATGCGCGAGCCCGTACCCGACTCAATGCCTAGCTTCAAGCAGCTGACGAATGAGGAGATCACCGAGCTTTCCGACTGGTTGGTCACCCTGGATAATCCCCTCAGTTCCAAGCCACAGGCAGCATCGGTGGCGGCTCGAGACGGAGAACCGCCGGAGGCTTATGTCGCTGCCTGCGCTCTCTGCCACGGTGCCCGGGGAGAAGGGAATATCGGGCCTTCGCTTATCGGGATAAGCACAATGCCTAACCGTACCCCTGAAGATTTGCTCAGGCTCCTGAAGAACTCGCGCGCTTATGGTCTGAAAGATCCGATGCCTAAATCGTTTCCCAAGATCACAGACCAGGACAAAAGTGCGATTGTCCGTTGGATCGGACAACTTCAGGCCGAGAAAAACCTCCCTCCGGCAAATTGAACGTCACAGGTACTTCTCTCATCAACTGCTGGTAGCTCGGCCATAACTCGCTTACCTGGCGCAGTCTGAGGTTCAATTCCAGTCTCTCAGTCCCACTTTCCACAGGGGCCAGGACCCCTCACGAGTCTCTTCTGTCCCAGCATCGGCTCATCGATTATTTCTTGGCTCCAGCAATTCTCCTGAGATCAGCAGCCATGGTATTGATCTCGGTCAAATCGCGCTGCATCTCGCTCCAGCCGTACCACATAGCATAATCCGGGCTGGCATGAAACGTCCCCTGGAATGCCCGCATCCGGTGTTCCAGGTGCATCACAAAGAGCTTTTGCTCAATCACCGTCGGGGCGTCATGAAACGTCAAGAGATCCGGGAATGCATAGCTGTAATTCTTTGGCTTGGGCAGGATGCTGTCCTTGTACAGGTCTGCAATCACACGAATGGCTTCAGCCATCAAATGGTCAGCTTCCCGAATCATTTCGTCACCCTTGATCAACTCAGCCTTGGCAAAATTGACGGAGTGACACTGGTTGCAGGTCTTCACCATCTTGAGCCGCTCTTTGGCCCAATCTTCCTGGGTCAATCGGGCAACGTTGGCGGCTTTGACAACCTCCAAACGAGCTGTCGGTTTGCCCTCCGGATCCAGCACACCCAGCGCCTGAAGAATGGTGGTTCGATCCTCTGCCCACTGTGGATCATTGGGCATGGGGAGCCGGACAGCCAGGAATCCCCAGGCAGTTCGTACCCCGTGATGCCCTTCCTGCATGTGACAGGTCTGGCACGTAGGAGCAGCCACTGTATCAGGCAAGACCTTGTTTTGTTTTAAGAGATAGCGCACCCCGTGTTTGGAGGACGAGTACATCTCCCACTGGGGATGGTCGAAACCCATATGGCAGGTCTGACAGGCTTGAGGCTGCCTGGCTTCCTCCGCCGAGAACAGATGCCGCGTGTGGCAGGCGTCGCAAGAAGCCACACCGAACCCCGCACCCTCGCTCTTAAGCTCTTTGATCTCTGCTTCCGTTTTCAAGCCGAGTTTGTGGCATCCTCCACAGCCTTTCATCCCTTCCATCATTGCGCTGGGTTGATGGTGCGCGGTGGGCATGGCTTTCATAGCTGCCCAGGCTGCCGCATGCTTCCCTCCCGCGAATTCCTGAAATTGCTTCTCATGACATGCCGCGCAAGTTTCCGGTGTAGGGATCTTAACTTTGCCGACATCTTCCGCCGAATGGTGTTCGTCGCCGTGGCAGACGGCGCAGTCTACCCCGTTCTTACTGTGCTTGCTCAACTGCCAATCGGAAACAATAATTGGTGTCTCCTTCTTATGGCAGTCAAGACAAAGAAAAGCCTCCGACGCTCCAGCCAAGTGCTTCTTCTTGGAGGCGCTCTGCTGATTCCCTTGCGCCTCCACGCTAACCAGAGCCAGACTGACAATAAGACCACTAAGAACCACGATGATAGAAGGGCGCATAGCTTGCTCCTGAATAAACTTAGATTGATTACTCCTTGAGGTACGGGAAATCCGGCAAGACTCTCTGGGTTTTTACGGGAGGAATGGTAGACCATTTCTGGAATGTTTTCAATTGCCTTCAAGCACTTAGGAAAAAAGAACAAAAAAAACGCAGGCAGAACCTGGGCCAAATTGAATTGAACCCTTCCCTTGACTAGGACTATTTAATCATGACAGAGTTGGACCATAATCGGCGAGAGCATTCCTTTTCATCGAGGGTTTTTTAGAACCAACAGGGGAACCGTTTGCGCCTCAATTCGATCCGGTTCTTGAATGAAGGATGAAGAATCCAGTGGCGAGTCAGGCTGTTGATTGCCCATCGTATAAGTGACAGCGGAGACAAAATCAGGGTCATCGGGGGAGAGTGAGTTATGTTCCGAGCATCGCAGTGTGTCGGGTGTTCCTCTTGGTTGAGGGCGCTAGTTGCAGTTCTTTCAATCGTCGCTGCTTGGCCCTTGCCAAATGCAACAGCAGCGGGCTTTCGTGCAGCGGTCGTGAAGGTGGATATAACACCGGACACGAGCCAGTGGCTTCTTGGCTATGGTCCCAGACAATCCGTAGGGGTCCACGATCGCCTCTATCATCGGATTGTCGCAATGGACGACGGGACATCCCAGTTTTTCCTCATTTCGACTGACATCTGCCTCTTTTCTCCGGCATTTTATGACGAGGCTGTGCGGGAACTCGATAAGAAGATGGGGATTAAGCCGGTTCAGGTATGGTGGACCGTCTCACACACTCATGCAGCCCCGGAAGTCGGCCCTCCGGGGCTGGGTGCCGTGTTCATGGGACAGCGTTACGAACACGAACACAACAACGAATATTCGGCTCGTGTGGAGAAAGAGCTGGTCAAAGGGATTGAGCAAGCTCGTGCCAAACTCGAACCGGCCCGGCTGGGAGTAGGATGGGGTCTCGCGATGGCGAACATTAACCGACGAGCACGAGATGTTGAGGGACCTGCTTTTTTGGGCTTGAACCCGGACGGCCCCGTGGACCGCAGAATTGGACTGATTCGTTTGGAGAAGGCTGAAGGAAAGCCTTTGGCCCTGATCGCAAACTATCCAATGCATGGCACAGTCCTGGGGCAGGAAAACAAACTGATCACTGGAGATGCGCCGGGAATCGTCGCGGAATACGTTGAAGAGAAACTCGGAGCACCAATGCTTTATATCCAAGGCGCAGCCGGCAATCTTGCACCGATCTACACCGTTTACCCAAACTTCGAAAGTGGACATCTCAGTCAGTTCCGGGTCCTGCTAGGCGACAAAATTCTGGAGGCGAATCGGCAATTGGGATTCACCACGCCGGATGTAAGGCTTTCGCTGGGCATGAAGGTGGTTGAAACCCCCAGAAAGGAAGGCATGGGATGGGCTCCAGAGTTAGGTGATTATCTTCGGAAGACAAGTACGGGAACTGCAGTCGTCCGTCTTCCCATCCGGTTCCTGCAAATCAATCAAGACATCGCCATCTGGACCGCGCCGCTAGAGCTTTTCTGTGAAATTGCAATGTCTGTGAGGAACCAGTCTCCGTTTCCCTTCACGTTTTATTATGGTTATTGCAATGGGTGGTTGGGATACATGCCAACGAAGGAGGAGTTCGCACATGGCGGTTACGAGCCCGGCGTCTCCCCATATACACCTCAAGCGGAGGTCGATCTTGTTTCTTCGGTTGTCGCCTACTTGCAGGGGCAAGCACGTTAGGAGTCTGCCTCCCCAAGAGGGGGCCGATGAGTGTTGACTCCTCTTAACTAGTTTCTGTCGCGAAACCGCAGGATTGCAGGTGAACTCCCCTCCTCGGCTGAGGAGGGGATGTCGCGCGCAGTGCCGAGGAGGTGGTACGAGTTACCGCAATACCGGTACTGGCACTCTAAATCGCGATTCCGACAGACGGTTAGAATTCGACCTTAGCACCCGGAATGAGCTTCATGGCATTCCGGTAATAGACTTTCTCCAGGACCTCAGGTGGGAGATTTAATGCCGTGACCATCCAGCGTCCTTGGTAGTGATGACTCTTGGAAACATCAAAGTACTCGTCTTCAGTTTCCAGGAACTGCCAATAGACGCGATAAGCCTCGGCGTCCGGCGGCGTGTCCGTCCCGAACATGACGCGGTCCTGATACTGGATGATAATCTTGCGCGCCGTGTTGGGTTGGCGCCCCAGTTCGCTAATGCGAGCGTCAACATCCACGTAGAAGTTGGGATACTTGTCGAGCTGCTGGGCAACCCATTTCAAGTTCTCGGCGTAACACCCCATGTGCGCGCCAATAAAGATGGTATTGGGATGCTTCGCCACGACATGCATAAATTGATTGAGGATGGTTTCAAGGGGAGGAAATCCTGGATAGAACAACCATTCTGGATGGTCCTGTAATTCCTCATATCGTTCATTGTTCTTGTCGAGTGGCGTGAAGAATGCGGCCGGATCGCCGACATGAACTTCGACCGGAATCTTCAGTTCCCCACACTTCGCCCAGATGGGGTCGAAACGTGGATCATCTACGGACGCAACCTTGCCATCCTTGTACTTCCTCGTGAGCCCGATGGCAGCTTTGTCTATCTTGAGCCCATGGGCTCCGGCTTTCACGTCTGCTTCCAGCTGTGCAGCCGACTTGAGGCCAAAATCCGGATCATCAATCTTGCTCCAGTCGACACGAGCATAGGTGAGGAAACGGCCCGGGTACGCCTTTTCGAACCTGGCGATCGTCGCCTTGAGCATCTCCCCCCACATACCGTCCAGGTTGACCACCTGGGCCACGCCAGCTGCATCCATCTCCTTGATGCAAAGGGCTGGATCCATCATTCTTCTCCCCCCCGCATACCCGAGGTGATTGTGAACGTCAATGGCGGGAAATTTCGGTTTCGGAGGGAGGTGGTACTCAGTCACCAGCATGGATTTGGGATGATACTCTTCCAGGATCAGATTGGGAGCTTTTGTCAGAGCTTTCTTGCGTTCCTGCGAGGGGATGTGCTGCACACTAAAAAAAATAACGGCTGAACAAAGCAACCCCAGACTGCAAGTCACTTCCCATTTTGGCTTTCGATACATTTGCTTCATGGTGTGAGGCCTCCAATTTGGACGAGCGATGATACGTCATCTCGAAAGTTCTAGGTGCTAGACATTTTCCTCAAAGGCCCATCACCCTGGCAAACATCAATCAGGGTGCAATCAAAATTGAGATCAAGATCTATGAGGGCTCGTTCATCCCAGCGCCGTGAGGGCACGGCGCCTCCAAACGTCTGTAGGCGGGACGCCCCCGTCCCGCTTAATAGCTGCTGGTGTTGTGCATCAGTGACCACACTCTCGTTTTTGACTGCAGCCATCCACCAAGGGCGGTTTACATTTATCACACTCTGTGAAACGATACAAACGGGGCGTGAGAAATCTACTTGGAGGACAAGCAATGAGTAGTGAACTGGATCGCAGAGATTTCTTGAAGGTTTCCACGGCGTCCGTGGCCGGCATGGCACTTTCCGAAAACGGTTTCGGAGAACAGGTTTCTTCCTCTGGAAAGTCCATTCGTCTCGGGTTTGTGGGTGTTGGCAACCGAGGATCTTACCATCTTGATTGTGCCCTTGGTATGGAGGGGGTCGAAGTAGTCGCCTTATGTGATATCGATGACACGGCGCTTTACCGGGCAAAACGCTGGGTTGAGGAAGCGGGCCAGCCATCCCCGCACCTGTATGGAGATAGCAGAACAGCATTCAAGGAATTGTGCGAGAAAGAGACTCTCGATTGCGTGATTTGCTGTACTCCATGGGAGTACCATGCTCAAGTCTGCGTTGCATCCATGAAGAACAGCAAGAATGCGGTCAGCGAAGTCCCCATTGTCATCATGCTGGACGAAGCTTGGGAGATCGTAGAAACGTATGAAAAGACGCACAAGTGGGCGACTCTCGGGTTGGAAGGTTTTGGTGATCTCACGCTGATGAATATGGTGCGCAAAGGGCTCCTGGGAGAGGTACTCCATGCTGAAGGCGGGTATGTACACGACCTCAGGATGGTGAAGTTCAATCCGCTCGAGGAACCTTGGCGGTTGCAGCATTCGGTCACGCGCAACGGTAATCTCTATCCGGACCACCCTATGGCCAGGATTTTACGCCTCCTCGACATCAATCATGGTGATCGGTTTGACTCCCTGGTCTCCATGAGCACCAAGGCCGTCATGTTGAATAGGTATGCAACTCTCAAGTACGGTGAACAGCACCCGTATGCCTCCAAGAAAATGGCTCAGGGAGATGTGAACGTGACGCTGCTCCACACCATGGGGGGAAAGATGGTCACGCTGAACTTCGATACCAATACTCCGCACCCGCGAGAGTTTTTCCGCCTGCAATGCACCAAAGGCGTATTTCAGTCAGGTGTCAGTCTTCCTCAACCGGCACCCAAGGACAACGCACAGGGCGCGCCAGCCCCCGTTACGCCCTACCAGCGAAGAGGGGGGATGATATACATCGATGGAAGAACTCCAACCGCGGACCAGTGGGAGTCGGCAGAACCCTATTACCAGGAATTCCAGCATCCATTCTTGAAGATCTACAAACCTAAGCAAAGAAAACAAGCCCTGCGGGGGCATGGTGGCGGCGATACGGCGACCCCTGTGAGCTGGGAGAGACTGCTAGCCGCCTTGCGTGCTGGAAAGATGCCGGATTGGGATGTCTACGATTCCGTGACCAGTAGCGCTATTTCGCCCTTGACGGAAAAATCGGTTGCAGGTGGGAGTGTCCCTGTTCAGTTTCCAGACTTCACTCGTGGAAAGTGGCAGACCGCAAAGCCGTTTGAGGTCGAACCAATAGATCAATAGCTTATACACGGAGAATGAACGACGTCATTGCCAGGCAGGAAGAAATCTCCGGTTCCATCATGAAGGCTTTGAAACCCCGGTTGGTCTCCCAACCCGGGGCTTCAGATCTTTGGTGTACCGAGCTTGCGAAACGATAAACAACGACCCTGAAGTGGACCAGAGGGAACCCGAGTGAGAGGGCTACCGTTGAGGATGTGGTCGCGGAGTGTTCTTATCCAACTGCCAGAACACAGTACACTCGTCAATATCGGCCTTCTTAGAATAGATTTTCCACTCTTCCAGTTCGCTGACCCTGGCATCGTCATCGCAGACCACAGTCGTAGGAAAGGCGCCCGATTTGAGCCGCCGGTCCACCTCCGCCTTCGGTAGGATATGAAGGGTTGCGTTCTCGGTTTCAGGAAGCTGAAGCTTGTTCGCATCGGAGTGTTCCATCCCTGAGGGTACGGGCCAGCGCGCAAGAAAGTAGATCTGCTCTGGCGCGAGTAACGGGGCATCCTTCGGCGTCACCTCTTTCACTTTCTTCGCCACCTTCTCGAATTGATGCCAAGTGTAGGAGTCCCGATCATTGTAGAGACTGTTACCTAAGCAAAGGGTGGTGATGCACAGGAGTACCAGCACCGGGCGACCAGGGTAGTTCGGTTCCTCCAGGCGTGCTACCACGGAAGAAAAGCCCACGACCCCCAGCACCGTGAGAAACGGGATTAGAAAAACGAAGTATTGCGGGAAGGTCGGATGCGCAACTAGGTTCTGCGCACCGATTGCCAGAGCCAGCCAAAGGCATAGGCGAAACTCCGAGCGTCGTTCATGGTTGAAGCTGCTCTTCTTAATGAAGAATAGACCGGCAACAGCCAGTAGAACGAGCAGCAGACTGGGTGAGCTGTTGACCCAGTCAGTGACAATGCCGACATCATGGCTGGTAGCTCCTTCCCAATCCACGCGTCGGTAGATGGAGTGATATTTGAGAATGTCGAATATCACCTGGTGCGGTCCCCCCGCAAACAGGAACAGCATAGGTGCGCAGGGAATGACGGCGCCAGACACGAAAGCGACTGCTTTGAACCAGCGGTTTCCGGCCCGATTATAAAGCCACATCCAGAACAGCAAAACGGCGGATGCGGGTGCCGTCAGCAAAGATGATGCTGCTCCTGCGCCGGCTAAAAGACCGGCCAGCGCACTCATCCTGAACTGCGGCCGGGCCACCGCCACAATCGCCGTACGAAACGCGGCCACCAGCAGCAACAGGCAAAGCGGGTAAGCCTGTGAGGTGGTCCCGAACTCCCACACCAGTGAATGCAGTCCGAACAGAGCCAGCGCGGCGAACGCGGCGGCCGACTTCCAACGGCGATCGGGAAAGAGCGCGAACAAATATTGCGCGATCAATAGGACTGAGCCGAGAGTGATCAAAGCCGCTACCGCGTGAACCACGCGCCAGTTGACTCCGAGGATTCTCATCCAGGCTGCATTCCAATAAGCATTCAAAGGAGTTTGCGGAAAAAAGAAATCGAGATAGGGACGCTTACCGGCAGCGATAAGGTCTGCGGTCAGAATATGGAAGCCTTCATCCCAATGGAATGCTTGCGTCTGTGAATACATCAGCATTCCGCCGGCTAAAAGCGCGAACACGGTGTACAGCCGGCCCATTCCCTGTTCTTCGCTGCGCTCTGCGGCAACGGTAAGGCTGGCACGATGGAAAAGGGAGGCAAGCTTCATCAGACGGGTATGAAGAATAGTTTCACCGCAGCTTTGGCAGACATACGCAGTAGGAGCCAGCCATCCGCAAAACGGCTGATATTCGTGGTTCCATAAGTTCGTTGCCTATACCGTATCGGGATCTCGACGATCTTCAGATTCAGCTTGGCCGCTCCAAACAGGAGATCGAAATCACCGAAAGGATCAAGCCCCCCAAAATAGGCACGACCTCTCGTCAGTTCGAGATACTTGGACTGTCTGAGGACTTTGGTACCGCAGAGGCTGTCTTTGATGGGCTGGCCAATGAGCGTGCTTAACAACAGCGCGAAAAAGCGGTTTCCCAACAGGTTGAGAAAGCGCATCGCCTTTGGGTCCATGGCGTAGACTAGGCGGCATCCATTGATGAACTCTCCTCTTCCGCTGACAAGTGCATCATAGAAGTACACGAGATCTTCCGGTGCCACGCTGGCGTCGGCATCCTGAATCATCAGGATGTCGCCTTTGGCGTGCGAGAAACCCAGGCGGACCGCATCGCCCTTGCCTCGGCCTTCCTGGACGAGGACAGTAATATTCTTTTCCGGCATAGAGGCCGCGATCCGCCTGCAGACCGCCAGGGTATCATCTTTTGAATGGCCTTCGACAAAAATCAGTTCCGTCTGCGAACCCATCAAGGGCAAGCGATCGACAATCTGCTGCACATTGCCTGCTTCGTTCCGGCAGGGGCAGATCACAGAGACCGTCGGCGAAGTCTGCCTTTCAAGGCGCTGGGGCCGAGCAATAATCCAGTTGGTAAGGCAAAGGTGACGAAGCAAGGGCAGATGAGCCAAGTAACGATTGGCCAGCGAGCTCACTAGCGGCACGCGCTTGGGCATCAGGATATGTTTCCGGGTCTGAATCACCTCAAAGTCCGCAAGGTGGAGAAGGTTCACGATGTCTTCAACAGTGGTCCAGTTGAGGAGAGGTTGAGGGTATCTCCAACCGAGCTTTTCCGCCGCCGCCAATATCGGTTGCCACAGCCGGCTGTGCCAGTGTATTACGACGCGAGTCTCCGGCTGGCATACGGTCCGGAGCCGTTCCAAGACCAGACGGATATCAAAAAGGAAGCCGACCAAATCCGAGAGAATGATGTAATCGAATTTTTCGCCCCGCAGATCCAGGCACTCTGCTGCCATCTGGTGGAATTCGAGGGCAGGGTACTTTATTCGTGCCAGACGTACCATTTCACTGGAGATATCGATCCCAACTCCGCGGCGTGGCCGCGTCGCGACGAGCAGATCACCCGTCCCGCTCCCCACCTCCAGCACACTCGATCACTCCGACACATAGAAACGCGCCAGCGATGACAATGCGCAGTGGTATCCTGCGTTCCTGCGTCGCCACGATTCGACTGTGAAAGCATAATGGTCAAAGAAAGCCGCCCAGGACCGGACATATTCCTCCATGTTCGTCGGTAGGAAATCCTTTCGCACCTGCCTCGCCCATTGGGGGAAGGGCTGTTCGCCATCTCCGGCATCAGTCTGACTTGAGGACCTCATATGAACAGATTCCTCACCCGGTAATTCCTGTTTCACTTCCCGGTTCATGGGCAGTATACACCTCGTTGGCTTCTTTCGACCCCTCAGCCAGCGGTTTTTCCTTTCGGGTACCTTTAACTTAATTCAGGACATTCCTCGCCAAAACCGGACGTGATATGTTGTACTATGGAGTCTTCAGTCTAACCTGGCAACACTCATTCACGGAAGCAACGACAGATCAAGCGTCACAAAAGAATGACGACCTAATTTCGAATCTTGGGTTAGAGTAAACTCAAACAACAACATAGGAGGTGTCATGGACAAAAGCCCCAGTTCGATTCCAGCACTCCAGGAGCGGTTAACCTCGCTGGACTTCTTCCGTGGTTTTACAATGTTTATGCTCGTCGGAGAAGCCACACACTTGTACTCGACACTTCGCAATCCAGCCTTTGACGGATCATGGATCGGCTGGATTGCCATGGAGCTGGATCACCATCCATGGAACGGCTTACGCTTCTGGGACCTGATTCAACCTTTCTTTATGTTCATCGTCGGCGTGGCAATGCCCTTTTCCTTCGGCATACGGTGGAGCCGGGGAGAGACCTGGCTGAAGAGTTTTCAGCATGCCTTGCGCAGGTCGGCACTGCTGTTGCTGTTCGGCTGGGGCCTCTACTGCATAGGACCAGGAAGGATCACCTTCGAATTGTGGAATGTCCTGGCCCAGCTCTCTTTCACCTACCTGGTGGCATTCCTGATGATGAAAAAAGCGGCACGCACGCAGATTGCTTTTACCTTTTTGTTGCTGGTGATTACGGAGCTTCTGTACCGCTTCTGGCCTGTGGCCGGCTTCAACCAGCCGTTTACTCCGGACAAAGGCTTCGGGGCCTGGATGGACTTACTGATTATGGGCAAGCTCTCCGAAGGGCACTGGGTTGCTTTCAACGCCGTTCCAACCACGGCCCATACGATGTGGGGTGTACTGGCCGGCCAACTCTTGAAAAGCAATCGTGCACCGCTCCAGAAAATAAAAATACTGGCTATGGCAGGCCTGATCGGCGTTGTCGTCGGCTATGCTCTGAATCCCTGGACACCGATCATCAAAAGGATCTGTACCAGTTCGTTCGTCATAGTGTCAGGTGGATGGTGCTTACTGGCGCTCGTATTCTCCTATTGGCTGATTGACGTGAAGGGGATGAAGAGATGGACCTTGTTCTTCAACATTGTGGGGATGAATTCCCTCTTCATCTACATGTTCACCAATACGGGTGGGTCGGAATGGTTCTACAAGATCGCGCGGCCGTTTATCATGGGCTTGTTCGCTTGGGCTGGGAACCTTAATGCCAGGATCGTCACCAGCATTGTGGTGTGGGGAATGCTGTGGTACCTGTGTTATTGGCTATACAAAAAGAGGATTTTCTTCAAGATGTAACGCCGCCCTTCTCCAAGACCTCATCCAGCGGACCTGGCTCGAAATCTGGAATTGTCCTAGCCTGGAGTGGTCCGCAGCAGGACGTATTCGGGAAGGATGCTATTGGACTTTGCTCATATGAAAGCTCCTTTTGCTGCCTTGGGAAATAGTGCCGCAAGAGGGATAGAATTTTGAAGGGCAGGACACGGTATTTTCTTGCGTGGTGACACAGGGAGAGCAAGGAGTAGACACAACACATGAATCTTAAAATGACTTGCGTACTTCTGGCTGCTCTGGCAATGCTCGGGGGGGCGAGTGGCAGGATCGAGGAAAGCCAGGAAAATCGCACGATTCGCGATCAAATTGCCCATCAGATTACCCGCATTACCAGGGCGGACGGACCTCGCTACGCCCGGTCTGTTCGAGCTCCTGATGGGCCCATTTACGTACTAGGACCGCTGAAGACGATCGATGGAGGAAAGAGCCTGGTCGCGTCCGGGGAATCGGATCCTCCCTGGGGTACGGCACTGCGTGAATCTGCCATGAATTCGCTATTGGTGCGTGACAACCAGTTCCTTGCCATCCGCAATAAAGTGGTCTGCGCCACAGGCGGGGATTGTGTGGGGAAAATGTGGCATTCAGAAGACGGCTTAAGGGTGATCCGCGAGGGAGACACCCACGTCCTCATTCCGGAAGCCGGCAATGTTGACAACGGTGGCCCAGAGGAATGGGCCGGCCTGTTCTTCCACAGGAGCATCCTGGAAATGCCCGATGGCTCGCTCCTTGCAGCCATGTATGGAAACTTCGAACAAGACACCATCACCCCTACTAATCCGAGGAGCAAATCAGAAACAAAATACAAACTGAGGGCCTTTGTTGTCACGTCTACTGACAATGGCAAGACTTGGCGGTACCTGGCCACGATCGCTGCCCCGCAAGCTGGTGTAGTGGATGATACGGAGGGGTTTAACGAGTGGTCGATGGTGAGACTCAAGGGCGGCCACCTGCTCGCCATCATCAGGACGGGGCATTACACTGCGATGGTTGCGAGCTGGAGCAACGATGAGGGAAAGACTTGGTCTGCACCTTGGGCGCCGCCACGTCTTGGCCCCGGCGTTGATCCTCACCTCTTGAAATTGAGGGATGGACGCTTGGCCCTAGCCTACGGTGAAATTGTACAGCCTTCCGGGCCAAGAGAGCAGTATTGGAGGGATTACGCAACCAAGGGCGATCACCGTCGACGGTGCTGCCTAGCAATATGCCCGGACGGAATGGGTCAGAACTGGATAGCCAGCACGGTCGCAGACTACGCTCCCAGGAGTGCCTACTCGACCATCTTCGAGATCGAGCCCAACGTTTTGGTTTACCAGGCGGACCTGGAAGTCTGGCGCATCGAGCTGGCGGGTAGCAAGTAAACCGTCCGATCTGTCAGGCTGAATAAGTTATTCTTTAACATCGGCGTTGGTCAGATAGGCACATCGGGATAACATCCCAATGCTTTGATTGGTACCTCACTGGCGGATGTTAGCCGTCAATCAGCCGGATGTGCCGAGGACGGAAACTGCCTTTCAGTGGCAACCTAGCCGTTCATAGGTTGGTGCTTCCGCCATCCAGTGTTGCTACGCCGCCATAGAAAGGCGCCAATTGCCCACATTGACCAACAAGGCGGAGTCGAAGAACACGAACGTGACATTTCGCTGCACCCAAAAATGCATTGTCGAGGACAAAATCTCCCTGAACGTCAACCGCCTGGTGGTCAATCCCGCCTGCATGGCCGGTGTCCTGACTTCGCGCCCAAATTTCAACGCCCGGTGAGGCCTGACGAAGTTGTAATGGCAGCGAAGTAACTCCAGATGATCTTCGAGACGTT
>JBGOTQ010000129.1:0-18495 GCA_041476565.1 Terriglobia bacterium | reverse complement strand
CGATGGAGCTGATATTCACTATAGCTCCTCCCCCTCGCTTGATCATTTCGGGAAGGGCCAATTTGGTCATCAGAAAGGTTCCCTTCACCGAGATGTCAAATTGACGCTCCCACTGTTCCAAGCTGGCATCCAGCAAGGCTCCGGACTGATCGCTCACGTAGGCTGCATTATTGATCAGTATATCTACTCCCCCCCAACGAGAAATCGCCTGCTTAACCACTTGACCGGGAGACTCACTGTTTCCCAGGTCGGCTTCGATCCAACCCCACTCACCTGCCAGATTGCGAAACTTCGCCTCAGCCTCCGGCGAAGGCTGTCGGATATCAGCATTGAGTACTTTGGCGCCTTCACTGGCAAACCGATGTGCACATGCCAGGCCAATGCCGGAAGAGCCGCCAGTGACAATGACTGTTTTGTTCTGGAATCTCACCATGATTGAACCTCCCATTATTCCGGGAAAAATTCGAACGAATGGCCTACGAGTTGCGCGCTACCTGGGGGGTCTGACACCTGTCAACCCTGCCCCGCGAGCTCCTCGACGATTGCTCGCATCACTGGACCTTGCCCCCAGGGATACACTCCCAGCTTCAAGGACTGGTAAAGCGCCAGATCTCCTTCTGGCGTAGCTTCTGAAACCTGAATCTGACCGTTGGGTTGAATCCCGTGGACCATCGCCTCCCAACTTCGGGCAGTACATTGGGCGAAGGTGGAGTCCAGCAGGTTGAATCGCATCGCCTTTCTGAAGGCGGCAAAGACGAACGCCGCAATTGAGTTTTCAAGATAGGTTTCAGGATGGTTGAGGACGGTGTGCCAGTTCCCGTCGGCATCCTGTAATGTCCTAAGCGTCACGGCCATTTCTTGCAAGTTCCTGAGAAGCCCATTCCTCCCGGGTGTCTGGGGGGGCAGGTCTACCAATTCATCCACAAGTCCGAGCAACGCCCAGCCCACGCCGCGCCCCCACAGTAATCCGATATGGGAATGGGTTCTATCGCTGTAGCCATGGTAAAGAAGAGGGATTTGAGGATCCACCAAAACATCCCAGAACTCCCGAGTGTAATTGACTACTTCCAGGAACCAGCGCGTGTCCTTCGTCACCAATCCCAGCTTACAAAAAAGCGTTGGATCCGAATAGATGCAATCCACATAAACATGGGTATTGGCATCTGGCCGTAAGAGTCGTGGCCCTCGAGAAGATCGCGGCGAACTCAAAAGCAAATCTGCCAGGGCGTGTGCACGTTCCAGATAGATCCTCTCTCCAGTGCTTTCGTACAGGCTGAGCATGGCAACGCCTGGAGCAACATGGTCTGTCGGCAGAAGTCGTTCTCTCTTTGAAATCCAGCCGCTGACCAGACCTTCGACGAAACCTGCATACCTGGCGTTTTCGCAGACTGCCGCGGCCAGCAACAACCCTTCCATGGCAATCCACTCCCCGTAGCCCCAGGCTTTGTAATGATATTCAGGATAATAAAGGGAGGCATTGGCGACTCGCGCCAGGAGGGATTTCAGCTCCGCGTCTGTGGGTTTGGTCACAAGATCATTCTCGATCGAGGAATAAAGCGATCTCCAGGACCTGCCGCAAAGACACGGTCTTCGCCTTCGATCTTGGAGTACCTTTCAATTTTCTCCTGGTCCAGTTCCACACCCAATCCCGGGCCATGGGGCACGGAGAGGCAAGCTTGCTGATCGAATTCAAAGGGATGAGTGATGTAATCGTCGGCGACCAATCCGTAGGCCGAGTCTGAGGCGTGCGAAAAGTTCCTGGAACTGGCCACCAGATGTAACGCCGCCGCCTGGCCCACCCCACCTTCTCCCCAGGTACCGAGCACGCAGGCAATGCCGGCAGTGTTGGCAATCGCCGCGATTTCCCGTGCCCGCGTGATCCCTCCGCTTTCGGTCAGATAAACGTTAAAGGCTTCGACGGCGCCCGATTCTGCCAGGACCAGAGCGTCGCGAACCGTCATGCAGCTCTCGTCGGCTGAGAGAGGCGTATCGACGGCTCTGGCCACCTCCAGGAGTCCTTTGATGTCCCACGAAGGCACAGGCTGTTCCACCCATTGCAGGTTAAATTTCTCCATTCTTCGAATCCACCGCACGGCTGTACGCGGACTCCACGCCATATTGGGGTCGATGCGAAAGGGCATGTCAGGTCCCACCGCATCGCGGATAGCCGCCAGCCGCTCCATGTCTTTTGGAAGCTCGAACCCCACTTTGATTTTGAGAACCTGATATCCTCTTTGTTTGAATTTGACTGCAGAAGCCACATCTTCTTCAATCCCATGCATGTGAATCAGACCCGTGACTTCCATTTTCTGCCGGTATAAACCGCCGAGCAGTTCGTATGCCGGCAGCCCCACTTTCTTCCCCTTAACGTCGTACAAGGCCATATCAACAGCCGCCATGGGGTAGGCTGCGAAGGTGTTCCAAAGCAGGAAGTGCTCCAGCTTGTGGCCCAAAAACTCAGTCTGCAGGGGGTCTTCTCCAATAAGCAACGGCTTCAGCTCCGCGTGGATAAAGGCTTCCGCAGTCTCGTAAAAGAGGCCATCATGTTCTCCGTACCCCACAATCCCTTCATCAGTTTCAATGGCGACCAAAAGATAGGAAGCGTGGGTGCGGCCTCCGTAGGCTGCCCGAAGGAATTCGGTGAAGGGAATGCGCATCAATCGGGTCTTTATCCCCGTGATTTTCATTTCGTATACGCCTTTCCACCCACTCCCACGTCCAGGCGATGGATGGAATGACTTCCAGCAACTGTCACATAAACGCTCTTGCCCCGAAAGCACAGATTGGTCACCTTCGTGCCGCCCGCGGGTATTTCCGCGACCAACTTCCCGTCAAGGGTGATCACATCGACCGTGCCATTGAGCCAGCGTGCCACCCACAGGCGATCGTATTCATCGAACATGATGCCGTCGACAGAAGAGTTTAGAAATTGGTAGAGGGTCTTCTGGGGTCCAAGCGAACCGTCGGGATTAAAGTCATACGCCAGTATCCGATTGGTCATGGTCTCAGCCACAAGGAGTTGCTTTTGATCAGGCGAGACAGCCAGACCGTTGGGATACTTTAAGCCGTAAAGCAGCCGAGTCACCTTTTTGTTCCTGTCGATACGGTAAACTCCGCCAATTGGCGCTTCAGGAGTTTCATTGGACGGATCCGAAAAGTAAATGTTCCCCGCCATGTCAAGGCAAACATCGTTGGAGCTGTGGTACGGTTTGCCCTCGTAGCGGTCCGTCAAAACCTCAATTTGCTTTCCATCCGGATGAACTCGAACCACGCGTTTTGCTCCAGTGTCAGCTCCGACGACGAAACCCTCAGAGTCAACCTTCAGACCGTTCACCTGCCCGCCTGTTTCACACCAGACAGTGACTGTCCCGTCCGGCGTCATCCTCCCCAACGTCCCGTTCCGCACATAGTTCACGAAATAGAGATTCCCCAGAGAGTCAAAGATTGGGCCTTCGGCAAACTCGATGTTGGCCACGACCGGGTAGGGGGGAATTTCTTTGGGCAGAGCTGGAGCCCTGTCCTCCGCGCTGAGAGTAGCAAACAATACCAAACAGAACATACTGACAAACATCAAGGATTCCATATCACGCCTCGATCTCGAGAAGGTCTAGAGTGTTTCGAAAAAACATGGCTTCCATCTGGTCCATATCCAGGCGGGGAAGAGCCGTGCCTTCCAGCATTTCATTCAGTCGTCTCATACCGTCCAGGCTGGCGTCGACAGTGGTAAAGGGATAATCGCTGCCAAACAAAACCTTGTTCCAGACTCCATACTCTTGCACCAACATGAGTGAATGATAGAGTTGAAAAGGCCTATAATGCAGTGCCGAGCAATCAGCATAAACGTTGGGATGCTTGCGGATGGTAACGACACACTCTCCCTCGTAGGGATGAGAGAGGTGAGCCATGATGATTTTCACGTTGGGAAAGCGGATCGCTACATCATCGAGCAGCCTTGGAAGAGTGCACTCCAGCGGGGCCTTGTCCACGAATGTGGTCCCTGTGTGGAGAAGCACCGGCAGATGATGCCGCGTGGCATATTCCCAAAGATAGTCGAGCTCAGGTCGGGTGGGCTTAAATCCGGCATACATGGAGAGAAGCTTAATTCCCTTGAGCTTGAAATCCTGATGTCCTTGATGAAGTACATCCTGCCATCCGGGTTGGGTCGGATCCACCGACAAGAAGCCGATGAGCTTGTCGGGGTGCTGCCTCACATAGTTCACCACGTCCTCGTCTGGAACCCAAAGTCCAGACAATCGGGCTTTGCCGCCAAACACGATTGTTTTATCACATGTCAAAGCCTTGGCATGATACTCTTCCCAGCGAACCGTGAGGTCAATTTCCTTGTTTCTTCCCCGAAAAGATTGCTTCCGAAAATCCTCACTGAAATGATCCGGGTACTTAAAGAAGTGACTGTGAACATCGACCAACATCGCGTGCTAGCCTCCCGGGAAGATGGAGAAAAAAACGTTCGACTCATTGGACAAAGTGACGTAAGGTTAACAGAAAAGAGTCAGGAAATTCAACCGGTCATTATGGGCGGGTAATGGTAAGTTTGCACGTGGGAAGCTGGGCTCCGCTAGGAGCCACCACCCATAACTGAGGCATTATAGAGGTGGGTGGCTGAAGAGAAACAGACCCGATAACCGGTGTCTGCCTTTTGGAAGGATACAGATATGCCTCACGTTGTCTTTGATCCCTCACAAATTGACTTCGACGCCCCTGGTAAGCAGCATTACCAGGTTGCTTTTCATCTGGATTCAAACTGGGGTTATTCCCTTCTGCCTTTGACTGTAATCAATGGCCTGCGCGGGCCGACTTCAACTGCGGTGGCAGCTATTGGCGGGACTCACGGCAATGAGTACGAGGGGCAAGTTGCGGTCAAGAGGCTCTGTTACAATCTGGATCCCGATGTCATGCGAGGCCGTGTCATCCTGATCCCGCAACTGAGTGAGTCCGCTTGTGTCGCAAGCAGGAGGGAGTCTCCCCTGGATCGTGTCAACATGAATCGGGCGTTTCCCGGAAATCCGCGCGGCACGATTTCGTATCGGATCTCTAATTTCGTCAAGACGCGCATCCTTCCTCAGGTCCAAGTCGTTTTGGATATTCATTCGGGAGGGAACGAAGCCATCTTTCCCCTTTGCGCCTCGTTTCACCCCATCCCGGATCCAGTCCAGAGGGCCGAAATTGCCAAAGTGGCTCAACTCTTTGATACCCCCTTCATACTGCTCTATTCCAGCCAAATGGCTTCCGGACTGCTTACCGACGAAGCAGAGGCGATGGGAAAGATCACAATTGGAGGAGAGTTTGGATTTGCCGAATCCACCAACCCGATGGGGACTCGACACGCCTACGAGGGAATCAAGAATGTCTTGCGCCACTACGGATTGCTTGAAGGGGACATAATCAAGATCGATCCTGCCCGGCCCGCGCCTCCACGTTTTGTACAAGCCGTCAATCTGCAGGATTACATCCCCTGTCCGCAAAACGGGATTTGGGAGCCCACGGTGGGGGTGGGGATCGATGTGAAAAAGCGTGATTTGCTGGGCCGTTTGCATGATTTTTCTGACCACGCTTCAAAACCCATTGAGATCCGCGCCCACTGCTCAGGGGCTCTCACGATGCTCTACTTTGGAGCGGTTTGCCGCAAAGGTCTCACTCTTTACGTGATCGGTCAGGACGTCCAACTGTAGTCGCTCTCATGACCAGAAGGCATGCCTGGTGGCTCGTAGGATTCATGTGGGTGGCCTACCTCCTCAACTATGGTGACCGCCAGGTAGTCTTTTCCATATTCCCTCTCCTCAAATCAGAGCTGAATTTTAGCGACACTCAATTAGGACTGACCGGCTCAGTTTTCCTGTGGGTCTATGCAATTTGTTCCCCTATTGCCGGTCAAATCGGAGACCGCTTTTCAAAACGGACGTTGGTCGTGCTGAGTCTGCTATTGTGGAGTGGGGCCACTTTTCTTACTGGTCTGTCCCATTCAGCGTCCATGCTGCTGGCTTGTCGGGCCCTAATAGGTGTCACCGAATCCCTTTTTATCCCGGCGGCAATAGCACTAACCGCTAGCGCGCACGGCCCTCAAACGCGATCCCGTGCAATTGCCATTTTCAGTACGGCTCAGGTTGCAGGGATTGTTCTGGGGGGATGGTACGGCGGCTTTATCGCCCAGCGGTTTCACTGGAGAGTGGCCTTTTATTCGTTGGGCATCGTTGGAATAGGTTACGCCATTCCTTATCTGAACTTCTTGAAGAACTCTCCCGTGGAGGGCCAGGCGGAGACCATCGAATCCAGCAGCGGCTTGGCTTTAGCGGTCCTTGCCAAAATCCCCAGTTATCGGTTCCTGTGTGTCGTCTTCACTGCTTTCACCTTTGCCCTTTGGCTGCTCTATACATGGTTGCCCAACTTCCTCTATGAAAAATTCTCCCTTGGCCTAGCTAACGCAGGGTTTGAGGCAACAATTTATCTGCAGAGCGCGACATTGGTCGGAATGATAGGCGGAGGCTTGCTGGCAGACTGGCTCTATCGGCGGACTAAAGCAGCCCGCTCATGGCTGGTTTGTGCCGGGTTGTTCTTTTGTGCTCCCTGTGTCCATCTGGTCGGAAACACGGATTCGCTTTTTCTGACCAATCTCGCGGCCGTGGGATTCGGACTCAGCGGCGGATTGTGTCTAGCGAATTTTATGGTTTCATCCTTTGAGATCGTTCCTGCCAATACCCAGGCATCCGCCGTAGGTTGCCTCAACTTCATCGGAGGCTTCGTGGCCGGGTTCGCCGCGTTGCTGGGGGGCATGTCGAAAAGGAGCGTAGGAATTCATCACATGTTGAGTTACGCCGCTATAGTGTGCATTCTGGCAGCAATTCTCTTTGCCTTTGGCATCAAGTTTTTTTTTCAGAGGGATTATGAGCAGGCACATCGACAAGCTCAAGGAAAAGCCGGCTGGTAACCTTTTCGCACAAGAAACTCCGCAATTCCGGATCCGCGCTCAAGCACCTTTGTGACACTGTCAATTTTGCACTCGCCTTCGGTCTCCATAAGAAGGGGAAAGGCCAGATATTTCCCAGATTGATTATCGAGGTCAGAAAGACCCGACGCGCGAACCAACGAGAGGCCCACAATCCTCGTTCGATAAGAGATCGTCACACCCTCTCCGCTGAGTTGGGCCTCCCAGCCAACCGGAAGGTCGTCTTTACCGAGGTCCAACCGGCGGATTTGTGCGCTGTTCAGCCACCGGCAGGTGCCATCCGGCAAGATCAGGAAACCCGTAGAGTAATGCTCATCCTTCTTTCCAAGACCATCTTCCGCATAATAACTGACGATAAAGGTTCCATCGGGGAAGCGGAGAGGAGAATAAAGATACCAACCAAACGGAGGTACATCGTTTGGGCCCACCACTACACGCGGGTGATCGTACACGCCGCCGCCGGCCACTTCGACTCTCTTGCCCTCAAGAGAGATTGCACCCGATACCGTGCCGACGCCTATGCACATTGAAAACGTGTTGTTGGGCATCATACAGTCTGGCCACACCGCCATTTTGATCAAGCCTAGCTGGAGTTCCGCCACAATCGACGCGTCCGGGTTCCGAAACTGCCAGCTCATCTGTGGCCATCCATGCAGGTTGAATAACTCTGAAGTGTTATCACAAAAGTTGATCTCTATGGACTTAATATCTGATCTGACAGCCATTCCCTTCTGTTGGTCAGAGTAGAGGCAAGCGTGCACCCCTGCTTGCGTGATCACTTCCAGGCGATAAGAAATGGGGGCAGAAGATTCCGAATCCGGTTGGGCTTCCAGACCGTAGTCTTCCCAGTGGAATCGACCCAACCCAAATCCGATCCGGGTTGCCAGAATGTCAGCCTGGTCGAATGTACTAAACAGCCAGTTTCCCTCATAGCTATACCGGTCTCGGTCCAGAAGGACGTTTTCAAAGGGGAATTCTCCTACGGGTAACATGGCTGCGACGGGTCCGATCATCAGAGCGCTCTGTCTCGGTCTTGAGTCAGAATTAGGAGTCATGGCATTACTTCCCCTCTTTGAAATTTCGCGATTCTGACATATCCTTGACAACTTGTTCAAGATCATAAAAAGATACTTTGGGCCGTGTAAGTTTCTGAGTCCATCACTGACTGCGAAGGGCAACGACTATGAAGATTAAAGATGTAGAAGCCATGGTGTTGAAGTCGTCGCAAGACTATGCCGCGCCCCAAGGGGCAGAGGAATCCCATGGGATCGGTTCCATGTTAGTGATTAAGGTAACGACCGATAATGGCTTGACGGGTTATTCCGATGTTGAGACCCAACCCCATGTTGCCAAAGCCGCCATCGACGCGCCCGCCGGCGGGTCAGGGATGTTTGATGGTCTTCGACAGGCGATTTTGGGTGAAGATCCCTTTGAGGTCGAGAAACTGTGGTACAAGATGTATAAAAGCAGTGTCTATTTCGGCCGGCGTGGCGTGGTCATCCAGGCTCTTTCCGGGATTGACAACTGTCTTTGGAGCCTCATCGGACAGTCGGTGAAGCAGCCGATATACAAGCTTCTGGGAGCCCACCGCCGCAACAGAATTCGCGCTTACGCCAGCACGTTATTTCGTCCTACTCCCGAAGCCATGGCTGAAGCTTGCAGGGGCTATATCGAACAGGGTTTCACAGCTGTGAAATTCGGCTGGGGAATCTTCGGAGAAGATCCAAGGCTCGACGTCGAACTGGTGCGAGCAGCGCGGGAGGCACTGGGCCCGGCCCACGACCTGCTGATTGATCCAGGCTGGAAAGTGGAACGAACGGCAGAAGAGTCCATTCGAATGGTCAAAAGTATTGAACCCTTTCGACCCTTCTTTGTGGAGGATTGCCTGCCACCAGAGGATTATGACGGCTATGCCAAATTGGCCGACGCGGTTGAAACTCCCATTGCTGCAGGGGAACAGGAAGCAACCCAGTGGGGTTTCCGTCATTTGATCGAACGGGGCAAGATAGATATTGTTCAACCGGACCTGAGCCGTTGTGGCGGGTTAACCACGGCCCGACGCATTGCCCACATGGTGGAAGATCATAACATTGGCCTCATCCCACATGCCTGGAGTTCGGACATCCTAACCGCCACGACACTGCAATTCCTGGCCTACATTAAGAAGGCTTATTTCATTGAGTTCAATGTCAGTACCGGCGAGATCAGCCGCCAGCTTGCTAAATATCCCATCAGCATGAAGAACGGATATCTGGAAATCCCCGACCAGCCAGGAACAGGTATAGAAGTTGATGAGGCAGTCATCGAGAAGTATCGGGTCCTTTAGCACCACATCCTGGAGACACCCAAGACAACTGTCAAGGGGTAGTAGTGTGCAATCAAAACTGGCGGGCAGAAGAAGCTCGATGAACAAGGGTCCTGTGGACAGGAACCGCTCAGCGGTTCGATTCATCAGCCGGGGGTAGGCGCTATAAACGCCTACCCCCGGTTTCCGTCTCCAATTCGCTCCCAACCCTGAAAGGGTTGAATTTACGAGCAGGAGACGTCAGCTCCTGACCGTCAGCAGGGATCCAGAGGATGCCCTATTCAACCCTTTCAGGGTTGTCCCTCCATGGTGCCGTGATCCGTGGGTGGGTCCGCCGACTGCGGCTGACCCACCCACGGCTGAAAAATGGAACCGCTGTGCGGTTCCTCCATTTCCGCCAGTTTTGATTACACTCGGGGTAGTAATAGTCAGCCCGCAAACGTCGCCCGAAATCATCGTGCTGGTTTCTGCTCGCAACCATATAACGGAATTGCTTTGATTAGCTCGACCAGCTTTCTAAGCAAACTGTCTTTGGTGATATAGCCTGCCTCGCCAAAAGTAGTTTCATCGAGCTGCTTGTCGAAGATTCTTTTCACACGCTCTCGGACAACTGCATGTTCATTTACGATCAGGATCTTTATCAAAACCTATCCCAACGTTCTCTGCAAGGGAATCGCACGGCTCCCATGATGATTCCCCAGGTTAAGGAAAGAGATATCCCGGGATCCCAGGCCCAATCATCTCCCGGACAGCCCCTAGCAAGTCTTGCAGTTCAAAGGGCTTTGAGAACGTTCGATGTGCTCCCAAGTATTGGGCCATAGAAAGATCGATTCGAGGATCACGGCAACCACTGCCAGAAATGGCTATGATCTTCAGATCTGGGCGCTGATAATGAAGCCCCTTGATAAGCTCCAATCCCTCTATTTCCGGCATGATGAGGTCGGTGATTACCAGGTCTACGATAGACCCGTTAAGTATCTTTAACCCATCTTTGCCATTGGGAGCTGTCTTCACTTGATAGCCTTCTCGATTCAGGGCATTGGACAGCAGTTCACAGACTTCAGCTTCGTCATCAATAACCAGAATTTGGGGCATGGATCAGCTCACTTGTAGTGCGACTACGGTGGTCGTCAAGAGCCATCCTCGTCAGGCTCCCTGCAATCTTGACTCTCCACCCAAAGAATCGGCGTTAAAACACGCGGACTCAGCTCGTCAATTGGTGCTATCGCTACTTTTAATTAGCTCTCGACCTTCTTCCTCTGGAGTCTAGGATCTTTCGGACCCGTTGCGTCAAGGTTCGAGGGATAAAGGGCTTTGGAAGAAAGTTGAGATTGACGTCCAGTGTGTCGTTCTGGACGATCGCGTTTTCCGTGTGCCCGGACAGGTAGAGCACTTCCAACCCTGGACAGTACTGGCGCAATCGCTCGGCTAGCTCGTCTCCCTGCATCCAGGGCATAATGAGGTCTGAGATTAACAACTGAACCGGGTTCTTCTGATGCTCGCAAATCTGGATAGCCTCTCTCCCATTGGTGGCCTCCAGTACATGGTAACCTTTGAGTTCAAGTGCACGAAATATGAGTTTACGAACAATCTCATCATCCTCCACTAGCAAAATAGTCTCCGTGCCCCCCGGGCTTTCTTCTAGGCTCAGTTCATTCTCCAGGACTTCGGCGGGAACATTAATGCTCGGCAGACAGATCTTGAACGTCGTTCCCCGGCCCGGTTCGCTATATACCCAGATATAGCCGCCGCTCTGCCGAACGATCCCGTAGACCATGGAGAGACCCAGTCCGGTACCTTTTCCTTTTTCCTTGGTAGTAAAGAACGGCTCGAAAATACGTGCCTGAGTTTCCAGGTTCATCCCTGTTCCATTGTCACTTATAGCGAGCAGGACATGAGGGCCCGGGGTAATGGAGGAGAGGTGTTGATTGATGTAGTTTTCATCCACAAAAAGATTAGATGTCTCAATAATCAGCTTCCCCCCGTCAGGCATCGCATCGCAGGCGTTGACTGCCAGATTCATGATGACCTGTTCAATCTGGCTCGAATCGGCCTTAATGCTCCCCAGATTGGGATCAAGAATCGTGACCAACTCCACGTCTTTCCCGATTAAACGTTCAAGCAGTTTGGTACTTTCACTAATGATACTGTTGAGATTCAGAATTCTTGGCTGTAGAAGTTGTCTGCGACTGAAAGCAAGAAGCTGCCGGGTTAGGTCAGCGGCCCGCTTACCCGTCATCTGGATCTGCTCAAGCTCAAAGTAGAGCGGGTTGCTGCGATCGAGAAAGGACATGGCTATGTCGGTATATCCGAGGATACCGGTCAGCAGATTGTTAAAATCGTGTGCCACCCCTCCAGCCAATCGCCCGATGGCTTCCATTTTCTGCGAATGAAGAAGCTGCTGTTGAGTCCGATACAGGACCTCCTCCCCCTTTTTACGTGCAGAAATGTCGCGCAGAATCGCCGTGTACAACTTTTGTCCGGATACCTCTGCCTGGGATATTGAAGCTTCCATCGGAAATTCTTCTCCATTGGCGCGAAGCCCTGTGATCGGCCCCAGGGTTTCCATTGCGTGCGAGGTGATCCCGGTTTTTCCGAAGTGGATCACATGCTGCCGGTGAGCTATGCGATGCCCTTCAGCAATGAAACGATCGATGGGTTGGCCAATGGCCTCAGCGGCTATGCAGCCAAATACCTCTTCCGCACTGTGATTGAAAATCATGATCTGCTGGTTCTCATCAATGGTGATAATGGCATCCATGGCCGAGTTGATAATACTTTCCAACCGAATCTGGCTTTCACCCATGGAGACCTCAGCGTTCTTTCTGGCTGTAATGTCCGCCATGACGCCTATCAGTCCGATGGCTCGCTTGTTCTCTTCCACTACATAGATAATGTCACGCATCCAGACGATTCGCCCGTCGGCCGCGATCATTCGGTATTCAATGTCTTGAGTCATCTGGGAAGCTGTGACCTTTCGATATGTGGCAAGAACCATTTCGCGGTCTTCCTGGAAAATGTGGTTTTCCCAGAATCCGGGTTCGTGGGTCCAGCGGGAAGTGGGATGGCCCAGCAGGACCTCAGCCTGCCGATTGACAAAGCTAAACCGGAAAGTCCTGGCGTCTCGCCTCCAGACGATGATCTGTATGGAATCCACCAGTTGCTGGTACTCCAGTTCTGAAAGCGGCAGAGTTTCCTCCGAGCGCTTTTGGTCAGTGATGTCCAAGAGGGCCCCTAAGATCGCCGTTCTTCCATTCAGGGAAGTCCCGATCGCGTGAGCTTCTACGTCGATGACCTCTCCCTCCTTCTTTATTCCATGAAATGAGAAACGGTTTCGTGGTGTGGTTGAGTCCTGGCATTTCGAGAGCTTCTCCTGGACCAGATCCCGGTCAGTGTCAACAACAAGGCGATAGACCGAAGGCAAATCGGTCAATTCGTCTTGCGTATAGCCGAAGGTTTCCCCCATCTTGGGATTTACGTAAAGGAATTGGCCGTCCTGAATGACATATACACCCGCCCGAGAATGCTCGACGATTTCGTGAAATGGTAATAGTTCCCCTGGCTTGGAAGACAGATTCATGCATCCCCTATTTTGAGGTACTGAAGATTCGTGACTGCGAAAGCATGGAGTAGTAATCTCCGCGGCAGCTAATGCACTCTCAGAGTGCGCCTGCTCTCTCCTGCATTCTGCTATTAGTATAGAGAACCTAAAGGTCCACACAATCGGAGAGAACCGCTTTATGATGTAGGGTTTTCGTCGCTTTCTTTGTCAGTCCGGGTCCTACAACACCCGGTCGGGATTTCTCACCACGAAGGCAACAGGACACAAAGAACCCAGCGCAAAGAGCTCGCCTGCTTGGATCTGCCGAGGGACGTCGCCGAGTCCAAAAACGACACTGCGCTTTAGAGAGAATTAAGCTCTAGCGATGGCCTGTCGACCAGGTGTGTCGGAAGAGGCTATCGGTGGGGAAAGTGGTAATGAGTCAGAAGGTGTGAAAAAATGCGCCAGATCGGGGGACTCGTTGCTCCCGTCCCTCAGTATTTTGAATGGCGGCATTTATCACATGGAGAAGCGATATACGAAAAACATAAATTCTGCCCCGCTTTCCTTGTTGGGTCAGTTAATAGGAGGGAAGGGGCTCCGGAGCCCAATGTTTGTAGGGAATTCGGCCCTACTGTACGCCACCGGGCGGGCATAATAAGCCACCAATACCAAGAAGAGACAATATGGAACAAATCTCCAGAACCAGTACGTCACGGACCTCATACCCACCGTGTCTCCCCATATCTCGACAACCAGCAGGTGTGTACAGAGAAGGCATCTGAGGATAAACGCCCTCCGCACGAAGATCATCTCAGGAAATACAGTGTGGCGTTTCCGATCCTTTAGCAGATCAGCTTCAGAGTCCGTGACCTTCTTTTCTTGGGTGAGTTCTGATTAGAGTCGGTATTCATGGCAGGGAGGGCCTCCCAAATGAGCCTCCAATTGCCAGAGTCTGTTTTTGTTCCTTCTCAGATCTCGCGACACACCAGTTCGCCTTTGCCAATAGGAGGGCGGCAACGGAGCGACAGCGGTCGCGCAGCGCGGCGCCCTCCTTCAAGCGCGCATTTTCTTCTGCCAATGAAAATGGCATGGGTAGCCACGATGAATTCGTACTCTGAATTCATTGTGGGCTTTTCATATGTGGCCAAAAGCCCACGACAAACCGAATGCGGTTTGTCGTGGCTACCAAAACCTGTATTTTCATGAAGGAAACCACTGCATCCACCCTTTCTCTGTGCCCTTAATCCATTCAATTGCTTCGCCCTTGCTTCGAAAAATCTGCGTAATCCAGCCAGTCTCTTCAGAATACGCCTGCCACATTCGGGCAATGCCGTAGATGTGATCTCTCGGAGCCACAATCGCGACTTTCCCGTCTCGAATGTACTTTGATATTTGGATATTGATTTCAGCATTTCGCCTGATCTCTTCGGCGGAGACACGCAAATCAACCACTTCGCTTAGATCAGCGAGCGCATAACTCGGAGAAGATCCTCCCTTCACCATCTCAAAAACTCCCTTAGCGCTTGCGATGAGTTCTTCTCCACTTACAATACCTCTCCCGACATGAAGAATTCCTCTACCTCCATCAATTACTTCTGTCGAGTAGGGCATATCGTTCTCCATATGGGATTTCGATAATCAATAGTTCACCCAATGACGGGGCGGATAGGCATCCCCCGACTCGGGGCTTAGACCCGATTTTGGTAGCCAGAGCGAAACGAAGGATCGGAACGGCATCGGCGGCTCTGGCGGGTTATGCGGCTCGCCTGCGGCGGCTGTTCACGGACACTCCAGATCACCAAATACTACTCCTACAACGTTGAAAAGCCCAAGGGGATTCGGGCCGCAGCAGCATCATGTTCCAGGTCAGACCTGAACTGTCGGGCACCCGTCGAAGACTTGCCGCTTCGAATCAAGAATCTGTTGACGGAGCTCAGAGTCTGTACTCAGAGTTCAGAGCTGGCAGAAGGAGAATACCTCGAATGGTACGAAACTCTTTGCCGAGCGCAGACCCTTGCTGCACCTGATCGGCGAGGCCCGGTCCCATATTGTGCAGCAGCAGGTCGGAGTAACGCTTTGGATTTGTGAAATTATAACACATCAAAACCGGATTTCCATTTTGAAGAACTTACTGACCACCTAGCGAGGCCTTCGGACGTGGTTGGTGAAGACCGGCGGGCCTTTGACCAAGCACGCCCGGAATTATTGGCTGCTTCTGGCGGAGAGTTACCTGACGCGGCGGTTGTTCGGGAGCAGGGTGCGCAGGATCGTAGCGCGCCGGTGCCCACAGGATAGGCTGCGGCAGCCAAGCAGACCGGGCGAAGAAGGAAGGGGACGGAGTGGTGTCTGAGACATCGCTTGAAATGAGGCTACTTCCAGGCTTTTCCATGCCCGGAAGAGGCCTGACTAGCCCCCTCGTGGGTCGCCGGAGCCGCGCGGGATGTAAGAAACCAAAAAAGATAATCGGAGGTGTTATTGGGTGTACAATCAACAGGAGTAGAATGGCAAAATGGAAATCCTGGTTTACAACCGAGTGCGGCTCGTCCGGCTGAATGTCGAAGCCCCCCTTAACAACCTCGAGCAGATTCGCACTGCAAAGATTTCGGACCTTCGAGCCCATCCACGCCGCCTAACCCTGCACCCCTATGAGATCTACCGGGTCGAGGTGACCGAATAGGCCCTTAAGGTGAGAGTCTGTTCCTACCGTCAACGCGGATTTCCGCTCTGAAGGTGCTCAGTCTGGGACATCAACAGGTATCACCGAGAGCCCATCGTGGAGCGGGTGGGGAAGAACAATCTCTCCAGGCCCACTTACCATTTTCCGAGTAGATTCAGAGAGGTGCGGCGTGACGCCATCGACGTCTGCTTAAACCTGTCTCATCACAAATTTCGGGTCAAGGCTTTTGAAAAAGCATGGGCGCATAAGGCAGAGATTCCCAAACTTTAAGATGAAAACCATGGCCGGGCCCTGGCGCGGCCATGGTTTCAACGCAATCAATTATCCATCCGCGTCAATGCAGGACGACTATCCTTGACCCAAAAAGGAGTACCCATAGAATTAATAAACATTATCGTGAAGCTTTGCCCTTCTTCACCCCACTAAACACAATGCGCAATTCTAAGACGAGCCGGTTGTGTAACGTTTTTATATGCGTTGGGCTGGCGATTATCATCGCCGACGCTTTTATTCTGCTAGCTGCCGGGCAGACCCCTTTTTATGCCGACAAGCTGAATCTGCTTGTTTATCTTGATTCCGCGGGAAATTCCCATCCCGTCAGCACAGTGGCTGACTGGGAAACGCGGCGGTCTCATATTCTTCTGAACATGCAGAAAGTGATGGGACTTTTGCCCTCAAATGAGGCGGAGAGCCTTGATCTTCAAATTCTGGAATCAAAAGAGTTGGCTGGAATTTGCAGGCACAGGATCACTTTTCGGAGCGAAGGAGAAGATCGAGTTCCGGCTTACCTCCTCATTCCCCGCCGTTTGGGAATAGGGCACAAGAGCCCCGGCATTCTCTGTCTTCATCAGACCACGGACATTGGCAAGGGAGAGCCCGCCGGGCTCGGCGGCGAGCCGAATCTCCAATATGCCTTGGAACTGGCGGAGCGCGGTTTTGTCACCCTGGCGCCAGACTATCCAAATTTTGGAGACTACAAGATTGATGTTTATTCTCGTGGCTACGTCAGCGCGACCATGAAAGGGATTGTCAATCACAAGCGCGCCATCGATCTGCTGCAATCCCTGCCTGAAGTAGATTCCGAACGAATCGCGGTGATTGGACATTCGCTGGGGGGACACAATGCTCTGTTTGTGGCAGCTTTTGAACCGCGCATTAAAGCCATCGTAACCAGCTGTGGATTTAACTCTTTCCCGAAATATATGGGCGGAGACCTCGCGGGATGGAGCCACAAAGGCTACATGCCCCGAATCGCAGAAGTTTTTGCCTGTAATCCCGCCCAAATGCCCTTCGATTTCACAGAAGTACTGGGCTGTCTGGCTCCACGCCCATTATTTATCAATGCGCCATTGAGAGATGACAACTTCGAGGTGTCAGGCGTTCGAGATTGCGTGGCGGCCGCACTGCCTGTGTACCAGAAGATTTTCCGGCAAGGTGGAAATTTGAGAGTTATTTACCCGGCATGCGGCCATGATTTCCCCCCGGAGGTCCGCCGTTCTGCCTATCAATTCCTGGCCCGGAGTCTTGCATTTAAACGTTGAGGCCGCTCCCAAGTAAATTGAACCAAATGACAATATCGCACTCAGCCGGCAGCGCTTTTGCACCATCGGACGCTAAATTAATGCGCCGAGCCGTCTCGAAGGAGATCTCCAATGATTGGGAATATTCTAACGAAACGCCTGTCTGCCCTAAACGGCAATCTATTTGCCTTTTTCCCAGCACTTTTGACAATGTGCCCATGGTTGTGGGCGCAGGATTCCAAAACGGATTTCTGGTGGGAGAGGGAACCGTTGCGGATCGTGGACGTAGTGACGGGTTTCAATCAGTTGACTGAGCGCACTCCGGCGAGATGGGCTGAAGCAAAGGCGACGCAAGGCTATAATTCCGAACATTTTGAAGTGATGAATTTGATCGGAGGGCTCGACGATCTGGGGTTCTTTTTTTCCTCCAAAATGGCGAGCAAGCAGAATGAGGATTACTTGCGCCAATATCTTCCGGAAGCAAGAAAACGCGGTATTCGTGTGATGATCTATTTCAACGTCCATTGGTATACGCGCGAGTTTGCCGAAAAGCACCGGGAGTGGCTGCAAATCCGGGAGAATGGCTTCCCGGTCGACGACGTGTACGTGACAGGCACAAGTTTGTGCGTTAACGGCCCATGGCGGGAGTGGGTGTTTCAAGTGTTGCGCGACCTCTGCGCCTATCCCATCGACGGTATTTTCTTCGATGGCCCGATCTTTTTCCCCGACAGCTGCTATTGCCCTTGGTGCCAGGAGAAATACGAGAAGCTTTATGGCGGGAAGCTGCCCTCCAAAAAAGATCGGAAAGGGAATGCCGCCCGTGACCTGCTCGAGTTCCAGTCTAACAGTCTCTCCGATTTCCTGCATGATTCCCGCAGCATCATCAAGGCCGCGAATCCTCAAATCGCCTTCTATATGAACGGTGGGGAACGGGGTGGAAACTGGGCCACCGCGCGTCTGAACCGCGTTCTGGTGAAGGAGCAGGATCTTCTGGGCAGCGAAGGGGGATTCATCGGCGGTAAGCTGGAGGGCGTCCCCGTGTGGAAACCGGGAGTCACCGCCCGGCTGCTCGAGAGCCAGGCGGCAGGCAAGCCGCGAGTTGTTTTCTCCGCCGCGGGCCACAAGCCCTGGACTTTTTCGACCCTGCCCGAGCCGGAGTTGCGGCTGCTCTATGCCGGTACCATCGCCAACGGCGGCAACATCTGGTTTGGTATGTATCCCTATGAGTTTGATCTGCCGGAGATGCGTGCCATCACGGAAATGAACCGCTTTCTGGCCAAGAATGGCGCATATTACAAGGACACGCAATCCGAGGCCAAGGTGGCCTTGGTCTGGTCAGACACGAGTGCCAATTTCTATGAGGGTTCCGATGCCCAACTCATCGAGCTCGGCCGGGTACCCAGGCGCAGTGAAGTTGGAAACCTGGATGGCGAATTTTCCGGTTTTGCGGATGCCTTGATCAGGGCGCATGTGCCCTTCGATGTGATT
>JBGOTQ010000128.1:0-18517 GCA_041476565.1 Terriglobia bacterium | reverse complement strand
ACTTTGGAGCGGAGGTTGATTGGATCCTCGAGCAATCTTTTAGTCGAGGAGTATTGCCCAGAGAGATAGCTGTCCCTTTGGCCATGGACCGAATGCGGAGCATCCAGCAAGCCGCCAGGCGCCGATCGATCCAGGGGATATTTTTGTCCTGGGGGCTGGAGTTTCACCGTCGCAGCTGGATTCCCCCAAGAATGGTTGCGCCCCTGGCAATGGTCTACTTCAGAAAGCGGGTCGGCGACCCTGGCCAGTTTGATGAGCGAACCTGACTCTGACTCTCCTCTCTACCTCCAGATCCTCGTTCCGTCCAATTCTGGGAATTTCGTTCCCCCTCAACTCGGAGTTGTCAGCAGTTGCGAGTCTCTGTAGCCATTCTCCTGTTGAGGACCAAATTCAAGGCTCAGAGTGCCCTGCTGTTCTTGACTTTCCCGATCTGCAGGGAATAATCTCAATTGAGACTTCTCATCACAGGAGTATGCATGGGACATAATCTGTTCAACACGTTGCAGAGCTTCATGGCGGGAGGGAATCGGGCCGCCAAATTCTACTCACTTCCTCAATTGGAAAAAGAGGGTGTCGGTCCAATATCCCGGTTGCCGGTTAGCCTACGCATTGTATTAGAGGCTGTGTTAAGAGATTATGACGGCGCGCGGATCACCGAGAGGGACATTCTAAATCTGGCCAACTGGACGCCGCGTGGATCCCGGACCGCCGAAATTCCATTTGTTGTGTCTCGTATTGTCCTTCAAGATTTCACTGGAGTTCCTCTCTTGGTTGATCTGGCTTCGATGCGGTCGGTTGTGGCGAGAATGGGCAAGGACGTAACGATCATCGAACCGTTGGTCCCTGTGGACCTGGTTGTCGACCATTCTATTCAAGTGGACTATAGCGGCACCAGTGAAGCTCTCAGACTGAATATGGAAAAGGAGTTACAACGCAACCAATCTCGCTACCAATTCATGAAATGGGGGATGCAGGCATTCAAAACCTTTAATGTGGTTCCTCCAGGTATCGGCATCGTTCACCAAGTAAATCTGGAATACCTGGCAAAGTGCGTATTGGAAAAGGAAGGAGTCTATTATCCAGACACGCTGGTCGGAACGGACTCCCATACCACCATGATCAACGGCCTGGGAATTGTGGGTTGGGGCGTTGGGGGTATTGAAGCTGAAGCAGGAATGCTAGGGCAGCCCGTCTACTTCCTCACTCCGGATGTCGTCGCCGTTCACATGAAAGGTCGATTGAAGGAAGGTGTCACGGCTACAGACCTGGTTTTGCATTGTACCGAATTACTTCGCAAGGCCAAAGTGGTTGGAAAATTCGTTGAGTTTTTTGGGGAAGGGGCAGCGTCATTGCCGGTGACCGATCGCGCCACCATCGCCAACATGGCTCCTGAATACGGAGCCACTATGGGATTCTTCCCAATTGACGAAGAGACTTGCCGGTATCTTCAGGCCACTGGCCGCAGCGATGAACTGGTACAGAGCGTGCGCAATTACTTCAAAGCCCAAGGGATGTTCGGAATCCCCGGGTTTGGAGAATGCGAGTACTCCCAGGTGCTGGATCTGTATCTGGCTGAAGTCCAACCAGGAGTGGCGGGACCCAAGAGGCCACAAGACCGGATCAACCTCACGGAACTCAAGAGCCGGTTCGTCGAGCTCTTGAGTAAACCCATATCGGCCGGCGGTTACAACAAGACCAAGGAAGACCTTGGCAGGAAATTCCCAGTCAAGGTTGAAAAGGACGGGTCGGTGAACCTGAGACACGGAGACGTCGTGATTGCAGCCATTACCTCTTGCACTAACACCTCCAATCCGGCGGTCATGTTGGCTGCCGGTCTTCTCGCGAAGAAAGCCGTGGAGCAAGGGTTGTCGGTGCCGCCTTATGTCAAAACCTCACTGGCGCCTGGTTCGCGCGTGGTCAGCGAATATTTGAACAAGACCGGCCTGCAGAAGTATCTGGATCAGATTGGATTCAATCTGGTGGGGTACGGATGTACCACATGTATTGGGAATTCCGGACCGTTGGAGCCCAAGATTGAAGAGGTCATCACTCGCAACGACCTCATCACGGCAAGTGTTCTCAGCGGCAACCGGAATTTCGAAGCGCGCGTCCACCCCAGCGTGAAAGCCAATTTCCTGATGAGTCCTCCGCTGGTTGTTGCATTTGCGCTGGCGGGCCGGGCCGATATCGAAATGGCTCATGAGCCCATTGGTTATGCGCGTACCGGAAGACAGGTGTTCCTGCGGGACCTCTGGCCTAGCCTTAAAGAAGTGCAAGAACTCATGTTTTCTGCCTTTGACCCGGAGACATACAGGAGCCTTTACAAAGACTTCGCGCAGCAAAGCCCTTTATGGAATGATATCCCCAGCCGGCGTGGGGCGCTGTATGAATGGGATCCCGAATCAACCTACATTCAGGAACCACCGTTCTTTGCCCAATTCAGCATGGAGCCCAGTTCAATTACAGAGATACGGGGAGCCAGGCCCCTGGCCATATTGGGAGATTCCGTAACGACAGATCACATCAGTCCCGCCGGTCCCATCAAGGCGACCTCTCCGGCTGGAGTCTATCTGCAGTCCAAAGGAGTCACCCCGGCCGAATTCAACAGCTATGGCTCAAGGCGGGGGAACGACCGCGTAATGACTCGAGGCACGTTTGCCAATGTCCGAATCAAGAATCTCATGGTCCCTGGTGTGGAAGGGGGGATCACGCTTTATCAGCCGACGGGTGAACGAATGAGCATTTACGATGCTGCTATGAAATACAAGGCAAATGGTGTTCCGCTCATGGTTTTCGCAGGGCAGGAATACGGGACTGGCAGTTCCCGCGATTGGGCGGCCAAGGGCACGCAGTTGCTGGGGGTGCGGGCGGTGGTGGCTCAGAGTTTTGAGCGAATTCATCGTAGCAATCTTGTGGGCATGGGAGTCCTTCCATGCCAATTCAAGGAGGGCACCGGTGCCACCAGACTGAAGTTGGAGGGAACCGAGGTTTTTGATCTGCTGGGTCTAAACGAAGAGATTCAGCCGCTTCAGGACCTGACGCTCATCGTTCATCGTGCTAATGGAAAGATCGAGCATGTGCCAGTTACCTTGCGGATTGATACTCCGATTGAGGTTGATTACTATAACCACGGCGGAATCCTCCCGTATGTTTTGCGGCAACTCGTCGCAAAGTAGCGCTCCTGAGAATCTTTCTCATCGTTGTGCTCGTCCTCGTCCTCGAAAAGGAGCCTCCCGAGTAGGAGAAAGAGGACGAGTGTGATTCCCTGGGATCTTGAACTTGTCTTTGGCTCAAGTCAGTAAGCCCCTATTTTTATGTCACGTGGTGCCCGGATATGGTTCACGATCAGGACGCATCTCTTCCGGACCGAGTACCTTCTGAGAATCCCTTGCCCGGGGCCAGTGCGGCCCTGGGGCTGTTGCTCTTAATAAACCTGTTCAACTACATCGACAGGTATGTCCTGGCGGCTGTGGTGCCAGACATTGAGAGATCCTTCTTCTCATCCCCGGAACGGACCGGAGCTGCAATTGCAGGTTTCTTGACCAGGTTCGAGCACCTGTTTGGCTTTACGCCCCGGGCCGCCCTGGAGGGTTCCCTCTCCACTGCATTCATGGTGATGTACATGGTTGCTGCTCCCGTTTTCGGGAGATTGGCGGAGCGCCGTTCCCGTTGGGTCCTGATTGGGGTCGGGGTTGCCTTATGGAGCTTGGCCAGCGGGGCTTCAGGACTGGCCCCAACCTTCCTGGCTTTGCTCGTTACCCGCTGTTTTGTTGGGATTGGAGAAGCCGCTTACGGTCCAGTTGCCCCGGCATTGATCTCAGATCTGTATCCCATGAAGATTCGTGGACAGGTGCTCTCCTGGTTCTACATGGCGATCCCTGTCGGTACTGCTCTTGGTTACGTTCTGGGTGAACAGATCGCCAGATCGGGACTTGGCATTTCAGGGAATGCACCTCTGGCTTCTCCCGAGAGTTGGCGATGGGCATTCTATGTGGTGACGCCTCCCGGCCTGGTTTTGGGGATCTGGTGCCTCTTTATGCGAGAGCCCCCCCTCGGTCAGACCGACCCGACGTTTTCACAACCTAAGAGGGAAATTCATTGGAAAGACTACCTGATTCTGGCAAAGACACCCTCTTATGTCTTGTGTACCCTGGGTATGGCTGCCATGACCTTTGCGATGGGAGGAATAGGATTCTGGATGCCATACTACCTTAAACACCGACCGGGAGTTCACGGTTCACCCACAACCGTCTTTGGGATTATCCTGGTCGTAACAGGATTGTTGGCGACCTTGCTTGGGGGGTTTGTGGGAGACAAATTAAGAAACCATTTTTCCGGCTCTTACTTCCTGGTTTCGGGCACAGCCATGCTGGTTGGATTTCCTATGGCGTTGGCTGTCATGCAATCCTCATTCCCCTGGATCTGGGTGTGCCTATCTTTGACCTGTTTCTGCCTCTTCTTCAACACAGGCCCCACAAACACCATTCTGGCTAACGTCTCTGATCCATCTATGCGGGCCACCGCTTTTGCGGTCAACATTTTCTTCATTCATGCCCTTGGTGATGTGATTTCACCCTTAGTGATCGGACTGATTAAGGACAGGTACAACCTGGATGTTGCTTTCCGGGTTGTGGCGGTGATGTGTCTGGTCAGCGGACTCTTGTGGCTCTGGGGCTCACGCTATCTGGAGAAGGACACCAGATTGGCTACTTCTAGGATGGCTGATGAGAAAGCCATTTGGTAGCCACGATTGATTCGTTTCCTGAATCAATCGTGGGCTTTTGAAAAAGTCAAAGGCCCACGATTTTAAGACGTATTTTCAAGAGAGAGTCATTCATGCCGCCGGGTGGCGCTACCAAGAATGAAAATGTCGAACCCGGAGGGTTCGAAGCCATTAGCCGGTGGTTGAGTCCGTCAACGGCGGTCGATACCACCGGTGGGTATGGTCCAGAGCTAGTGCACCCCTGGACGGGGTGCCATCCATTGGGGCTCGGAAAATTGGCTTGGTGGGAAACCTCCTCGCCCCGAGTTGGTCGAACGGTTGGAGGGATTGGGAATTGAAGACGACGCAGAATTCATAGATAGTGGATCAGGCCTGCGACCCCCAACGGGGTCGATTTTGATTTCTGCATCCTTCCGGGGGTATCGCTTCGCTCAACCCCCGGCTAATGGCTCGCATCCCGGCGGGATGACTTAAGATCAAAACTGCGACGCCTGCCGGGGTGGCGGTGATTTCTCCAACTTTTCATCACCTTAGGGGGTTTGAAAATGAGATCCCAGGAATCGAAGAAGCCCACTAGGCTTTGTGTTATCTTACCACAGTGCTTAGCACGGCAAGCAGGCGGGTTGCTGTGAAAGGCTTGCTCATGAAGATGACGGCCCCCGATTCGAAACCGTGTCTCAGGGCATCTCGTTCTTGGGCCGCGGTCACCAGGATGATAGGAGTGTCTTTGTAGGATTCCAGTTTCTTGACCTCCTTGGCGACCTCGTAGCCATCCATATAAGGCATGAGTATGTCCAAGATGATTCCGTCAAATTGGCTTGCCTTTAGTTTTTCAAGCGCCGACACCCCATCCAGAGCGGTATCTACCGTGTATCCCCCCTGGGTCAGGATCGTCTTCTCAATGGTCAGGATCTTGGGGTCGTCATCGACTAGCAGTATTTTCTTCGGCATACTCTTGTTCCGTAAGGCCTCGAGCTAATGGGGTACGGCCGCCTTGACCCTCTGCACGCCAGATGGCAAGTTCAAATGAAAAGTCTTGTCGTTTAAATTGGGGTTCAGGACAATGTTCTCAAACTGGATTGTTAGATAATCCCCACTGGCTTCGATGAGCTGCATTTGAATGGGGATCCAACGAACATGGTCCACCCAAATCACGATTCCCTTAAACATAGTCCCGGAGCTTTTAGGTTTCAGTTCCAGCAAGGAAGTCTTTATTCCTTTTACTGCCTCTTCCTTTGTGACACTCACATCATAGCTGCGGGTCAAGTTTCCAGTGGGACCAAATCCAATTGAAAAGAACTCGGCTTCAGCCCGATTCTTGCCCAGCGGGTATTCGGTCATCCGGCTGAAGTTCGGTTCGTAAAGCTCCACTTTGCCTTTGTCCAGAACCAGAGTCTTAACTTCGGGGGCCAAATAGTCCAGGCGGGTGCGGCTCCCCTTCTTGCCACGCTGATAGTAAAGCTTGCCTGTCTCTTCCGCCTTATCATCGACAACGACAGTAACTTTCGTCATTTTGATGTCCGCAGTAAGGTCCGACAATCGTTTACTGGCCTCGTCCATTTTTGCCAGGACCCGTTTAGTTTCAGGTGACCCTTGGTCCTGAGCCAAACCTAGGCCCATCAAAGCAAAAAGCACCGAGACTGGACTGACAAGCGATCTTAGCGTCATCGTAAGCGAATTGGAGGACATTTTGGACAATTCCGCAACCTTTTCTTGGAGTCAAGAGTCCGTCTGATCTGGAGGGCAAAGGGAACAATCATCCTCGCGACAGACTGAATTAGCCGACACCGCCACCCTCCTCCCGTGAGATTATCCGTGAACCCATGACTTCGGGAGAGATATTTGACGCTTCAGCACTGGAACTAGAAAGCTGTGCCCCCCTCTCGATCCAGCCAAACTGAGTATCCGATGGTTTCTCCGTTTTCCCCACGTATGGGTTTGATGTTGGCGATAGAAACGGGTCGATTCAAGGTTTTCTGTAACTGGTCTTGCGCCAGGGTCTTTACCCGATCCACGTCAGGGGTGGCAGGCACAAGCTGTGTACTGATGTTGAGGACGGGGTTCCCTTCTTCATCGAGAGTCGAGACGATTTGCTCTCCGAACCTGAACTGCTGGGGATTGTCAATGACGGGCCAGTCTCGGAAATTCTGTCGAGGAGTCAGGAAGATGAATACAAGTATCAGGCCACATAAGATGTCGTACTGCAATGTCCCACGTTCATAGGACCAAAAGAGAGTGTCTCGCAAAGTGCTTAGAATCCGGGACATGGGGATCAGATGTACAATTTCTCGTCCTTCGCTTCCCAGCTGACATCATGCTCATAAGGAATGATCCGTCCATCCCGCATTTCAATTAGACGGTTGCCAACAGAGGCCGCCTCGGGGTTGTGGGTAATCATTACGATCGTCTGGGAGTACTTCCAGTTTAATTCTTGCAGCATTCTTAGAACGAGGAGGGAATTTTCAGAATCCAGGCTTCCAGTCGGTTCATCAGCCAAGAGAATTGCCGGTCTGTTGATAACGGCTCGAGCGATCGCCACCCGCTGCTGCTCACCGCCGGAGAGTTCAGAGGGCTTGTGATGAACCTTGTTTTCAAGGCCGAGGAGCCTGAGCATCTCATCGATGTGGTCAGGTGCATTGTCACCATTCCCGTAAATCTTGCGTGCAATTTCCAAATTGCCTTTAGCCGTTAGAGTGGGCAAGAGATTAAATCTCTGAAACACAAAACCGATTTTCCGTCGGCGGATCCCGGTGCGAATTGAGTCCTTTTCCGAGGAAATGTGCTCACCGTCAACAATAACCTTCCCGCTGGTAGGCTGAGCCAATCCCCCCAGTAAATGGAGCAGCGTGGATTTGCCACACCCCGAAGGCCCCATGATGGAAACAAACTCCCCCTCCCGAACGGTCATGGACACCCCCTGAAGGGCGGGTACTTCGACCCTGCCAATCCTGTAGACTTTCTTCAGATTGATTGCTTCGAGAATTACCTTCATTCGGAAACCCGGTAGTTGCGCTACCGACTCCTCCCAATTAGCGTGATATTATATCTCAAGCGGAAGACCGCGGTAAACCCTCAAATCACCGCAAGGAACTGGCCGACTTGCATTGGTTGGTTCTGAAAAGGAAGGGCATTCCGAAGGGAGTTATTCATAAGCCAAAGCCTCAACCGGATCCTGGCTGGCCGCCTGCAAGGCCGGGTATAAGGCTCCCAATCCGGCACTGACGAACGAGACGACTGCCGCTTGAAAAATCCAGATTACACTGGTTTCCATTTGCAGGCTAGAGAAGGCTTTCATCAGGAAAAACGTGGAAAGCCGAGTCAGCCCGATCCCCACCAAAAAACCCAGTGCACAAAGCGTCATGGCTTCCTTTATGAATACATTTAATACGTAGACTTTCGAAGCCCCCAGAGACTTAAGAATCCCAATCTCACGGGTCCTGCCAATTGTGGCCGTATACATGGCCAGGAAGATTGCAAAAAACCCCACTAATACCGCTATGAAGGTCACAGAGTTGATAAATACCTGCAAGGCAGGGAGACTGCTGCTGGCAGAACTCATCAAGCTCACAAACTCGGACATGGGCAGGATTCTGTAACCGACAAATTGCGCTTTCAGGTTGCTGTTCACCCGGGGAATCACCTCGGGCGAATCACATTTGATGAACATAAGCGAGGCACGATCGCTTCTGCCCATCATTTCCTGAAGTGATTGAATGGGGAGAAAAATTCGAGAGCCCTTACCGTGCTCAACAATTCCGCAGACTCGAAAAGTGTGATTCAAGAACTTCGCTTCATCCCCGGCTTTTAATTTCCGGGAATTGGCATAGATTTCGTCGATAATCACATCCTGGGAGGTCCGGAATTCTGATCCGCTCAAAAAAATGAACCCCTGAGAAACCTGGTTGAAACTGGTCAAGTCGATCCCATAAATGATATCCAGTCCACCTTGAGTGTTAGTCTGAAGCAGAATGGGGGCTACAGCACGAATGCCCTTAAAGGTCAGCAGTTTATCTCTGATTTTCACGGGCATGACGGCTGTGCTGGTTCCCAGAAAGAACGATGACCCGGGAGGGAGGAAGACAATGTCAGCCCCTGTGCCTTGCATCCGGCGAGCACTGTCTTTCAACATGCCATTAGTGAGACCGACAACCACCAGGATCAGGGTCACTTCCAACGCAATAGCCATGACCGTTGCGGCAGCCCTCATGGGGCGGACAAAAAGGTTGGAGATGACAAGAGAGTTGCTCAAAAGACTGGTTGAGAAGGCGCCGGAGTTTTCGAAGCCTCGGAAAGATCCACGAATTCTGCGTCCTGTGGCCGATTGAGTATGAATTTATCGTCGGTCAGAACCTCATTTATTTTCACCTTGCTAACCTTAATATGCAAGGAATAATCCTCAATTGGCCGACGAAACACGATGGCGGCAGGGTAAGAAACCCCCGCGAATTCTTCGAAATCTGTATAAGTGACATCCGATTCGAGTCTTCCCTCTAGCTCAAAGAATTTCTGTCGCACGACATTCAGGTCGAACCGGTCAATCCAGATTTTGCGCTCCAGGGAGAGGGCATGCAGGGAATCCTTTTTGAGGATGTCCAAGATGTAATAGCTGTGACGGCCTTCCTGATCTTGTTCCATTACCACTACCTGGTCAGGTGAGTCTAGGGGAATGGCCTCGATAGCCAAGGCATTCAAGACGTGTTGGGGACGTAAGCTGCCGACGGGTATCTTTGTTTCATCCAACTTCTGATTATTCAAGAAATGATAGTACTTGTTTTTCGAAGGAACGAAAATGGACGTCCCTTTCCCGTCCGAAACCATGTCAAAGACGTCAATATTAAAAGCCTGGCCAATGATTCGGATATAGTCGGGAGTTCGGATGAGAATAAACCCCTTAGTTTCCCGGTAGTTCTCGATTTGATCTCGCCGGACTGAGGCTGCAGTCAACTCGAACAACACCGTAAGGCTGAGCGTTTTGGTCGATTTCGCCGACTCGTTAACCAATCCAACTAGTTCATCCTTCGAGGCTGTCCTAGCGGGAAGAGGCAGAGCTGCGTTGGGGACCGGTCTGACGCTCTTCACCCTAAACCAGCTGCAGCCTGACACGAGTGCGGCGAGGAGAAACAGCCCCAGCCAGGCAGAAAATCGCTTGAATCTTTGGGACGAATATCGAATCGGGCTCACGTTAATCAAAACCACCTAACCTAACAAAATGGCTTTCCCTAAGTCAATTTAATTAAATGTCTTGGACTGCCGAAATCGGCGAAGCGCATAAAATGCCAGAAAGCCCCCAAGGATGACACTGATCGCAATGACAGCGAAGGCTGGATAATTCTGCTGCATATAATCCTTCGCCTTCTCTCCGTACTGAATGGCCAGGATCCCTTCTACAAAATAACGAAATCCCCGGCCAATGGTAATTGCCAGAACAAACTCCCCAATGGAGACTTGGAACGCCCCAGCTGACAAGACGAAGACCTTGAAAGGGGTCGGTGGCGGCAGTATGGATGGAATTGCCACCGAGAGCACCCCGTACTTCTGATACCAGCGAGACACACGCTCCACTTTTTCTCTCGAAAATCTCCTGTGTAACAGAACTTCCCCCCCCTTCCTGCCCATGGCGTAAAGAATAAGACAACCGGTAATCGATCCCAGGGTTGTCATCAAGCAGTAGTAGAGCATGGAGGAAGGGTTCTTGATGGAAAGCGTTACGATCAGGATATCGTTGACCTCAGGCAACGACAGGAACGATGAGTCAAACATCGCGATAAGAAACAGCTTCGTCCCACCAATTTGACCAAGCATCGCCAGGAGGTAATGCTGTAGCTTTTGACTAATCTCGTTCATGCAGTTCCCGGGATAGCCATTAGAAATTGAACACCTCTGAGACCGTTTGGAGGTCCTTATCCAGTTCCACCCTGAGCAAGAAGCCTTTCCGGCGTGAGGTGATGGGTTCGAACCGAAGGTCCTGAATCGTCACCGTGTAGCCCTGGTCGTTGGGAATTACCGTAAAGACGGGGTACCGGGTAAAATCCAGGTATATCCGGGCCTGTGGACCCCGGCGAACAGCCTCCAAAATGGGACCTTCCTCGGCCTTGTGAAAGACTCGATCCCGCTGTGTCCCAAAGCTGAAATCAAAAGGGTCCCAGCCAGTCTCAACTACACGATAGGAGCTCTGTGTTTCAATGATCCCATACCATTTAAAGGGATTCAACGGCTGCGGGACTGCCCCGACGCGCACTATGGGTTCTTCCATGTCCTCCGTCTGGGCCAAGTCGGCCAGGACCTGACGATGAGAAAGACCTTTGGCTCCCCAATAAAAGCAAAGGATAACGAGACAAACGACGGCTGCAGTTCGATGCTCACGGTTCTTGGCTCCAATTTCCTGGTTGATCAGTCCGAAGAAAGACGGCAGCCCCAAAGTGAGGGCCAACGCCCCCAGGACCCAGGGATCGAAGATGAACTCTATGTCTCCAGCGTACCAGTGGCTGGCAAAGGGAAGGAGGAGCCGGAGTCCATAACTATTGGTAAAGTCGAGCAGGATGTGGCTGGCCACACCAACCGAAGCCAGTAAAAAGTACTTCCACCAGGGGACGGATTCATCTTTTTTGACCCACCGATTGTGAATAAAATATATTATCGTGGCCACCAACAAACCTCCGAGAGGGATCCCTAGCAGGGAGTGGGTGAAGCCTCGGTGGTACTTGAGATAACAGATGCGTCCTCCAAAAAATGAAGCGATATCAATATCCGGAAAGTTGGCGCCGATGATCAAGGTGGTGGTAGCTTGGGGAGCCAGCCGGTTGAGGCCTGTTCTGGCCAAGGCCACGCTGTACAGTGTGTGAGTCACGTTATCCATTCAGCGATGATACCTCATACCCCAAAAGGAGCGGTAGTGGTGCTGGGAGGCGGTTTGACCGGTCTCAGCATTCTCTGGCATCTGCAAAGAGCGGGATATGATAGCAGTTTCCTGTTCGAGAAGGAATCCCGAGTAGGAGGCTTGGCTCGCTCAGAGGTTGTTGCCGGCTTCACTTTCGACTATACAGGGCACCTACTCCATTTTAGCCGGCCTGCCGTCCAGCAACTGGTCAGCGAACTGCTTGGGGAGAACCTCCACTTTATCCTTCGAAATTCCTGGGTCTTTTCCAAAGGAGTCTATACTCGATACCCGTTTCAGACCAATTTGTACGGTCTGCACCCGCAAGTCATCGAGGAGTGTATCTCCGGCTACATCGAAGCGACTCAGTCCGGTTCCTCTTGCCTGGCGCAGACGAGGAATCCGTCGGATTTTCCGAGTTTCCAGGCTTGGATCGATAGAACTCTAGGCGCCGGGATCGCCCGGCACTTCATGACTCCTTACAACGAAAAACTCTGGACTGTTCCATTGCAGGAAATGACCTGTGAGTGGATGGGTCGATTTGTCCCGACTACTTCGCTGGAGCAAATTCTCGACGGCGCTCGTGGAGATTGCCAGCACCGCTCAGGTTACAACGCCCGGTTCGGTTATCCCATTCGAGGAGGGATCGAAGCGTTGCCCCGCGCCTTCTCTCGCGGCCTCAAGCAGATTCACATTGGGTATGAGGCCATCCAGATCGATCCGAAAGACAAACTGGTGACATTCAGCAACGGTGATACGATGCGGTTTCAAGTTCTCGTGTCTACACTTCCCTTGCCGCGGCTGATTTGCACAATCAAAGAAGCGCCCGCGACAATCCGCGCGGCCGCGTCCCGATTGCGGTTCACTTCTGTCTACAATGTGAATCTCGGAGTTAGCCGCAACCTCGGCGATAAACACTGGATCTACGTTCCCGAGCCGGAATTTCTCTTTTATCGCATCGGCTTCTCTCATAACTTCTCCCCATATCAGGCACCGGTGGGGTGTAGTTCGATTTACGCCGAGGTTGCCTATTCTCCATGGAGGCCCTTAGACAAACCCCAGGCTGCTACGCGGGTCAAAGCCGATCTCATTAAAGCCCGGATTCTCGAAGAGGGAGACGAGATTGTAGCTGAATGTTGCCTGGACATCCCTTGGGCTTATGTCATCTACGATCATGGTAGTCGACAGACTGTCGACCAGATTCGGAATTATTTGCAGGGCTTGGGAATTTGGAGCATTGGCCGTTACGGAGCCTGGGAATACTCGGGGATGGACGAAGCAATCTGGCAGGGGAAGCTAGTTGCTGATAGAATTATTGAAGGTCCCCAATGATACGAAGGAATGGACTTTCCTATGATTCGACTTTATTTCCGATTTGACTTTTGGTTCGTGGCAACCGTGCTGCTCCTGGTCGTACTGGTATGGCCGCAAATCTTCCCCGCGCTGTCGATACAGGAGGGCAGTGAGGACCAACCTAGGATAGATAACGAGGCCAAGATGGAAAAGCAACGGCGGGACGAAGCTTTCAATAAGCTCAAGGAGGATACTGAGAAATTTTACCAAGCCGCCGGTGAGCTGAAGGCCATGATCGAAAAATCCAGCCCCCACACCTATTCGCTGCAAATCCTCAAGAAGGCCGATGAAATTGAAAAGCTGCTGAAAGAGATCCGTCGGAGGACCAAAGAGGGGTCTTGATGTCATGTGGGGCGTGTCAGCGTAACGGAGCTTGACTCATGATTCTTGACTTTTCGCCGCCCCTCTTGCAACAGACCTATACAGATTCGGGAACACGAGCTATACCCCCATTCCCGTGAGGATATCTACCAGTTCCCTGAGTACCGGTTCAATATGAGGGTGTTGAGCTGCAAATCGCGCCGAGATAAATTGGGCACGTTCGGCTAATCCTGCGGCCTTGGACGAATCATACGCTTCTTTGCCAAGCAACAGATGGATGTCGTTATCCAAAACTCGCAGAAGATCCCTGAGTTCTGAATCTGCCTTCGCGCTGGTTTCCAGACTCGCATGAAGCCTCTTGAGCGTTTCCTTTAGATTATCTAATTCCATAATGTCCCGCCATTCCTCTGAGTATCTGTGACCGCCTGATGACGCAAGCCAGAGGCGGTAGTGCTTTTTTCGACGCTAGACGCCTCAAGCCGATTTTTGAGGACTATTATGAGTCAGTGGGCTTTGGATGTATTCCCAGCGTTCATTCTGGCGAAGCCATATCGGATCTGCGTTCTGCCGGATAAACTCATCGACCTCCATTCCGTTAAAAGCGGGTGGTCGCCGGACCCGTTTCATCTTTCCATAGTCGATGCTACTGCGACGACTCAAATGCGAAGATTGCATAGTCAATGAGCAGGTTGCCTGTGAGATCTGGAACATCATCGCTGTTACGGATGCCATGTTGGTAGTGCTGCGCTCGGTCCAGCGACATGTAAAGGAGACCGACTTGATCGTCACCTTGGTTCTCGAGAATCTTGGAAATCACGCCAGTGGCGAACCTGGCGACGGCTACACCGGCGCTAAACACCGGATTCGCAGCCCCCACAATGAAGGTTGCCAGATTACCGGCAAATGAATCGAATTCAGGGTCCGCGACGACTCCACCCAATAATTGGCCAAGCTCACGTTCCTCACGGTTGCTCTTGACTGCAACGAAACACCAATTGAAGTCATTGGGAATTGTCTTTGACTCAAAGAGAACGTAACCGGTGTCGCCGAAGAAGATGGTCTGTTGGTCTTTAACGTGGTCGATCGGAGTTAAAATGCGCGAGGCAAGCAAATTCGTTACAGCCGCTGTCAGCAAGGTTTTCTTCTTTGCCGGATCATTTTCTGCGACCCAATCTCCAAGGTCAGGAAGGTCCATGTTGTCCGTAGTGATGAAGCTGATTATCTTCACATTCAAGACGTCCTTCTTGAAGAAAAGGAAACCGCTTGTGCGATTGTCGAGGATCTTCAGCTTATTGATGCGGAAATAAAACATCACTCCTCCTTCACCTAGGCGTAGGAAGTCTTCTTGGCTTGCTTGGCGCGGTGGCGCTCCAGCGCAAGTTGAATCAACCGGTCAATTAATTCCGGGTAGCTGATCCCGGTGGCTTCCCAGAGTTTGGGGTACATGCTAATAGATGTAAACCCGGGAATGGTATTGATCTCGTTGACCAGGACATCATTAGTTTGCCTGTCAAGGAAGAAATCCACGCGAGCCATTCCGGCGCACTCCGTCAGCCGAAAGGTTTTGATAGCCAAATCCTGGACTTGTTTCACCTGGCTGGGTGCGAGGGGAGCGGGAATGAGCAACTGTGAATTTTCATCGATGTACTTGGCTTCATAATCGTAGAATTCGCGGGAGGGAATAATCTCACCCGGGAGGGAAGCCATTGGCTCGTCATTTCCCAGGACCGAACACTCGATTTCCCGGCCATCGATTCCTTGTTCCACGATGACTTTCCGATCATACTGGCAAGCGAGATCAATGGCTAAGGGCAAGGCCTCAGGCACCTTGACTTTGCTAATCCCCACAGAAGAGCCTAGATTGGCAGGCTTCACGAAGCAGGGGAAACCCAGCCTTTCTATAATTTCATTTCGGATTTGTTGAGGGTGTCTCTGCCATTCGCTATCCAAGAAGGCAATAAACTCAACTCCTGGTATTCCGGCTTCTTTCAAAAGGCGCTTCATCAAGTCCTTATCCATCCCGACCGATGAACCGAGCACGCCCGCACCAACGTAGGCAATATTGGCCATCTCCAGGAGGCCTTGAAGGGTACCGTCCTCGCCGTAGGGCCCATGCAGGACGGGGAAGACCACATCAATGGGAGTTTTATTGCTGATCCATTCCCGGTCAAGCTGGATCTGGATGAGCTGATGACCGGCAGGTTCGGCCGGCAGGAACACCGACGCCCCGCTTTCCAGGATTTGTGGGAATGTAGCTTCCTGGAAATTGGGACTACAGCGCCACTGGCCTTCCTTGGTGATCCCAATGGGAATAACGTTGTACTTCTCCCGATTCAAGGCCATGAGTACGGAAGATGCCGACCGGAGGGAAACTTCATGTTCGCCAGATTTGCCGCCGAAAAGAACAGCCACGCTTATTTTTTCCATTGAGACATCCCTATCGAATATACCAAAAATCGAAGATCGAGAATGGAGGATGGAAAGGACGGCAGGGAACCGAGATCTTCGCTCCTCGGTTCTCGAGCTTCGACCCTCGAACTTCACCCTACAAGATCTTTTTCCCCAGTGCGGAAAGGATCAGTTCAACTCCCAGTTTGGCGGTGGCATTCATGTGATCCAGCACCGGGTTGACTTCGACCAATTCCAGGGCCAGCAGTCTATTGGAATCGGCAATCATCTCCATGGCCAGGTGGGCTTCTCGATACGAGGCCCCTCCCTTGACAGGAGTACCGACTCCAGGTGCGTAAGCAGGATCAATGAAATCCATGTCACAGGAGACCACAAATCCCGCGGTCTGTTGGGAGGCGCTTTTGATGGCTTCCTCCACGGCACTGCGCATGCCCTTTTCGTCGATATCCCTCATGGTAATGACTCGCACCGGAGAAGAGGCCAATAGTTCCTTCTCTCGAAAATCGACGTCCCTCACCCCGACCAATACAGCATTCTGAGGCTGGACCTTGGGATAGACGCCGTACAAACGGGTCAGTTCCGCTGGTCCGATCCCGACCACCGAAGCGAGAGGCATCCCGTGGATATTACCGGTAGGTGAGGTCTCGGGGGTGTTAAAATCGGAGTGGGCGTCGAACCAGATCAGCCCGACATTCTGATGCTTTTCGCGAAAATGCTTGGACACGCCGGCCAGTGTACCGATGGCAATCGAATGGTCGCCTCCGAGAATAAGGGGCAGTCTTCCTTGGGCCACGCAATTCTCGACCAATTGAGCCAGATGATTGCAGACCTGCACGATTTCTTTTAAGAACTTGCTATGAGTATCCCCGACGTGCTGGGTTTCCGGGATGGTAACGGGAATATTGCCAATGTCTTCGACGGAATAACCCAGCGCTGCCAGTCTACCGTTGAGGTCGGCGACTCGCACCGCACTGGGGCCCATGTCGACCCCCCTTCGACCGCCGCCCAGATCGAGGGGTACTCCAATCACGCTCAAAGGTCTCATAAACATTCAGTCAAGGTCTCAACCGGTAGAGAGTTCTGGGGAAGGGGATCGTTTCGCGCACGTGTTCCAAGCCGCAGATCCAGCCTACGGCGCGCTCAATCCCCATGCCAAAACCGGCGTGTGGGAACGTTCCGTATTTGCGCAGATCCAGGTACCAGTCAAATGCTTCAGCGGGAAGATGATGCTCTTCAATCCGTTGCCTCAGCAATTCCAGGCTTGTGGCCCTTTGGCCTCCACCAATGATCTCGCCGTACCCTTCGGGCGCGAGGACATCGACGCACAAGGCCAGGTCCGGGCGATCCGCATCAGGTTCCATATAGAATGCCTTGATTTGAGCCGGGTAGCGGTGAACCATCACGGGGCGGTCGAACTGTTGGGAAAGAAGCGTCTCGTCGCCGCCGCCAAAATCACCCCCCCATTCTATCTGGGCGCCGGCCATCTTTAATCGTTCAATGGCTTCGTCGTAAGAGATCCGTGGGAATGGAGGCTCCACCTTCTCGAGATGGCTAAGGTCCCTGCCCAGTAGTTCGAGTTCTGCGTGACATTGCTGCAAGGCTGCCTGGACCAGCGAAGAGATGAACTGTTCAGCCAGACCCATGATGTCGTCGAGGCTGGCAAATGCCACCTCCGGTTCCACCATCCAGAACTCGGTCAGGTGCCGCCGGGTCTTCGATTTTTCCGCTCTGAAAGTCGGACCAAAACAATAGACCTTTCCAAAGGCTGCCGCCGTGGCCTCGTTATAGAGTTGTCCGGATTGAGCCAGGTAAGCTTTCTCGTCGAAATAATTCACCTCAAACAGTGTGGTTGTGCCCTCGCAGGCCGCAGGTGTGAAAATGGGGGTATCCACCAGGGTGAATCCCCGGTCATCGAAGAAATTACGAACGGCGCGGACGATCTCATGACGAACCCGGAGGATCGCGTGTTGACGGGAGGATCGAAGCCACAGGTGCCGCTGGTCTAACAAAAATTCGATGCCATGTTCCTTGGGGGAAATTGGAAACGGCTGATCCGCCGGGATCAACTGCAGGATATTCAGGGCTTTCACCTCCAGTTCCACGCCGCCGGGCGCAATCTTTCCCTCCGGCGCTCTTCTGACGATTCCTGTCACCTCCAAGGAGGACTCCTGGGTCAGGTTTTTGGCGGCCTCAAACACCTCTGGCGGGACCGCGTTCTTGAGCAGGATGGCCTGCAGCAGGCCGGTGCCGTCGCGGACGATGGGGAAAATGATTTTTCCGCTGGATCGGATGTTGTAAAGCCATCCTCTCACCGTTACTTCCTGCCCTTCGTACTCGGCAATATCCCGGATATTGACAAAACGCATTGATCCTCCGAACTCGTAATGGAAAACCACTGTCGGGCCTGCAGCGCTTGATAGTCCGCTGAAAAAGGTGTATGAATACTGTGCAGGAAGGTTCCCTGATCCTGAAGCCAGGCAGCCAAGTCCTGAACCCTATTTTTATTCCTGTAATCAAAGTGAAGGGGGATAGCCAGGATTTCAATGCGATCGAAACCAGCATCCTGGAGCTCCTTAAGACGGTCCAGGGTGAGTTCTTCTTCCAGGAAGAGCTGGGTTGATATCCCCTTCAACATAGTGATTGGAGGCACCTGCGGCCAAAATCAATGGCAGCATACTAACATTTTTTGCGGGGCATGAAAAGGAAAGGGCAAGGTAGACATGCGAAGGAAGCACGACAGCCGGGGACCAAGAGATCCAATCGCTTACTCGATACTGCATTCTCGACAGGCTGAAGAACAAACCAATGCGGAGGGTCAATACCTCGCGAACCTGGTT
>JBGOTQ010000127.1:0-18620 GCA_041476565.1 Terriglobia bacterium | reverse complement strand
AGGTCATCCGTTATGCCCTGATCTTTGTCTCAGCCTTTTTCCGGCAACGAGCCTCTCTGAGATGTGAACTGGTTGCCATTCGAAGTCAGCTCACCTTCTACAAAGAAAGTATCCGGCAGAAGAGACAACCCCGTCCTCGATTTAACCCGCCATTTCGTCTCTTGTGGGTATTGCTGTCAAGGGCGTGGAGCGGATGGAAGACCGCAGCCGCGTTGATGAAACCCAAGACGGTTCTCCAGTGGCATGAGGCCGCCTTCCTGCAATGGTGGCGGTGGAAATCTCGGCGGAAAGGAGGCCGTCCAACCATTAGCCCAAAAATGCGGGCCCTGATCCGACGCTTGAGTCGTGAGAATGTCTTGTGGAGCGCGGAAACAACCCACGGGCACTTGGTGCTGCTTGGCTTAGATCCTCCCTGCCCAGACACGATTCGCAAGTACATGCTCAAACCCAAAGGAGGAGGAGAGAAATCCCAGAGCTGGCTGACCTTCCTGCGCAATCACCTGCAAGTTTCCTGGGCAATGGACTTTTTCACCGTACCCACCATTCAATTCCAAATCCTGTATGTTTTTGTGGTCCTCAATCATTCGCGCCGCCAGGTAGTGCACTTTGCAGTGACGGCCCATCCGACGATGGCCTGGGTGATCCAGCAACTGCGAAAAGCGCTGCCGTTTGGTCAACAACCCACCTATTTATTTCGAGACAATGACGGAATCTACGGAGACGAAGTGAGCCGGTTTCTGGTGGGAACAGGAATTGAAGAAGTCAAGACGGCTTACCGGAGTCCTTGGCAGCATCCATTCCTGGGGAGGTATATCGGAACCTTACGGTGAGAGCTGTTGGATCACGTGATTATCCTTAATGAAGAACACCTGAAAGGCTTACTGAAGCAATTCATCGAGGAGTATTACCACGTTGCCCGCCCACATCAAGGATTAGACGGTGATACACCCTTGCCCTCTACCAAACACGAAACCGTGGCCGGAGCAAGTCGCCTGATTTCCATTCCGGTTGTCGGCGGTCTGCATCACCGCTACGTTCGGGTGGCCGCCTGATTCCCTCCCCTTCGGGACAATCACAGAAAACATAAGCAAAACGGACCGGGTTTGCTGAAGGTAGGTTCTCCTGGTTGACCCCTTGAGCCTAAACAACAGCAGTCTCGCACGCGCTCGCAGTCCTGCTGTGGTACTGAACGGCTGCCCCAAAATCAGCCTTCCGTGGGGTTTTTCGAGTAGACAGGCATCGCACCGGAGGGGATCCGGGGTTGGTACTCAACCGGTCTGGGTGTGGGTTACCTGAATATGGGAATCAATGGCGCTCTGCCAAATTACGATACCTTTTTGAAGGCGATCACCACAATTAAAACAGCCAACTGGCAGGGAGATACCTCGCAGCTCACCGCGCTGATGAGCCCGCGCACCTGGGGTTATCTCGCGCGACTGAAAAACGGGGATGGCGAAACCTTGACACCTCCCGCCGATTTCGCCGCGATGAAAAAACTCACCACAACCCAAATCCTCAACACAAATTCAAAAGGCTCAAGCGGCGCTGTGGCCAGTGAATTGTACATTGGGGATTTCTCTCAAATGCTGGTCGGCATGAGGACCGATCTGAAAATCGAAATCTCACGGAAAGCTGGTGATAGCACCGGATCGGCATCTGCAAATTTTCAGGTCTGGGTGCGCAGTTATTTGCGCTGCGACATGATTTTGAGCCAGCCGACCTTTTTCGTTTACGCCGATGGGGTCCTGGACGCCTAAGCCTTTTGGCGATAAGAGCGGTGTCACTTGATGCCGCTCTAGCTTCATTCTTTGAACTCACAAAAAGGAATTTTCAATGACTCAGCAAGTTCTCGTTGTAGGCGATCTCCAGGAGTGAATTGAAGCGGTAGCACCGACTGACCAGACTTCGACTAATGCAACCGTGGTTTTGGCCGGGGCGGAAACTGACGCGAGGGTGTGGTTCAGCCTTTGCTACACCATTAAGGTCATTACCAACCCGGTCACCTGCTCCGTATGGGGAGCCAATGCAGCCGACTATAGTGACGAGGTAGCCGTGTTGTCTCCCGTATCAGTGGCGGCTTCTGCGGCTTCTTCCTATGCCGTTGCACCGGCACCTTACTCTTATTACCGCGTTAAGATCATCGACACATCGGGCGGCAGTCATGGTGTGGCGACCGTCCGCGGGATAGCGAAGAGGTGAAATCACAACCGACTTTGAGGCCGTTGAGGAGCGGTCTCGAGGGGGCGGCCTCGACGTCCAGTCCGGGGGCCGTCCCGTCCTTGGAGATCGACATGATGGGGAGTTTTCCGGACGGGTCAGGCAAAATCTTGCCATGAGGAAGAATCCAACCTACGGCAGATAAGTGTGGATGGATACTCCCCATCCAATTCGACGACTGAGGACGAGTTTTTGAAATTCTGGGGGAAGATCGCTAGACAGCAGTCCGAGGCACTCATTCGTGACTTGTAGAGGATGGCTTCAATTCCTGCTTCATTTGCTAGTTGACCCAAGATTTGTGAGTTTGCTGGGATGTCGACATGCATCGGAAATTGTCGCCAGTTGGGATCAAGGACACCTACCTGCAGATCAGAAGGCGTTTTCACGATTTTGAACGGCTTCAAACCAATACTTTTACCGAGTTCCAAGATGCGCTTTGAGAACTTGAATCCTCTGATTAGGTTGCAGAATGGTCTCAGAGCGTTTCCATCGTTAATGTTCAACACGTGTTCAATTCGTCCTTTAACGATGACAGAACTAAGTGGGCGTTGCGCCGCTAATGCCAGGTCTTCAGGGCTGAGGCCCTTCTTTGGTTGTTGCTGGTAAAGTCCAAACTTCTCTTTAAAGGCGGTGTCATATGTTTCTGAAATGTAAATTGCAGGGAAGACTGGATAGCGAGTTACATCAATCGCTCCGATGTTGAATCGGCCACCTATGGACTTCGTGCTACCCGCCGGTGAGAGTGGGTTATTAGCGAACTTTTGATCTATGATCCTCACCCAATTCTCAAACTCATAATGGGTCGTTCTTTCTGAGATTGCTATTTTGAGCTCTCCAAGAATTTTCGATCTTTGGAGAGCTAACCACGAGTAGTACTCCCAATAGAATTCTATTAGACGTTCTTGCCCATCACGCCAGACGTCAATGTCTGGGACGGTGAAAGCGTCTAGCAGGAACCGTTTGGGAGGGGAAGTTATCTGAAGAGGCCGCCAAACCCAGCTATCCTTGCGTCCCATTATGCTGCGTAACCGCCAAGAGCGTCAACGACGAAGCTGTGCAATTTCTGATATCTGCCTAATCGGATCATTTCCCGAGGTGGGATGTTCCCGAGCATCATGTTAGGGAGAGTGAACCACAAATAGGTTTTTTCGGGGTTCCCACCAAAATACCCTGCTACTAACTGGCATATGTTACCGATTTCGATGAAGCGGCGCAGAACTGCTGGAGGCAGATCCTTTATTGTGCGGAACTGATTCTGGGGAATGCCAGCGATATGGGAAACATCCTTCTTTTGGAATTTTAGGAAATCTAACACGCCTAAAGCGTGGGAGGCGTCATTCTCAGAGGAAAAATTCAGATAATTTTGCTGGGCGACATTCCCCAGAAGTTCAGGACTATAGATAGGTTCGGACATTTATGGTTCCTTGTTCACCGTTCTCATACTCATTATTGTACGGCAGGTCCGCCAATTTAGTTAGAAGAATCCCAAGAACTGGGGTTGGTTCACTATTGGAATTTCGTGAGCAAAAAGAGGTGCGGTCTCCCGACGCTTTGGCCCCGACTTGGCACTTTCGGAAGCCGGGAGAATGTATCGCCTTACCGTGGGATTCACGACAAGGCGGGGAAATGGTTTTCATTCTATGGGTACATTCGTGGGTACTATGCATGCATTGCTGATAACAAAATCGTCACAAGTTGATGATAGATATGGTCGGGGCGATTGGATTTGAACCAACGACCCCCTGCGCCCAAGGCAGGTGCGCTACCAGGCTGCGCTACGCCCCGACTCTCCTTAGCGGAGTGAATCTAACAGTACTGGAAATCGCGAAGCCTTGTCAAGCGTGGGTCGGCCATGAGCCTTCGAGTAAACCCGGAGCGGCCAGGACCTCTTTGAGCTTCCTGAGCGCCTGGCCACGATGGCTAATGGCCAGCTTCTCGGTTGAGGTCAACTCAGCCATCGTCTTTTCAAGGCCGGGAATGAGAAAGATGGGATCGTAGCCGAATCCGTTTCGGCCGGCCGGGGTATCGGCAATACTCCCTTCGACCTTCCCTTCCAGTACTGCCTTGACCTCTCCTTTCAAGGCCAATGCCATAATGCAGATGAAGCGTGCGCTGCAGCGTGAAGCAGGCACGCCGGTGAGGCGGCGCAAGACTTCCCGACAGCGTTCCTCGTCTGAAGCAGAATCGCTGAGGAAACGAGCCGAGCGGACTCCGGGTGCCCCGTCCAATGCATCCACCACGAGTCCTGAATCGTCAGCCAAGGTCAGCCAGGGGGAGGACCGGCTGTAATAGATTGCCTTCTGGCGGGCATTCTCTTCAAACGTGCTCCCGCTCTCCACACAGGGGGCCATTTGAGGGATCGCATCCAGGGAGAGGCAATCGATCAAAGCTGAGGAGAGGGATTCCTGGATTTCTCGCACTTTTCCGCGATTAAAGCTGGCTATCAGGATCGTTCTAGGCACGAAAAATTTTTATGAAAATACAGTTCTGAAGGTGGGCGCCACGCGGGTGACCGCCGTCACCCGCCGCGGCGGTTGCCCGGGTCAAACTGGGCGCCGCTCGGGAGACAGCGGTCCCACGATCGGCTCCCACACTCCCCCCAAGACCGCCATTTTCATCTGCGGTGATGAACTTGAAAAAGTCATGGGGCACTTTCTTGAAAATGGCCTGAAGGGCCATAAGAAAATAGCCCAGAGCATAGCGGACAAATAGCAGGAGCCGAAGGCGAGGTGCCGGCGGGCACCACCGCCCGCCATGCCTTGGGTCGAAAATCCGTATTTACCGAGGTTTTCTCCTCGCGTTGGCGTGGGCAGACTTCTATGCAATCGCGGATGCTTCCGGACGCCAATGCAAGACACGTCTCTGAACTTCAATCAATTGCTGAATTCCCAAAGAGGCCAAGTCAATGAGCTGGTTGGAGACCTCGCGTGAAAAGGGTTCCCCTTCGGCAGTCCCTTGCAACTCCACGAAGCGGCCGCTCCCGGTCTGAACAACATTCATGTCAACCTGAGCCCGGGAATCTTCGTCATAATCCAGGTCCAGAAGCAACTCCCCGTTGACCAGGCCAACACTGGTTGCAGCCATGAAGTCTCTCAACGGAAGCCTCCCTCTCTCACGGTCGAGGGTCAATCGTTTCAGGGCCAAGGCCAGGGCTACGAATCCACCCGTGATGGAAGCCGTACGGGTTCCGCCATCGGCCTCAATCACGTCGCAGTCAATCCAGACAGTCCGCTCTCCCAGCTCTTCAAGCTGGACCACACTTCGCAGGCAGCGACCGATCAACCGCTGGATTTCGTGAGTTCGGCCCGAAGGCTTGCCCCTGGTTGATTCTCGAGGGGTACGCGTAGGAGTAGAACGTGGAATCATGGAATATTCACTGGTGACCCATCCTTTACCCGAACCCTTCAAGAACGGGGGCACAGCATTCTCGACGCTTGCAGTGCAAATTACACGAGTTTGTCCTATCTTGATCAACACTGACCCGTCTGCGTTCTTGATGAAGTCGGGATGGATTTCCACAAATCGAAGCTGGTTGTAGCGCCTTCCGTCCTTTCGCATTTGCCTCCTCTGCAATAAAGTGACTCGGCTTTCCTTGTTACTTCAACCCTGACAATTGCGGATTTTCTGCTAAGCTGGTCATTGATAAATCCCGCCCATACGGGCGACTGAGGTCGACGTGCCCGGCTAAAGTCTCTACCTCTGCGCCATCGACCAGGACTTGTGCTTCCCGTATGGACGGGACGTTTTCCGTCAGGGAGTTAACAATAGCGTATATGGTCGAGATCTCCCGCGTCAATCCGCCAGGATGGCCTTCGACCACTTCCCGCGTCAAGTCCACGTAAGCCAGACCTTCCCCAGTGACATAGACTTCCCGCAACTTGGTCAATGACGGGATAGCGGCTTCCCTTCCCTCCCGTGAACCTTTGATGAGTTCGGCAACGATCTCCTTAGCTTCGATTGAAGGGGTGTCTGAGGTGTGGATTTCCCGCTCTTCCACTTCCAGGAGTCCCTCTTTCGTAGTCGAGGGGAAGAACAACCTGACCTTTTTGACAGGAGCCGTGGGCGAATAGGCCGGATTCTCAGTAATGTAAGGATGGGCTGACTCGGGCTGGGAACGCAGGAGGTCTCCAATGCGCTTCTGAAGATTGAAGTAGTAAGCAGTGCCCCCCAGCAGGAACATGATGAAGACAATTAACCCGAATTGGAGATGACGGGGCATGAGTCAATTTTCTCCAGTCGCCCTGTAATATTTCTCGATGGCGGCCAAGATTCCCAAGGCGACTGTGGTCTGAAACTGATCGTCGGTGATGGCTTGCTGGAAGGCGGGCTCTCGGGTGTTGCCGATCTCCAGCAGCACCGCCGGCATGGCCAGTGAAGAGAGCAGTTTCAAAGGAGCACGTCGATAGGTCAGACTTGCATCGCCTCCATTGATGGATCGATTCAGTTCTGCTTGGATCAAGCCGGCCAGTTGGATGCTCCGGTTCAGCGACAAGCTTTGGGCACGGTTCCATGGCAAGAACTGGATCCTGTTCGATTCCCCGGTTTCCACAGACTCTCCGCTTGCTTTGGAAGGTTCGAGACTCGCTATCCTGTTCACGTAAGTATAACTCCTCGATTCACGTCCGTGGCTCCAGTTGCCCAGATGGATGCTCACAAGTAAATCAGCCCTGGCTGCATTGGCCTCCACAGCCCGCTCCTCCAGAGAGACGGTCTGATCTTCGTTGCGAGAGAGGACAGCGTTGAGCCCCAGCCTGCTTTGCAGCATCCACCGGAGCTTTCGAGCTACCAAAAGAGTGATCTCCTTTTCGAACAAGCCCTCTTTGACTTGAGCACCACGGTCAGTGCCTCCATGACCTGGATCAATGACAACCAGGTGTTTTCGTATTCCGTTAGCTAAGGAGGAAGCCGCAGTTGTTCCGGAAACCGAATTCCGGTCTTGACTGCTTCGAGCAGCTGAATTAGCCGGACTGACTTCGAGCACATAGACACTCTGATCTGGAATATGCGTTACTCGAGTCTGCAGTGCTCTGTCTGCCAGATACACCACGAGTTGACCCGAGGCAGGCGCCTCTTCAAAAACCACTCCATTGACCAGGGAATCGCGATACTGAAAATCCTCGTGGACCGGGTCCACAGGGGTTACTCCGAACGAAAAAATCATTTTGTCTTGTTCCTTGCGGATTTCGGCTTCAGACTGAGCCGTCATTTGAACCACAATGCGACTCCCCTGGTCCGTCTTCACTCCACGTGCATTGACACGGTTAAACCGCAAGCTCCCCAAACAGTAGCGATTCCCTGAACCGCCGACCATGATCTTCTCTGTTAAGACTCGATTCAGAACTCGCACTACGAAGTCCGGCGAGATTAACCAGCGCCCTTCATAATGCAGGACTGGTGAAGGCAGGGCCACCATCGTGCCATTGATCATCACGGCATTTCGGTCACGGTTGAGTTTCAGGATATTGCTGCCTATACTGATCTGCACAAGCCCCGCAGATGCACTCTCGGAATAAGGCAAATCCATCCATTCCAATAAATCAATCAGTGGCAGATAAGGTTGAAGGTGGACCAGTATGCGAGGAAGCACCTTTCTCCCCTGCTGGGAATAGAAGATGTAATTGCTAACAGAAGATGGAACTTCAGCTCGAGTGCCAGCAGACACAAGAAGAAGACAAGAGAAGATTAAAGCAATTCGTTTTGCGGACAATATGGTGGAGGGTTGAACCCTCGAATCTGAAAGCGGTTGGACAGATGTGGCGAGAGTCCGGGCAAGCTTCCACCGCCTACACCTTGGCAAGTATCTTACCAATTCGGGACCATCGAAATCATTTGGATTAGCCTATTAGAGACACCGCGCTTCGAACATGGTCGTGCCGTCTCCAATGAAGCGTTGTCACATTATTGGCCCCAAAATGATTATGACCCTTCCCCAAGAAATTGTCGATAGCCAACTGGGACCTTCCACTTACCGCGTCTCACCGTGCTGCCGGGCAAGCGATGGATCTCTTTAAGGTTTTGATCGAATCCATCGTTGTGAGCATACCAGCAAGCGAATAAGCGTCTTCACGGCAGTGGCTCAAGATTGAAGAAGCCACTGGTATGCCCGGAGGTATTGTAGACCCGGGAGACGGCAATCAACGGCCCGCCTGAAGTAGAGATGATTTCAATGGGTCCAAAGACACTGGTGGCGCCCAGGTCCTCGAGGATATTGTCGCTGGCAAAGTATCCGCCCGCGGCAAGGGTGATGGACCGCGTCGCCGTGATAGTGCCGTTACCGGTGCTCTCCCCCTGGCGGGAGTTCACGGTCACGGTCAGGGCTGAGTTACCCGGGTTGACAATCACCAGGGTGGATTGAAAATTCGTATTGGCCGATGACTTTAAAATCATGTGGCTGCTTCCACTGCTGACGCTGTTTTCGATGCTGGGATCCTGAGAGACGTTATCAATCTGGGTGGCGAAGGCCTTGATGGGTTGGTCCGAGGTGATGCGCAGGTAACCCTGTTGATTGGTGATGCTGGAGCCCCCCACCAGGAACCGCACGATGCCGTTGATCTGAAGCATGCCCAGAGGGGCCACTGCGAGGGGAGAGGCCGTGGCCGCCAGCGTCGACCCGTCGGCGGCGATCAAGGCCATCTGGATGTGGGCTGTCCCGGTCCCCAGATTATTCAAGCCCAGGTTGGTTCGAAAGACGGCCGAGTCAATCACAAAGGGAATGACTTCGGACTCCGATCCGGCCTCTTCGGCCTGGGCCACGAAAAATCCACTGCTGTGAGCATTCAAACCGGAGACCCGCGAAACGGCGGCCAGCAGGGCGCCATTGCTGGAGTGGATTGCAACCGGGCCGTACGAATCCGGCACCGACAAGGCTTCGAGCACGTTGTCGAGGGAGAGGTATCCATTGGCAGCGATGGCCAGGTTGTGCAGGGGAGTCCCGATCGGTTGGCCCGTGTCCCGCGACAGCGCCGTCAGGTCCACCAGGGCCTGGCTGGACGAGAGGTTCAGCACCAGCACGGTCGATCGGAAGGGGCCGGTGTTGGCGGCTGACTGCAAGATCAGCTGCGACGTCCCCCCTTGGATGCCGTCCAGAATGCTGGGGTCTCCGCTCTGGTTGTCGATCTGCGACACAAAGGCATGCAGGGGCTGATCCGATTCCAGCACCAATGACCCTTCCAGTCCCGTCACGGTGGTCACCCCCTCGAGATATCGCAACAGGCTGTCTATCTGCAGATACCCGTTGGGGGGGACCGACACAGACGCCACCGAACTCACCAGCAACCCGTTACTATCCAAATGAGAAATGTGGACACTGGCTGTCGAGGGATTCGGATTGTTGATCCCCAGGTTAGACCGGAAAAAGAGAGTGTCCACCACATAAGGGATCCTCATGGCATCGGGCGGGACGGAAGCCGGAGCCAGGACGCGATACGTGTAAGCGCTGGAGAGCGTCACCGGTTGTGCCCCCGGATTGGTAACCACCACGCTGACGACTCCGGCAGTGCCCCGACCGGTAGTCGCCATAATCAGTGACGAGCTCACCACTTGAACGTTGCTGGCAGGAGCGGCGCCAATCCTGACCGCAGCTCCGTTCTGGAAATTACTGCCCGAAATATAGACGCGTGTGTTTCCCAGAGTGGGGCCCCAGCTTGGAGAAATACTGTTGACGATCGGCACGACGGGAATAAAGGTTACTGTGATCGGCGTCGACGTTGAATTCACATAGTTGGCGTCGCCACTATATTGTGCGGTGACAATTGCCGTGGCAGAGAAAACTGTGTCGAGGGTCGCCAGCAAGGAGGCATTAGCGGAGGTCGAACCGGCAGTTCCCTTGTACGTTACGGTGCCCTTGATCGGAGTGCCTCCGTTCAAGAACTGCACAGTGCCGCTAGGCGCGACGCCGCTGCTCACGGTGTCTACAACTGCACGGAGAGTGAAATTGCCTCCAGCTTGACCGCTGGACAGGCTGGCTGTAACACTGATACCGGTGGCGGCTTTTGTGATGGTAATCGTATCAGTGGTGGATTGGCTGGAGTTGAAACTATTGTCGCCTTGATAGTTGGCCGTAACTTGATGCTGCCCGCTGGGAAACTGGATGAATATGTCCTCGAGATAACCTGCACTGTTCAGTGTGAAACTGCCCGGGGGGTTCTTGCTGGGGGGGCTGCCCTGGTCAGGGGGCGGATTCCCGTTATCGGTCACCGTTACGTTGCCGGTCGGGCAAGGAACCGCCGTGGAAGAACAGCTCTGCCCCCCGCTATTGGTGACGTCTACTCGCAAGACATTGGGGGACCCATAGGCGGCCGTTGTGGCGTTGGAGCTCGTCACATTACCGGCAGAATCGAAGGTCACTAGTCCGACTTGGGTCTGACTGTTTTCTTTGTTGACCGTGACTGCAATCGCGGGGGTGGAATCGCTCGCCCCAAAAGCTCCATCCCCAGCATAATGCCCCGTCACGCTATATGTCCCACCAGGAAGCATGTTGGTCGTGCCGGACGCTGCTCCGTTGCTCAGCCGAAAGAAATCGATGCCAAGTGCCTTGTTGTTGGGCCCGCCAATTAGCGAGACAGCGCCTGTCGGTGTACCGGATGAGGCACTCACATTGATAGTTACGTTGACCGGTTGACCGTGCGTGACGTTGGTCGGAGAAAGATTGAGCTTAGTCGCCGTCGGGGAAAAACTGACGGATGACCAGTTTTTAACCAGGTTCTCTACGTTGACCGAACCTAGCCCAGTGGCAAGGTCATATCTAGCGGTAGTGCTCCAGGCGGGTGAAGCGGGGTGGCTAGGATCCACCAGGATTCCGGAGCCGCTGGTCCCCTTGTTGCTACAGTTTGGCGAGCCGGCCCGGCAAGCTACCGAGTTGTTGCCTTTGACCACGTCATAGAAAATACAGGAAGAATTACCAACCGCGCCCACGTTCGAGGTACAGCTCGAACCACTTTGCGCGGCCAGCTTGTAAAGGACGTAATTGGCGTTGCCCTGGCGCTGGCCAGTCTTTTGATTAACCAGAGCTATGATACCGCCGAAGAGGGGTGTCGACACCGATGTCCCGCCGACGCCCTGAAAATCCTGGTAAGGAGCATCGAGATTGCAGGAAGAGCTAGGGTCCGGGTTTGCGTCAGCCTGGCACATCACATAGAAACTTCCATTCTGGCCATTGCTTGCGAACAGCGACACGTCCGGAATGTCGCGTACGCCGTCATTGGGCACACCGGGCCCAGTTTGCCAGGAAGGCTTGGCAGTTCCTGCCACGCAGAGGCCACCCCGAGTCGATGAAGCACAATTGCTGGGACCTCCACTGGTGGCGACAAGATCTGAGCCATCACTGGCCACCGTCGCGCAGCCATTCAGTTGTCCGGATTGCGCGCAGGAACCGTTCCACGTCGTTTCGGGTATATATGACTTGGCGGAGGATTGCGACGGCGTACTGTTCCCCGTGTTCCAATATTGAGATGGGTTGTCGAGGTCGTCGAAATCCGTTCCACCCATGGCAACGTTAAACGGCGTTGAAGCAAATCCGCTGACGGCCAGGCCAGTCTGGGCTGAGGTCTGGTTGGGCAGACCGTCGCATCCAGCGGAGCCGCTGTCACCCGTGGCGACAATGACCGTGATTCCCTGGGCGGCTGCCTGTTCCCAAAGGGCGTTGTAGAAGGCATTCCCACTGTTACCGAGGGACAATTCGCACAAGCCATAGCTCTCGGTCATGACCGGCGCGAGGTTATTGTCAATTATGTAAGAAGCGGAAAGATCGATTCCTGCAGTGGATTCGGTGCTCTCTGAGACAACGAATTGGATGGTTGCGTTCTTCGCGACCGCGCCAGCCCACTGGACATCGAGTGTGCCCTCACCCTCGTCCCCGCTGACCACTCCCGGATCGGGGCCGTTCAGGATGATCTGTGGGTCGTTGGCCGGCAAGCCGAACAGCTTGCGGAAATCTCGCACGTCCTGGAGATTGATGTTGGTCTGGCCCACAACAGCAATGCTCTGTCCGGTTCCATCCGTTCCCTCCTGCCAGGCCGGTTGGACATTGTAAATGGTGGCAAAATCGGTCGGGCCGACGGCAAAAAAGGTCCCGTTCTTATCCGTATAGGTGAAGAGGGGTCGCACTTCGCCTGTGGTTTTCGACCGCGTAAAGGTGCCTAAACGGTGAACCATCGGCTTTCTAGGAAAATTGTTGAGAGAAGCAAGCCCCGCCACAACGGGTGCCAGAGCCGCAGGAATCTGGGGATCTGTAACGTTTGCCCAATGCTCTTCGCCATTCACAACGAATTTATGGATCTCGGTGTGAAAGGCCTGACGCACCTGTCCCGCTGTGCCGGAAAACTCGATGACCGTGCGGCCTGCTGCCACACGATTAACCAGAAAGCCCTGTGTCGTGAGCCAATTGGATACAACCTGGATATCCGCATCTGACGGGCCGAATTGCATCCCGAATTGCTCAGGTGTGACCCATCGATGATAGTTGGGAGAAGATCTGACCTGCTGCTCATCCAGGAGTTGCTGCAATGCAGCTTCCTGGTCCGCCCCCCGCCGCAATACGAGCAGCATGCGTGTCACGGGCAGGCGCTCGGACGCAACACCATGGTCCCACTCAGGGCGTGCCAGAGGATGGATGTTACCTCCCAGGGTGACGAGCTTCTCCTCATCCACGGCTTGCGTAATTCGCTGGCGAGCGGCGGCCGTCTGGGCCACTGCCCCCGGAGAGCAGAAAAAAAACAAAATAAGGACTAGAGCCGACTGCATGAACAGCGAACACGAAAACCTCATTCTGCCTCCGTTGGCGAAGCCAGTTTCCCTAATCATAAAGGACGATCCTTCGCCATTTTGGCACGCCACCACCGATGAAAATGGATCCGATTCCCCCTTTGAAGGGGGCTGAAGCCTTGAGAAGGCTTCAGGGGAAGTCTCCGTTTCGGTCTCACCGGTTCTCTCAATAAAGGGACGACCCCCCGGCAGCCTCGACTGCCGACCCCCCTTTGTGAAGGGGGATTTTCATGAAAGACTATCCTAACGCCGATTCAGCACGCCACGCTGCTGAAAATGGCAGGGGTAGCCACGATTGATTCGGTTCCCAAATCAATCGTGGGTTGTTAAGAATGTCAAAAAGCCCGGGGTTATTGCCAAGAGCGCCTTAACCGTGGCTACCAAAACCGGATTTTCATGAAAGGGCTGTGCCATCCTAACTATTGATGCAAAATATAGTGCTCGGGGTTTCTTCTTGGCAAGGATTTGTAACCCTCATGCTTCTATCCCTGTTTCAAGAAAGGAAAGATATGACACTATTTCTAGACTCTTAAGAGTAAGACTTGCTTCAGACTTCCTGATTCAACCTTAATATTTGGTGCTTGGTTTTCTTGCCCCCTGCGTCCTCGTGCCTCCCTGGCCAATCTTGCGTTTCGCTGCCACAGCGCGGTCCTTTTGCGCTTCGTGTTAATCTCATAAGGATGTTTCTGAATTCAAGGGATTGACATTGACTCGAGCTCTCAAAAACGACGAAAAACCTACAATCCGTCAATGCATCGAGGCTCTGCGCTATGTGCCCCCGCTGCTCAAGATGGTATGGGAAACGCATCGGGGCTACACGCTCAGCATGGCAGTACTGCGTTTGACCAGATCGGCTATTCCTGTGGTCACACTGTGGGTGGGTAAGCTCATTTTAGATGCCATTGTGGCCATGCGCAGCGGCCCGGCCAACTTGCCCCAACTTTGGAAGCTGGTTGCCCTTGAGGTTACGATCGTTCTGGCCGGGGAGGCGCTGGCTCGCGTCTCATCGCTAGTGGAAGGTCTGTTAAGTGATTTGTTCTCCAATCACACCAGCATCCGGTTAATGGAGCACGCCGCCACCCTGGATCTCTACCATTTCGAAGATCCTGCTCTTTATGATCAGCTTGAACGGGCTCGCCGCCAGACCACAGGCCGCATTGGCCTGCTGGCGCAATTGCTGGGCACAGGGCAAGATGCCCTCACGCTGATCTCATTCGGTGCTGCTCTACTAGTTTATAGCCCCTGGTTGCTCTTGTTGCTGGCGTTGGCAGTGCTTCCCAGCTTTCTGGGTGAAACCCATTTCGCAACTCTCGAATATTCTCTGCTCTACCGTTACACGCCAGAACGAAGGAGGCTGGACTACCTGCGTTACCTTGGCGCCAGCGATGAAACCGCCAAGGAAGTCCAGATGTTCGGACTGGCGCCGTGGCTGATTCAGCGTTTTAGGGTCACCTCGCAACGGTTCTATGAAGAGATCAAAAGACTCTCCATTCGCCGAAGTCTTGTCAGCACCGGCCTGTCAATCGTTGGAACCGCGGGTTATTACAGCGCCTATGTCATCATTCTGTTGCGGGCAATCAAGGGTGTCATCAGCCTCGGTTCGCTGACCTTCCTGGCCGGATCCTTCGCGCGCAGCCGCGATCTCATTCAACGCTTGTTGCTGGGCGCGAGCGGGACTTACCAGCAGTGCCTCTATCTTAAAGATCTGTTCGACTTTTTTGAGATGAAGTCTTCGATTGTGAATTCACCGAACGGGCGCCGCGTCCCGCAACTTTTCCGGGAAGGGTTCGTTTTTGAAAACGTTGGCTTCCGTTATCCTGGAAGTGAGAGCTGGGCTGTCCGCCATGTGGATTTTCATCTTCGGCCTGGTGAGCGGATCGCCTTGGTCGGTGAGAATGGGGCAGGTAAAACAACCCTCACCAAGCTGCTAGCCCGACGTGGCCTTTACGCTGAGCTGTTTTCGTTACAGGCTGAAGGCTACTGTTGATTGCCGAAAGAGTCTTCGGGATCTGATCAGGGATACTGGCTGCCTATGTATCGAGATACAGCCCGGCAGCACTGAAGGTGGTTGAAAGTCAGCTCGGCAAGTTCTCGACGACGAAGCACACACCCTAGAATAGTGTCCCTAGTGTGAAGTGTGCTGCATACTTCCGGGCGGCTTTTGACAAGACCCCAATCCGGCACCATCATTTCACAGGTCAGAAACAGGCGCTTTCCAGGACGGACATCAGCCACGGCGTAATTCCACCCACAGCTTCTGAGCAGCAGCGTGACCCAGGTGGACTTGCTTCCCTCCTAGGCCAAGAGTCATGGTCTCGTCGTAGTTGCGGCTTACCACTTGGAACTGAGCCCCGGGGCGGATTCCAAGCCCATCACAATACTCGAGGAGTCTCCGATCCCTCTCCTGGACACTGATCACTTTGACGAGCCTGCCTGCAGGGACTTCCGCCAGTCTAATCAGACCCGACCGGCAGCGTTGCATGGAACCTTTGTCGATGTAGTTTCCATGTGGGCACGGCCCGTCTGACGCCAGTTTCTCAATTAACTTCTTTTCGAACTCGTCAGAAACGGCATGTTCTAACCGCTCGGCCTCGTCATGGACTTTATACCACTCCATGCCCAGCATCTCCGTTAGCATACGCTCGATCAGATGGTGACGCTTGCGGAGGCGATCTGAAATCTGCCGACCCGTGTCGGTCAGCGAAATCTTTCCGGCCTCTCCTATCCTGATCAGCTTATCTCGAAGTAGCCGTCTTAGGGCCAGACCCACGGCCGGTGGCGTAATCTTCAGCCATCGTGCAATCGTCGCGGCAATTACAGGTTCCCCTTCAAACTCTGCCTCAGCAATCGCTTTCAAGTAATCCTCTTTAGAGATTGTCAGTTTCATATTCTGCCTGCTGCCTTTCATTCTCCACCGGCATCAATTTCTTCCAATCACCACAATGATCATTGTAAATGACAACGGGATAATAATCCCATCCTTTACCTAATTCAGACAGATTGCGGTTGACATCACTTTATAATATTATATAAGCTATAGTTTACTAATAGTACAAGCCTATGGATAATAGCTTGATTTGTTGACCCCGCCGTAAAGGAGATCGTGATGATGCCAGGTAGTCAGACTCGCAAGGAGGGCAGGCGAGCTCTTATTGTGATAGCCGCGACGTTGCTATTGCAGATGGAAGCCTGGGGGCAAGGCGAGACCACTAGCGCTATCGTTGGCGAAGTGACTGACGCGACCAACGCGGTCGTGTCGGGCGCCACAGTCACGATTACGAACCATGAAACCGGTCTGCGGCGTAGCGCTGAGACGGATGATTCCGGTCGGTTCAACTTCCCCCAGCTAAAGCCGGGTACTTACTCCGTCAAAGTGGAAGCGCAAGGATTCGAACCGCAGCTAAATGACAATGTTGTTTCGGGTTTGGGCCAGAAGCAGACCGTTAATTTCGCACTTAGCGTGGTTCATGCAAGCCAGACTGTGGAGGTGACTGCAGAAGCTCCGCTGATCAATCCGGCAAATGCAAACACATCCACGACCTTGAGTGCACCCGCCCTGGAGAACCTGCCGAATCCAGGCGGCGATCTGACCTACCCCTTGCAGTTTGCCCCAGGAGCCCTCATCAACACGGCCGGCAATGGCAATGATTTTGTCGGGGGAACGAACGGGTACGGCAACGTGGAATTTAATGGATTACCCGCCCTCTCCAACGGCTATATCGTTGACGGCCTGGAAACGAACGACCCGCTCACCAACCTCAACAGCGGCCTTTCGACCAACCTCGTGTTGGGAATGAATTCGATTGCAGAGGTGACCGTCAACACTCTCTCCTATTCCGTGGATCAAGGCCGGTACGGAGCCTCCCAGGTCAACTACGTCACCAAATCCGGCACGAATCAGTTTCACGGCAATCTGTACGAGCTGTGGAACGGTTCGATACTGAATGCGGCGGATTACTTTACGAATGCGACGCCCGGCAGCCGTAAGCCACGGTCCAACGTGAACCACTTTGGCGGCAGTTTGGGAGGTCCGATCATCCACGACAAACTGTTCTTCTTCTTCGATAGCGAATGGGTGCGGATTGCCCTGCCTATCTTCGCGACCGTAACAGTTCCCAGCACAGCCTTCCAGCAGTATGTGCTGCAACAGCTTCCTCTAGGCGGAGCGGATTCGGTGACCGGATCGCAATATGCGCCCGCTCCGCAAATGGTGCCGTTCTATCAAAAGATGTTTTCGCTATACAGCAACACCGGCGGGACGCCTCTGGCGGTACTCGGGTGCCCGTTTAACTTGGATGGCACTCCGGCATCAGGCAATCCCGCCAACGGGAATGGTTGTGCGAATCGGAGAGGTGTTTCCCACTCCAGCGATGATCACGAACAGGTCCAGACGGCCCGCATCGACTACAACATCAATCCGAACAATACTGCCTGGTTTCGTTTCCAGGCCGACACTGGCCTGCAGGCTGCCTACACAGATCCCATCAACCCGTTGTTTGACTCGCTGTCTTCTCAACCACTCTACTCATTTGCGGCGGGATACGCCCACGTCTTTTCGCAGAATGTTGTGAACTATTTCAATCCCGCATTCTCCTGGTATGAGAGCTTATTCGCGCCGAGTAATTTTCAGAAGACACTTTCTGCTTTCCCGATCGTGTTGCAAGGCAGCGGGGCGAACGCGCCCTTCACCACCATCGGAGGCCTCGACAATACCTGGGTTCAAGGAAGGCGTGCCTCGCGGTTCTTCATCAATGACAATCTCGCCTGGAGCCGTGGCGCTCACGAACTCAGGTTTGGGACGAACACACGGATTTTCCGCCTCAATGACTACGATTTCGGCCAGGGCACGGTACCCACGGTGACGTACGCGACCTTGCCGCAATTCATGTACGGCGTAGCATCTACCGCAACGAAGACTTTTCCGCACACGGCAAATGAGCCATTCGACTTCCTCAATCTGGATCTTTACGCCCAAGATACATGGAGAATAACGCCGAAGCTGACATGGACATTTGGCATCCGCGATACGTTCAATTCCAATCCCTTGAATCCGCATCAGCAGATCGCACGCCTTAGCGGTGCTTTCGATACGATCTCCCACGATGTCAATCAGCCTCTCAACGCTGCTATTCAGACTCATCTGGGCAATCTGTTCTCCTCGACACCCATCGCAATCCTTCAACCGAGAGCGGCGATCGCATGGCAGTTTGGCCCCAATACCATACTCCGTGCAGGCTTTGGAGTATTCAGTGATATCATGCCGGGAAGCATCGCCGATGTAATCGGTATGAACCCGCCATACGTCAGAACTTTTCAGGGCGGTCTGCTTGGTACCGTGGGTGGCACGGCAATTGCGCCGGGAGTGCCCAACAGCGCAGTCGATGCCACTATTGCTGCAAACCAGGGTTTTGGTTCCGGCTTTCTGCAAGGCCAGCTCTCATGCGCTTCCCCATTCGCCAATTCTGCCACCTGCCTTTCTCCGGTCGCGATGACCGCCGTGCCCAACGGGAAACTCCATGCGCCGTATTTCATGCAGTGGAATCTGGGCATTGAACATCAAGTCGGAACAACCGCCAGCCTCAAAGCGCAATACGTTGGCACTCGTGCCGTCAACCAGCCCTATCTGACGCAGGTGAACGGTT
>JBGOTQ010000126.1:0-18685 GCA_041476565.1 Terriglobia bacterium | reverse complement strand
GTCAATTGCGGAGGGACGTTAGTATAGAAATGTGTGACTGTCAAGCCCGTTTCTTAGACTTTTCCCCGATTCATTTGGAGAGTTTTGTGCCTATCTTACTGGATTTCACCGGGGGTTCCACATGATCTTGCGTTATGGTGAGACATGGCAACAAGATAATGAGGCCCCATGCCGACATCGGCAGCACCAAGGGGGGCCAGGAAAAATGCTTACAGCCTACCTGCTAGTCTGTTAGTACTCTGAGACTTCGCATCCGACGAACAGGATTTTCAGCGCTATGATCCCCCGATCTTGGGACTAACTGGCTCCCAGACGCTTAATTGCCTGAGTCGCTTCGGAAACAACCTCGGTGTTCGAATCCTTGAGAAGAGGATTGATCTTATCGAGAATCGACCTGTCACCAATCTGGCCGAGAACCAAACATAGTCTGGCGCGAATATGAGGATCTTCATTGTTCAGGTAGTTCACCAGCTCATAAGAGAGGGGTCTCCCCATTTCCAGGAAATAGGCTTCGACTTGATCGTGATTCTGCCGCGAACCCAGGGTCGTAACCAGCTTGTCAAGATATTCTCGCCTCCCCATTCGATAGAGGGCAAAGCTCAGAGACAGCTGAGTGGGTTCCTTTTTTTCATTGATCAGTGCGCGAGAAACCTCCTCGACAAGAGAGGCATCAGCTACCCGTGCCAACCCCTCGGCTGCATATTGACGGTACCGGGCGTCGGGGTTCCGCAAATTCCGCTGGAAGAGTTCCTTCGAAGAAGGATCTCCAATGAGGGAGATAGCCTGCAAAGCTTTCAATCGTAACTTGGTGTCCGGGTTTCTCTCATAGATCTTCTGAATATCAGGAAGCGCCTTCCGACTTCTGAAAAGGCCCAAGGTCAACATGGTTTCATCCCGAACATCTCGGTCGGCATCATTCAAATAGGGAAGAATACCGGTATCCACGGAGGGATTCCCGATTTTGTACAAAGACCGGAGAAGGGCGATTCGTAATTTGGAGTCGCCTGTCTTCATCGCTTCCAGCATCTTGGGGATCGTGTTCTCAGCCTTCAAAACGCCAAGGGCTTTTGCGGCGTCCAACCGCAACCCGAGATTGGAATCCACCAACCGCTCTGCGATGGCATCAGTGACGACGGGACTTACTTTCACCCAGGGTTCCACGATCGTAGGATCGTGACCCACGGTGTCGGCATAGGGATTGATCGTGTTGATGGTTTTGTAAGTCTTTTGGGCTAGGCGGGTAAAAGAGAAACCCTCGTCCCTTTCCGCATAGAGATTCACTAGAGCAATAACTGACTCCTCCCGAACGCTTGCTGCGGGGTCCTTCAGTGTCGTCAAGAGCATGGTAATGGCCTTCTGATCCCTGAGTGTCCCCAGGGACTTCACGACCTCCTCACGGACTTTCGTATCAGAATCCTGGGCAGCCGACAGCAGAGGTGACAGTGCTTCCCGGTCTCGCAGTTTGCCCATCTCTTCAGCGGCCTTTCGGCGCACCTTGGCGTCCGGACTTTTCAAGTCCACCTTGAGTTGATCCAAGGATGGTGGCGTTGCCAGCATCATCAATACTGCCACTAAACCTGTCGCTCCGATCAGGAACGTACTTTTGACAAAAATACTCACGGAATCCCTCCTTCCAGTCATTCTGTCCTTTCCAGGACAAGGCTCGACGACGATGAAGTCACCTACCCAGACCATTTACCAGGTCGCCAGCTTTCTGAGAATATCAAATCTTTGTGCACATCTCCATAGTCCTCTCGGTGGTCAACAGTTAAGGTAAGGTGATATTGGGGACTTTTTTTGAAGAAGAATCTCGTCTATCAGGTCCAACATATTCTTGAAGCAGGCAACTATCCTGGGGGGGGCTGCCGGACCTTCGGGTTTTCCAGCGGACTGAATGTGGCTGGCACAGATCTTTGCTGGCCAATTTTGTGTTGACAATCCTGAAACTGAATACCTATCATCGTTCTTAAACTCGAACTTGTGTTTAACTCTCTAAACTCAAATGGGGAAGGTGGGGAATTCGAGGGAGCTCCTAATTGTAATCGTTCAGATTGATGGGCACCTGGTCAAATTTCTCTGAAATGAATTTCGTGATTCACCTTCGTCGTTCTAACGGACTCAAAAAGTGAGGGAGGTTAGTTCATGGCAAAACCTGATGAACCTGAAACCGGCTCGCCTGTACAGGTATCCCGAAGGGGTTTTTTGAAGGGGGCGAGTGCGGTGCTATCCAGTGGGATAGTTGCTGGCGCCGAGGTTCTTGAAGCTGGGCAAGCGCAGTCCGGAGCCAAGATCGCCGGTCCGGGCAAAGTCCCAATCACACTCAGGGTTAACGGAGCCGCTAAGTCGCTTAGTTTGGAACCTCGGGTAACGCTGCTGGAAGCGTTGCGTGATGAGCTGGAATTGACCGGGGCTAAAAAAGTCTGCGACCGGGCAGCTTGCGGAGCCTGCACGGTAATCATTAATGGCAGAGCTGCTTATGCTTGTGCCATTCTGGCCATTGATGCTCAGGGCAAAGAAATCCAGACTGTGGAGGGTTTGGCGCAACAAGGGCGACTCCACCCCGTCCAACAAGCCTTCGTAGACAACGATGCCCAACAATGTGGTTATTGTACGCCAGGATTTGTGGTAGCCTGCAAGGCCTTTCTCGACAAACATCCTAACCCCACTGCCGAGCAAGTAAGAACGGGGTTGGGAGGGAACTTCTGCCGTTGCGGTACTTATGCAGGGATCACCCGTGCGGTTCTGCAAGCGGCCAAGCAATCGAAGGGAGGACAAGCCCATGCCTGAATACAAATGGCCTGAGGTGAATCAAAGAACCCTGCTCGGCAAGAGAGTGTCAAGGCTGGATGGCCCGGACAAAGTCTCCGGGAGGGCCAAATACTCTTCTGATGTCAAGCGGCCAGGAATGCTTTTCGCCAGGTTCTTGCGCTGTCCCTATGCTCATGCCAAGTTAGTCAGTGTGGATGTGGGCGAGGCGGAAAAAACCCCGGGGGTCAAGGCTGTCACGGTCTTAAAGGAACCGGGAGCCGAAATCCTATGGGCACTTGACGAAGTTGTAGCAGTGGCTGCGGAGAATGAGCATGTCGCAGAGGATGCCCTGCGGAAAATCAAGATCGAGTATGAGAAGTTATCTTATCTCGTCAATGAAGTCGACCTCTCAAAAGCAGGTAAATGGGCCAAGAAACCTACCGAACACGTGCAGGGCGACCCGGACAAGGCTTTCCAAGAAGCAGAAGTCATCAGCGAAGGGGAATATGGAATCCCGGTGATTGCTCACTGCACGTTGGAGCCTCATGGCCAGGCACTGGAGTGGGAAGGCCAGAACCTGACGGTTTATCCGTCCACGCAAGGGGTCTCCAGCATGGCTCAGCAGTATGCCCAGCCGTTGCAGATTCCCCAAAGTAGCGTGAAAGTTCGTATGGATCATGTCGGTGGAGGATTCGGCAGCAAATTCAGCGCAGATTCCTGGGGAATTCAGTCAGCTCATTTGGCCAAGAAGGCAGGAAGACCAGTGAAGACTTTCCTGGAAAGGGAAGCGGAACTCTTTGTGGCTGGAAACCGCCCGTCCGCCTTTGCCAGGGTTAAAGTCGGGGCTAAGAAGGATGGTACGCTTTTGGCTTGGCAGTCAGAAAGCTGGGGCACAGGCGGACCCACGGGGGGCGGCCTCGCCGTTACGGGTGTCTTCCCTTATGTGGTCAATGTTCCGAATGCGCGCAAGAAAAATACGGCTGTGGTTACCCACACTGGTGCTCAGCGCGCGTGGAGAGCACCCAACCACCCGCAGGCCTGCTACCTTACCATGGCGGCACTGGATGACATGGCCGCCAAGCTCGGCATGGATTCGTTGGAATTCTTCATCAAGAACATTGGCCTGACGGGGGAAAGGTCTGAACTCTATCGCAAGGAGCTCCTGAAGGCAGCCGAATTGATTGAATGGAAAAAGAAGTGGCATCCGCGCGGAGACCCGACGCCAGGGCACATCAAGAAAGGAGTTGGCCTGTCGATCCATACTTGGGGTGGCCGCGGACATGACAGCGAAGCTCGGGTTATCATCAATCCCGATGGGACGGTTTCGGTTGACATCGGGAGCCAGGACCTGGGTACCGGGACCCGCACGGTCATCGCGATGGTTGCAGCAGAGACCTTCGGCTTGCCCGTCAGCGCGATCAAGGTGAATATTGGGCGGGCTCCTGATTATCCGGACTCCGGCGCGTCCGGTGGGAGCACGACGGTTGGCGGGGTCAGTTCGGCGACACGCCGAGGCACGCTGCTGGCCTTGGAGAATCTGTTTGCTAAAGTCGCACCCTCGCTGGGTGGAGACGCTTCCCAGCTGGAAGCAATAGGAGGTAAAATCCAGGTCAAAGGAAATCCAGCCAAGAGTCTTACCTGGAAGCAGGCGACAGCTAAACTTGGGGTCACCTCCATTACCGTGAGTGGAAAAAACCCCGGTCCTGGGAACCTAATCAACAGCGGTGTTGGCGGGGCTCAAATGGCAGACGTTTCTGTGGACACGGAAACCGGGATCGTCAAGATCAACAAGTTCGTTGCTGTTCAGGATTGCGGGTTGATCATCAACGAAAAGACAGCCGAAAGCCAGTGTTATGGCGCCATGATTATGGGGATTGGTTACTCCCTGTTTGAAGAGCGTGTCATGGACGACAGTTCCGGTCGGCAGTTAAATGCCAATATGGAATTCTACAAGCTCACAGGCCTTGGCGATATTGGTGAACTGGTGGTACATATGTGGAAGGATCCCGAACAGGACGGCCGAGGTGTCATCGGCCTGGGTGAGCCGCCAGTCATTTCCCCAGGCGCTGCCATCGGCAACGCCGTAGCCAATGCCATTGGCGTGCGGGTTCCACGGTTGCCCTATACTCCCGCCCGCGTCCTGGCAGCACTTGAGATGAAAGGAGGGCTCGCCTAATGAACGCGTTTGAATTTGCCAGTCCCACCACCAAGGAACAGGCTGTCAGCCTCCTGGGCAGTGAGTGGGGAGAGACTGAGATCTTGGCAGGTGGAACCGATTTGCTAAGCCTCATGAAAGACTACCAGACGACTCCCAGGCGGCTGGTGAACATCAAGGACATCAAGGAACTTCAGGGAATTCACTATGCTGGAGCCACCGGTCTTCGCTTAGGTGCCCTTGTCACTCTAACTGAATTGATCGAGAATGCCGCTCTCAAGTCAGAATACCCCTCGCTCGTTCAGGCCGCAGAGGGGGTGCGCAGCAGTCAGGTTTGCAACTTTGGAACAGTGGGAGGCGACCTGTGCCAACGTCCTCGCTGCTGGTACTTCCGCACGGGCCTGGGATACTTCCCAAAGGATGCGAATGGGAAGGAGATTATTCCTCAAGGAGAAAATCAATACCACGCTATCCTGGGGAATTCCGGCCCTGCCTATTTTGTTAACCCCTCCAGCCTGGCCCCCGCGTTGATAGCTCTGGAAGCCAAAGTCCGGATCTTCGGAGCTGGCGGATGGAGAGAAGTTCCGGTCGAGCAGTTTTTTGTGACTCCCAAGAGCGAGGGTGAACGGGAATATGTCCTGAAACCCAACGAGATCCTGGGGGAGATCCTGGTCCCTCCAGCTAAGGGAATCAAAAACGCAGCCTACGAAGTCCGCCAGAGAGAAGCTATGGATTGGCCGTTGGCGGCGGCGGCCATTGCTTTGAAAATGAAAGGTAAGACTGTCCTGAGCGCCCGTGTGGTTATGGGGCACGTGGCCCCCGTTCCATGGAGATCACCCGAAGCCGAGAAGACGCTTGCCGGCAAGGTCCTCAGCGATGCAGCGGCTGCCGAGGCTGGCAAAGCGGCCATCAGTGGGGCGAACCCCTTGAGCAAGAATGGTTACAAGGTTCAACTGGCCCAGGTTGCCGTCAAACGCGCCATCATGAAGGCGTCACAAGGAGGGGCATGACTATGCACGAGCGATTCAAGGAGCTGCAACATGATGTCTGCAACTGCGTTCGCTGGAAGAGCCTGTTCTACCAGGCTGAGCCCGATCCCAGCGTCCCGCCCGCCTACGACAACAGCTATTGGTGCGCTATGACGCAGTCGGTGCTGGGTCCCGACGGCCAGGTGGTTGAACCGGAAAACTGCCGACCCGAGCGTGGTTGCTTTAAGGAACCATTCTGAAGGGAGTGCAGAGGCCTTTCCTTCGTGCGCGATTTGGATGCGCGGCTCATTAGGGGATACTCCCGACTGCCAGCCTGGAGTATCCCCTACAGGTTGCCCTACCACTTTTCAGCCCGAATATCTCACCAGCTACGCACCAAGATACAAAGAGGACAGCGCATGAATTCTACCTGCTGGTCCATTCCTCCCCTCAATCCTTCGGTTATTCAGGTCGGGACTGGGGTGTCCAACAAATTTACGGGCGGCAGGATTGATGACTTGCACCGACCGCGGAGAATGACGAAGCATCCCCCCTCCTGCTTGCACCCAGAACCCAAAAATTTGGACCACACTCGGCAGACTGAAGGAAAGTGACACCATTCTTGACCTAAGTTATAATAAACGATAACCATTTCCCAAAACTATATTGGTCGAGGGGTAACTTGTATTTTGAAGGAGTAACGACTATGACTCAATTAAGGATATTGTTTCTCGCCGGCATTCTCACGCTGGCCAGTACTACTGCTGGTCTGGCTTCTGGGATTGTTGGCGATTATCTGGAAACCCGAAGTGCTGACGTTTATACCGGCGCCTGTATAGCCAATTCGGAGGTGGGTTTGGCAGGCGATGAAGCCATCGTGGCCTGGCATATTCGGGATGGAAACTGGAATGGAGTTTCATTGAAAGGCTTGAGCGTCGTGGGAGTGGTGAAGGCCAGTGCTACACTTGGAGACCCTTTCCACGATCCTTATCCGGCCAAAGCGGTCTTAATCTTGGATGCCGGCGCTTCTTCCGAACAAAAGGCGGCTTTACAGAGTTTTGCCCTTTCGATGGCCCCCGAATTGTTGAAGAACGTTGTCCAACTCGAAACAGCCCCCATTAAAATGGAAATTGGGGAGGGTATGCCCCATGGCTGCGCCAAATTGGAAGCCGGCTCCCTAGCGAAGATCGAAACCCGCTGCCTTGGAGGGAAGGACCATCTCTGTGGCAATGAATTAACTTACTATCCGCCACTTGTTGCGCTGGATCATGCGATGCCGGCGTTTACCCTCCTCGATGAATTCACCGGTGCAGGGCTGAATGTGAATTGGCAGCTGGCCGACAGACGAAGTGCTTTCATAGGGAGTTTCTCTCAGAGTGAGTCCGCCGTGGCCATGAAGTGACAAGGACGGGCGAGGACAAGGCCTTGGAATTCTGATTTGGATCCCGCGTTTGGCAGGGTTTTTCCCGGTGGCGCCAGTGGCCACCTCCACTTGGCGTCATCAGGCCCTCTTCCGGCAGGTTTAGATTGGGCATGTGACAAATCTGTGGGCGGTAGTGCTGGGCCTCTGTATCATCGCGGTGGATGGCGGAGCATCGGCCTATGTGCATTTGGTTAACTGCTTCCAGATCGCGATCTTTGGGGAGGACTGCCGTTGAAGAATGCCCCCACCAATAGGTGGCACACCTGTTTAAACCTTTCCACTTAACCTCCAACTCATTTTGAGATAATCTAGAAAGAATAACTTTCTTGGTAACGGAGAATAGATAGTGATGAGACGTCTTTTGGTTGCGATCGGCTTCGTCTTGGTTTGGTTCCTGCAGGGGAATGAATCCTGGGCAGCTACCTACAAGCTGGAAAAGACAACATCCGCTGCAGATGGGGTATCCAGCGCCCTTGGGAGTACATTGCAGTCAGACGACTACAGGATTCTGGATGACACCGGTAAGGTCTTGTGTGAGATTTGGACAAGAAAAGAAATCGCGAATCCAAACAAGCCGGCTGCCGCAGGTGCAAAGTATCAGAGCCTCCACATGGGAGCCCTGGTGGGCGTCATCAAATTCCCAGCTGAGATCACCGATTACCGCGGCCAGCCTATTAAAGCGGGAACATACACCCTGCGATATGCTGTGATCCCACAGGATGGTAATCATATGGGTGTCTCGCCGATCCTTGATTTCCTCCTCCTCATCCCGGCAAGTGAAGACAACAAAGATCCGGATGCTGAGATGACTTTTAATGATGTGGTGGCCCTGAGCAGGAAGGCCACCGGAACAAATCATCCGGCCAATCTACTGCTGTCACTCCCTCCCGATTCTGTCAAAGAACCCGCTTTGGAAAAGGATGACATAAACCATTGGGTTTTGAAGCTCAAGGTCCCCCAAAAGCCCGGCGGAGAGCTGCTTCTGGGAATCGTGGTTGTCGGCCAATATGAGGGATAATGGAGGCCACCAGATTTCAGGTGCTGGGTGTCAGGTGTAGGCTACTCAGAGAAATGGAGAATTGTGATGACCTTAGACAACCTGCAAATGCCCTGACCCTACTTTCCCGCCCAGTTCAGTTTGGTGGGACTTTACCTGACACCTGGGACCTGCTTGACGGTCCCAGTTGCAAAAACTCTTCAGAAATTGCATCATTCTCCCCATAGATTTCCAGTGGTTTGGGTTACGGACGAATGAGTATCGTTGCCAACATATTCATGTCATCGGTTGGAAGGAAAATCCTGGTGGCAGTGACAGGCTTGGGCCTGTTCCTGTTTGTGATTGTCCACATGCTCGGCAACCTCCAGATCTTTCTGGGACCCGACCCCATCAACCACTATGCAGAGTTCCTGAAATCGAAGCCTGGTTTGTTGTGGACGGCACGGATTGGGCTGTTGTTGCTGGTCCTCGTCCACATCACGCTGGGTATTCAGCTGGCATTGGAGAATCGCCGCGCCCGTCCTGTCCGATACGCAGTTGGAAAACCTCCGGCGTCCAGCCTGGCATCCCGGACGATCTTAATCAGCGGTCTGATGATTTTTTCGTTTGTGGTTTACCACCTCCTTCAATTCACAATTGGTGCCACCAATCCGGAATACATGGAGTTGCGGGATGCTCAGGGACGGCACGACGTTTATAGCATGATGGTGCTAGGTTTCTCACATCCTTTGGTTGCGTTCTTCTATGTTCTCTCGATGGCCTTGCTTTGCCTGCACTTGAGCCATGGTGTCAGCAGCACGTTCCAATCTCTGGGGATTCGCAGGAGAACGTGGACGCTGGTCGACCGATTTGCGAAGACAGCAGCAGTTCTCATTTTTATTGGAAACACCTCCATCCCGCTTGCTGTTCTGGCTGGTGTGGTCAGGGAAGTCCCTTATCGGGCGGTGGCAGTATCTTCGGGGCAGACGATTCAGAAGGCGTTGTCCTCCCAGTCGGTCAGGGCGGCCAGTGGACGTGCGGGACCTTGAGTTCTAAGTCACTTTGAGTCCTCGAGATTTGCGAGTTATGAATCTGGATCCAAGAATTCCCTCCGGCCCCCTCGAGAAGAAGTGGGACCAATACCGCTTGGAGATGAAGCTAGTCAATCCCTCCAATAAGCGGAAGTTCAGGGTCATTATTGTTGGTTCGGGACTGGCAGGGGCCTCAGCTGCGGCTTCGCTGGCGGAGTTGGGGTACGGCGTAGAGTGTTTCTGCTACCAGGACAGTCCGCGACGGGCCCATAGCATCGCAGCTCAGGGGGGAATGAATGCAGCTAAGAATTATCCGAATGACGGCGACAGCATCTACCGGCTCTTCTACGACACTATCAAGGGAGGTGACTTCCGTTCGCGCGAAGCCAACGTCTACCGGTTAGCACAAGTCAGTGTCAATATCATTGACCAGTGCGTGGCTCAAGGCGTGCCATTTGCCCGGGAATACGGAGGCTTGCTCGCCAACCGGTCGTTCGGCGGCGCCCAGGTCTCCAGGACCTTTTACGCGCGCGGCCAAACTGGGCAACAATTGTTGTTGGGCGCATACCAGGCGTTATCTCGACAAATTGGGTTGGGACAAGTGAAGATGTACCCACGGGCAGAGATAGTCGATCTGGTGGTGGTGGAAGGTCGCGCGCGAGGGATTGTCGTGCGCAACTTGATTAGTGGAAAGATCACTTCCCACACGGCTGATGCCATTGTCTTGGCCACTGGTGGCTACGGCAACGTGTTTTTCCTCTCCACTAATGCCATCGGATGCAACGTAACGGCCATTTACCGTGCCTATAAGCGAGGCGCCGGTTTTGCTAATCCCTGTTTTACCCAGATTCACCCCACTTGCATCCCGGTCAGCGGGGATCATCAGTCGAAACTGACACTGATGTCAGAGTCGTTGCGCAATGATGGGCGAGTCTGGGTTCCCAAAGACAAAGAAGACAAGCATCTGCCTCGGGAGATTCCGGAGGCGGATAGGGATTATTTCTTGGAGCGAAAGTATCCTAGTTACGGGAACCTGGCTCCTCGTGACATTGCTTCCCGGGCTGCCAAGGAAGTCTGTGATGAGGGCCGTGGCGTCGGTCCGGGCGGTCGCGGCGTGTACCTCGATTTTGCCGATGCGATCAGGCGGTTGGGCAAAAAGACGATTGTCGAACGATACGGCAATCTCTTTGAAATGTACGAGCGGATTACAGGAGAAAACGGTTACGAGTCACCCATGCGCATTTACCCGGCGGCTCATTACACCATGGGCGGTTTATGGGTGGATTACCACCTGATGAGCAATATCCCGGGGCTCTTTGTCATTGGGGAAGCCAACTTCTCAGATCATGGCGCAAACAGGTTGGGGGCCAGCGCATTGATGCAGGGTCTGGCAGACGGTTACTTTATCCTGCCTTATACCATAGGTCACTATTTCGCATCGACCAAACAGTCACAAGTCCTCACGACTCATCCGGAGTTCCAAAAGGTCGAAGAAGAGGTCAAATCGAGAATCAGAAATCTGCTCGCGATTCGAGGCCAGCGAACCGTCACCTCCTTCCACCGTGAGTTGGGTCACCTCATGTGGGAATATTGCGGAATGGCTAGAAATTCCGAAGGGCTTGAGGGGGCCTTGAAGCGTATCCCGGAACTGCGTGCAGAGTTCTGGGAAAACGTTACTGTGACGGGGGAGGGCGGGGATCTGAACTTGGAACTCGAAAAGGCAGGCCGGGTGGCCGATTTTATGGAATTTGCGGAATTGATCTGTCGAGATGCCCTCACGCGTAATGAATCGTGTGGCGGCCATTTCCGCACGGAATATCAAACCGAAGAGGGCGAGGCATTGCGAAACGACGCAGATTTTGCCCATGTAGCGGTCTGGCAATACCAGGGTGGGGACGAGGCGCCACTGATGTATAAGGAGCCTTTGACGTACGAAGAGGTCCATTTGGCCCAAAGGAGCTATAAGTAATGAATCTCACCTTGCGAGTGTGGCGACAGAAGAACGCCCAGACACCCGGCAAGTTTGTGGAATATCCAGCCCGCAACGTTGTCCCCGACATGTCATTCCTGGAAATGCTGGATGTGGTCAACCAGGACCTTATTTTGCGAAGTGAAGAACCCATTGCTTTCGATTCCGATTGCCGGGAAGGCATTTGCGGGATGTGTTCGCTGGTGATCAACGGCATCCCTCACGGCGGTCACAAGGGCACAACCGTCTGCCAGCTTCATATGCGGCACTTTCGAGATGGTGAGACAGTCGTGATTGAACCCTGGCGCGCTCGGCCGTTCCCGGTGATTAAAGACCTGATTGTCGATCGAAGCGCCTTCGAACGAATCATCCAGGTTGGGGGCTTCATTTCTGTTTCCACGGGTCAAGCCTGCGAAGCCAACGCCATCCCCGTTCCCAAAGACAAGGCCGAGCGAGCCATGGACGCTGCAGCCTGCATCGGTTGCGGTGCCTGTGTCGCTGCTTGTAAGAATGCCTCGGCTGTATTGTTTGTGGCAGCCAAAGTGGCCCATTTGAAATATCTTCCTCAGGGAGCTGTGGAGAAAGATCGGCGGGCTTTGAATCTGGTCAAGGCAATGGATACGGAGGGCTTTGGAAACTGCACCAGCATCGGTTCCTGCGAAGCGGTCTGCCCCAAGGAGATCAGCCTCGATTTCATCGCGCAGTTGAATCGGGATTACCTGGTGGCCACGTTCAGAGGAGGGTAGCCGGTTCGCGGTAATTGTAGACATTCTCTCAAACCGGATCTCTCCACACCAATGTACTCAGACTCAAAGAAAACAGCTTAAAGAACCTTCCGGCTTGGATCTCCTGACTTGCCAGGTCGAAATCCGGTGTACCAATCCTGCCTGCACTTCCTGTTTACCTTCGTTCACCTGCGACATCCTCAACCGGAATTATTCTCTGCGTCTTGGCGTTTCTGCGGTTAGTTCATCGGAGTTGGATACCCAAGCTCCCGACAGCAGCCCAACGCTAGGGCTGAGCAGCCCAAACCAAGCTGCTACTCATTTTCAGGAAATGCTACTGTGTGGGCCGACGTGGGTTGTCTCTGCCATCGGCCCTCGGTTAGCGCGTGATGTGGGTTATCGCAATCAGGCCAGTGCCCTGACCGCCTTATGCCGGAAACAATCTACAAGGTGATCATTGACCATTCCCACTGCTTGCATGAAGGCATAACAGATTGTCGGACCTACGAACTTGAACCCGTATCGCCGCAAATCCCTACTCAGCTCGTTGGATTCAAGTGTTTGAGCGGGAACATCGTCAGGGGATTTCCACTTGTTCTGCTTCGGTCCACCACGCATGAATCTCCAGACGTACTCGTCGAAGCTGCCGAACTCCTTCTGCACAGCGAGGAAGGATTTGGCGTTCTGAATAGCAGCCTCAATCTTTAATCGATTCCGGATGATACTCTGATTTACAAGCAACTCTCTGACTTTGCCTTGGTCATAAGCTGCCATAGCATGAGCATCGAAATAATCGAATGCAGCTCGGAAGCTGCAACGCTTCCTCAAGATAGTCTCCCAGCTCAGCCCAGCCTGCATACCTTCCAAGACCAGGAACTCGAAGAGGGATCGATCATCGCGAACCGGTACACCCCACTCCCCATCATGATAGGCAATCAGGATCGCAGTACGAGCCCATTCACAACGATGCATCTTCTCAAGTACCTTCATCATATCTGTCTGGAATCGAGTGCTGCTAACAGGTAAGAGGTGTGCAAAAATTCAGAATTCTTGCTAAACGCCATGTGAGGTTGCGGTTTTGAGAAAACCACAAGCTTTGAGAAAGCCTCAACGGCCTACATGATTCCAAAGGGCTTCTACGCGCGATGGAGGCCCGGTGCCCACACCGGGCGCATTTCTTCACACCTTCTAACTCCTAACGAGTGGCGCATCAGGGGTGGATGAGGCTATGGAACAGCTGAAGGTCTCCGTTGCCAGCGCATGTGTAAATCTGTTCATCTTTACAACACAACCACAGATTGTGCCTTCTTAGGAAAACCCCAACAGCCGCAATTCCTGTTATGGGGGTTGCCCGTTCACTTCCGGTTTACTTGTTCCGGAAAGTCCTTGGCGTACCGCTCCAGCAACGCCCGTACGTCGTTTGGCACAAAGTATATCTTGCCGCGGATGGGTTTCCTCTCGCCCGGTTTGAGTCCTCCGATGCGAAAATCACTATGTAGGCAAGTAACAATGCCCTGGAACAATTCCTGATACGGCTCCCATGCTGTCGCAAAAATCATTTTCTCGTCCGCACTGTAACAGCCGATCAGCCCGTTGCTGGGGATGTGCGGGTTGAGGGGTCGGGGATTAACATCTGCCCGAGGCACACCCGGTGCCGCCCACTCCTGACCAGGCGTATATCGAGCTTCAGTCGCCCAGTCCTTGGTTGGCATCAGCGAGAGGTGGTCGTCGATAAAGACAAAGGACTTCTTCAGATAGGCGTAGGTCTCCTGTTTGTTGGGGTCACCCAGTCCCGTGAACTCCCCGACCCGAACGCAGGATTGCGCCCAATGCGCTTCCGAGTCCTTTGCGGTTGGATTGTGGGCCAGCAGACGAAAGTCCACCTCATCGGGCCGCGCTGTAATTAAATGATCCACGACGACACCATCATTGAGCGTGCACTGGAGTTTGAGTTGCGTGTGATCCGCGCTGATTGAAATCAGTTTGGTCTGGTGACCAATAACCGTATGTGTGACCCAGTCGGTGGTCTGCGAGTTGGGTCGGCAATACGCCTCCAGGTATAAGATTTTCATCTCCTTCCCGGGCAGTCGTTCACCGGCAATCGTCAGAATATTGTGCTGCCAGGAGAGGGTCAGTGCTGGAGGATTTCCGGAAATGTGAGCGTTGATCCTCAGGAGCAAAGGGAGAACAAACGTGAGGAGGAATCTATTATTCATTTTGAGCTATCCCTTCAGTCTTGTCATTCTAATCCCATTCTATTTTGAAAGCCGGACCAACCCCGCAGTCTATAAGAACGCTCTTTGACTTGAAGCCGAACGCCCACGCTGAAGTGCCGCCGCGCCTTTGGCGGCGGGCATTTCGAACCGCGTGTTGGGCCGCTTTACCCTATGAACTTCGAACGTGCTGAAATTCTCAAATGACTGGGGACTTCTATAGATAGCGTCTAACACGACTGCAATAATTCACATACTCTTCACTAAAAGCTCTTAGCAAATACTGCTCTTCTGCCAGAACTATTCGGTGGTGAATAACCACAATAAATATTCCAACTAGAAACAATATTGGGTTCAGTGTGTACAGGACAGATGCCAGAAGGGTTGCATACACACCAAGATACATAGGGTTGCGGCTGAATCTAAACAGCCCGTCTACTTTCAAATGAGTACTTTCTTTGGGAGAGCCTATCCGAAAAGAATTTCCCAGCCCGAGCCGCCCCGCGAACAAAAGAGTAAATCCTGATACCCATAACCACAAAGAAACGCCTTTCAATGTCTCCGGCACCTTCATGAAAGAGAGGCTTATACCCCAGCCATGCAAAACCATAGCCCCCCATAAAACAAGAATTGCATACTTACTAGTGAGAAAAATCCTTTTGTCAATTGGTGACTCCCCACCCATATCGATGTTTCTGCGTCGAAATCGTTCCTCTCCACCAAACAAGACAATCAGGAACAGAACAGGAAGTAGCGTTATGGCGAGAGGCTCGAACATAATAAAATCTCCGCGTGGAGAGTGATTGGGACACCCAGGGGCTGGGCAAAATCAGCTCTTGTTTATTCTAACCATACCAGGGCTTGTGCGTGGTAAGGAGAATAACAATCAAAACCGGCAAATATGATTGTGCTTTTCGCATTTGCTCTGCCAGCTTTTTTAAGCAGCTCATAGCTGGTACGGATCATCAGGCCTGCCAAGCAGAGGGCGAGAAAAGTAAGATAATTAGAGACCACGTTTCAACTTCCTCCGAAGGAGGTTGGTTCATCTGGATACGAGGTCTGGGGAGACCGAACGAACCAACCTCGGCGCTAAGCGAAATGGGTCCGAAGGTGGACGGCCGTTGGGCCGCGGCAGAGCGGCTCCGTTCCAGCGCGCTGGTTAGGGGGCGGCCCTTTAGACTTCTATTATATTCACGGGCGCACTGCTTGCCTCAGAAATGGGATTAGTCCTAAGCGCGCCGGAACGAAGGCTCAAGGCAATGTCGACCATCATTGCATCGGCTGCCTGATGACGGTTTTCCATTTCGCTGGATCAACCTTCCGAACATCACTTAGGTAAATTTCATGGTGTTTTCCAGTCCGCCTGCCTCTAGAGTCAATGAACTGGTGTACCTTCTCAATCGTGCCCTTCTTCGGAGAACGGGCCGATATGCATGATTTGCGCGCACTTGCCCTCCGACAAGGCTTCCAGACGTATCTTGGAAATGGCCGTTAGTTTCTTTTTCTTCTTCACATCGGGAATCGTACTATCGATGATTTCCCGTGTGACAAAGGAAGGCTGCATGATCATCATCGTCCATTTCCAGTTGGACTTGTCCGTCGTTGTGAACTTCGACATATCGTCGGTCCACCAAAGTCCTTCCAGCGGCATGACTCCGAAGTCAACTGCAGACGGCCCCTTTTTGACCCTGAACTTGATGGCATAGGAAACGGCGAACAGGGCTTCAACAGCATCGGAGAATGTCTTCGAGGTGTTGGGGTCACCCTCGCCATCTACCATCAAGTAATTCATGGTTGGAACATCGACCTGGACAACCTCTTTGGCTGAGGGTTGATACAGGTGCTTCAACTCCACCTTGAGATCGACTTTCTTCATGGGCCCTCCTGATGATGGCAAATGATTGAAATCAGCGGCGGAGACGCCTTCCGCTGGATTGAGTTGTTAGGATGGAGAGTTTGGTTCCCCAAGAGCCTGTTTTCAAGGCTTAATCAATCCTTTTTGCCCTCAAGAAAGCCTAATTAAGCTGTCTTCCGTCCCCGCATTTGACAGTCCACATCAACGGGCACGATAATTCGAAAGACAGGGTGAAGTCGTCTCCTTAAAGGCCCCATTCTATACTCAACAAAGGAGTCTTAAAGCGAAAATTCGGCCTGTTCTTACAGCGATCTAAAAAGGAATCAGTCCAATTGCTTGGTCCGACCCTGTTGCCCTCTGCTTGCCTTAGAAATTGGATCAATTCTGAGCGCGCCGGAGCGAACGCACAGCGAACTGTCAGCCTGAGAGTTCTACCCAATTTTGACCGCCGTACCATAGGCTAAGACCTCTGTTACGCCTTGGGCAAACTCGGTGGCATCATATCTGACCGCAATCACGGCATCGGCACCCATCTCTTCGGCGTGCTTAACCATTCGGTCAAAGGCTTCCTGACGCGCCTTCTCACAAACAGTGGCGTAAGATTCGATGTTGCCACCCACGAGTTGCTTAAGCCCGCCCATAAGTCCTTGAGCAATGTTGGGGGAGCGAACGACGATCCCCCGTACGACGCCGAGATAGGTCTTAATTGTGCGGCCAGCAATGTCATTGCCTGTTGTAACTATCATTGATACCTCCATTGCAGCCAAACGCCGCCCCTTACCGGCGCGCGCTCTTTGCACGTCCGGTGCCGTGGAATTGTTAGGAGTTTATTTTCCCGAATTGATCGAAAAGTCAAAAAGTCAAGTGCGGCCCCTTTTTCTTTGCTGCCTCTTCTCCTGCATCGGCGGACAGGCGGCGCTCGCGCCAGAACGAGATTAGTTTAGAAAGAGAACCGACATTCGTAAAGCGGGAAGTGGATTTTGGAAAGGCGCCGCCCTAGCGAAGGATGCGATCCGTTGCGGGGTTAGGCCTTCACGAAAAGGCTTCGCCTAGACCTTGAATACCCTTCGAAGAATCACGACCCCCAGACAACCTGAAGCTAGTAAGAGAGCACCCAGAGAGCCGTCGTAAGTGGACATAATCAACGTGTACGGCGGAAGGACTCCTAGAAGAGCAACGACTAATCCTTCGGCCTAGGCAAATCCCCCGCCTGAAAAGCTTCGACTAGTGACGATTGCGAATCCACCAAGTAACCATATCCCTGCCAGCATAGATGAACCGATGAGTGCTTGATACCGCAAGCAAGAAGTTTTGCTGAGTAGTATTAAACTGGTGATCGTGGAGGCGGGCATTAGAAATGTCAGAAGCTGAGCATGTGTGCCGCAGAATCTCTTTCCGACGATCGCATGGATGAGCATGTCTGGACTCCAAAAGGAGATTGCACCGATAGCTGCGTACAGGCAGGGCCGTTTCACTTGTTCGAGGGTCATATTCTCAATAGGCCTAACGCAATCACGCTAAGCCGCGTCCACGCCAATAAAGATGCGGCTTGAGGCTAACGATGTTGTGCAACCGCAGTGATCAATTTGCGCTCATCGCTTGCTTGCTGTCGGCCTGATGATCCCATCAACGAGTTCAAGGTCGGAAAGTGGCTCCCGACGCGCCTGCGCTGCATTCCGCTCAGTGATCAGCCGCTTGTGCTTCGAGCCAAGGCCGCCAACATCTATAACAAGATAGACAGCACGGGTCGTTCGTTCAGCCTTCTTGTGCGTCTCCAGCTGCGTGCGGTAACCAGACAAGAGCTTGGAGTTCGTCGACAGCTTGACCTCTACCAGCACCCGAGCATCAAAACCGTGGGATAGCTTGAAATCGATCTTTCCGCTGCCAGTGTCAACTTCTGGTGAGAGGTCAAGGTTGTTCGCCTCGCAATAGCAGTTGGCGAGCGCAAAGAAGAGAGAGACATTCTAGGGTCAAATCTCATTATTCTGTAGACAAGAGGCCACTATCTTTCCGATGCTGACGGCGGCGATATGATTGGGGGGGACCGAGGGAAAGGAGGGCACTATGGCTCGACCCTTGAGGATCTACGTGCCGGGAGCCTGGTATCACGTCACGGCTGGGGGTAACGAGCGTTGGGGCATTTTCCGGAACGATGGCGATCGAGAGCGCCTTCTGACCCAACTGGGAGCCATGGTAGGACGCTACCGGGTCCGCCTCTATGCTTATGTCTTAATGAATAACCACTATCATTTGATCCTGGAACCCCGCGAAGGGAATTTGAGCCGGGCGATGCAGTGGTTGAATGTGAGTTACAGCCAGTGGTTTAACCGCCGACATCAAAGGTTCGGGCATCTGCTCGAGGGGCGATTCAAATCCATTGTGGTGGAGGCCGAGCGGTGGGGATTGGAACTGAGCCGCTATGTGCACATGAATCCGATCCGGACGGGCCGACAGGCCCTGGACAAGAAGCACCGGAGAGGCTGGCGGCGGGGAAGTGGGTCAGGCGGTGAATCGGCAGGCCGTGCAGGGTCGTATGGGGCAATTGCGGGCCTTCCGGTGGAGTTCCTACCCCGCCAACGTGGGATGGGCCCCGGTTCCGGAATGGTTGACTTGTGAGGGAGT